>CACZTI010000077.1 GCA_902783985.1 uncultured Erysipelotrichaceae bacterium | reverse complement strand
ATAAACTAACTCAATTGACAACTTAATTTTAGCACGATTTTACACTTTTTTCTTAAAAATTCCACTTTCTACTTGAAATTTGGCTTTAGTATTCTTTCCCATTCTTTAATTATTTTATCTATATGAAATCTCTCATTATTTTTTTTAGTATTAACACTCATTTTTTCTAATAATTCTTGATTATCCATTAATAATTTTAATTTTTCTAAATAATCATTTTCATCTTTGGCAATTAAACCTGTTTTACCATTAATTATTTCTTCTTCAACAGATTCTCCAAAATTTAATGTAACTGTTGGTACACCACACTCTGATGCTTCTAAAATACTTAATGAAAAACCTTCATAATCACTTGTATTTAAATTAATTGATGATGATAATAAAACATCTTTTGGATTATTTGTAGTTCCCATTAATGTAATTTGTGATGATTTAATTAATTTTTTGATATTTTCATATTCTTCACCATCACCATATATTTCTAATGTCCAATCAGAATATTTTTTATCCTCAAATAATTTATTAACGATATTAACCATTTTATCAATTCTTTTTTCAATAGATAATCTAACAATAGTAACTAATTTTTTATTATTTAAAACATCAGCTCGTTCTTTAGTTTCAAATCTTACAGCATTATATAATGAAATACTATTACTAAGACCATTTTTGATAGCAGTTTCTTTAGTTTTTTCACATAACCAAATATAGGTTACTAAATCCTTATACTTAATTAATGTCTTTTTGGTTGCAGGATGACGAAAACTCTCTCTAAAACTTAAATGTTGTTCGTGGAAAGTTCTATTTAAATATTTTTTATCTAACATGTCTAGCAATTGATATTGTGTAGTTACTATATAATCAGGATTAACATCATCTAAATATTTATTAAGTTTTTTCTTATCATTTTTTAATTTAAAATTATTTAGTAGTCTTTCATATAATCTTTTAACAAGTTCTAAATAGTGATGATTTTTAATACTTTCTTTAAAATCATCAAGATGATGTGTATGCCATAAATCTTTTTCATTAATAGTAATTAACTTTAATCTTTCATCATGTTCCAATTTTATTCCTAAATGATCATCTCTTATTGATACAATACTTACATCATATCCATCTTTTATTAAATGTTCTCCAACTATTTTATTAACTTGCCATACACCACCATAATTACCACCTTTAATTTGAATAAATACTACTTTCATTAGGCACCTCTTTTTAATAAAATTTTAAATCTTTGAAGAAATTTTATTTCCTTAAACATGGCAAAGATTAATAAAATTAATAAGGCATTAATAATGGTAAAGATGATATAGAAAATAATCCATGTTAATAATGTATTAATATTAAATATATTAATTAAATAGTAACTTCCTATTAAATCAATAATAAAAATGACAAAAAATTTAATATTTCTTATAAAATAATCTTTTGGTGTTCTTTCAAAAATATATTTATGAACAACTCTTGTTTTTAAAATATATTCCGCTATTAAAACAGAAAAAGCAGTAGCTAGAAGAACACCTGGAATACCAATAATATTAACTAATACTAATGATAATATTAAATTAATTATTGTATCAGTGATAGCGCAATGTTTGGTTTCTTTATATAATCCTCCAGCAGATACAAAAAGATTAGTATCCATTTTAATAATATATGTAAATAATATTAATGAAAAAGATAGTCCTATCATAAAGGAAGTCATTATTTTACCTTCATAAAAAATATCTATAAACTGATTGATGGCAAGGGTTAATGGAACACAAATAATTATCGCAACATAAAATACCATACTATCAAATTCTAAGTATAAATCATACATTTTTTCTTTGGATTTAGCAAGAATATTACCAACAATTGCAGTCATTGAACTTTGTAATTTTCCTAGAATTTTCTTTAGCATATTAATGATATAGTTATATGTTGAATATACGGCAACTGATGAAAGTCCTAAGAGTGATGAAATAATTAAGGTATCAATGTTACTTCCAACTAATCCATTAATTTTATGGAAAATTAAGGAATTAAGAAATTTTTTAAAACTATAATCTTTATTTTCCTCATGAACATTAACAAGGGGAAATTCTTTTTTACAAATATAAACTTCTACTAAGTGAGAACATAATTTTACAACACTATGCATTAAAAGAATTAATTCAAATTTGAATCCTGTTAAAAGCATGATAATTTCTAAAATAGAAAGAACAATTTGCCCTATTTGACTAGTTAAATTATAAATATATTTTTTTTCTTTAACTTCTAGTAAGACATTATATGGAACAAAGAAATATTCCAAAACATTGGAAAGAGAAAACAAAAGAAATGTTAAAACAATATACCAATAACTAAATGGTGAATCTTTAATAAAGAAAACGACAAAGAAAGATACAACAAAAGCTATTCCAAAAACATACATGCCAATTTTCGAGAATGTTTTACGACCACCTGATAATAATTCATTAAATTTCTTATGATCATTTTGGCTATTTGGTTTATATAAAGAATACATTAAAGCTGAAGATAATCCACCATCTACTAAAGCTACATATATCATAATATTACTAAATAATTGATATAAACCTAAAGTATCATTACCTAAAACTTGTAAAAACAATTTAACTTTATATATGCCTAATATTGATACTATCAATAATGGAATAACATCTGTAATAATATTTAACGCCGTTTTTTTAGTTTTCATATTTTCTCCTATTCATCATAATCTTTATTATAATCAATAATTAAATTCCCCATTCCATGACCATATCTCTCATTAACTGGAGGTAATGTCATATAATCTCCATATTCATTTTCAAGATATTTTTCATAACCTTTTGGTGCAGTATAATTTCTTCCTTCAAAAGATAGTTCTATTTTTTTAAACCAATCTTTTCCTAAACTTTCAGAAGGTACCATCCGATATTCAGTAAATTCTTTATTATAGTGTAGTAATTTATCAATATTATTTCTAGCAATCTTATTAGCTTTTTTTAAAGTAAATAAGTGTAAGAAAAAATATATTATTTTTCCCTTAAAATTGGTTGGTTTAATTTCTCTATTTACAAATAATCCCGCAATTCTTAATCTTTTTTGAAACAATATTCTTCCCCATTTACTTTTGGGATATTTAAATAATGGAAATATATCAATATTAATTCCTTTTTTAAATGGTAAATAATTTAATTCTTTTTCTACCATAGTGGTGTGTTTTTTTCTTATTTTAGAAAAAATATAAGTACAAGCTGTAGTATTATTAACATTTTGTAAATAGTATTTAGGACTAATTTCTTGTTCTAAGTTTAAAAGTTTTAGATAATCTTCACATGTCATGGCAACATCAATATCATCATCCCATGGAATGAATCCAGAGTGTCTTACAGCACCCAATAAAGTACCATAAACCATATAATATGTTAAATCATGACTTTTACAGAAATCATCAAAAAAATCCATTATTTCTAGTTCTATTTCCTTAACTTTTTTTAAATCTTCATTTTTCATAATCTATCCTACTTCTTATTTATTTTATTATACTCTTCTTTGGTATTTAATGAAATACCATTATTAAAATCTAATTTTAATGGTTTATGAGCAAAATGTTTATCTTTTGGAGGTAATGTCATATAATCTCCATATAATTGTGTTAAATATTTGTCCGTATCATGATAAGCGTGATATTTTTTTCCTTCAAAAGTTACTTCAGAATATGGAAAAACAATATCATATTTATAAATATCTTTTTGATAATGATGAATTGTAGGATAAACAGCACCATTGATATGTTTACCATTATTATTTTTCTTATAAATATGATCTATCATTTCATGTAACTTTCTATTACTAAATGGATAAAACAAAAGTGATATAAAAGGTCTTCTTAAACTTTTAAAATGTAAATTATGACTCTTATATTTAAGGGTTTCCTGCATACATTTGGCAAGTGATATTTCAAGTTTTAATTTTAAGGAATCTCTATCATCATTATAATCAAGGGGAAAAATATCTAAGAAAAAACCATTATGACAAGCATATTGATATTCCATAACAAATGTGGTATTATTCTTTCGAATTTTAGTGAATGTAAAATGATTATCTTTATTAGTTTTATAATAATCTAAAAAATATTTATCATCAATTTCATCTCTTGCAATTAAAAGAAATTTTTCATAATCTTCTCTTGGCATTACTATATCAATATCATCATCCCATGGGATGAATCCATGGTGTCTTATGGCTCCTAAACATGTACCACCTGTAATAAAATATCTTAAATTATGTTTATTACATATTCTTACTACTTCATCAAGCATTTCTATTAATACTTTTTGAAGTTTTCTAAGATCATTAGGATCATACTTTTCATCATTAATAGCATCAAAACTAATTTTCTTTGGCATATGATTAACTCTTTTTTCTTTAGGGGGTAATTTCATATAATCGCCAAATATTTTTGACAAATAAATATCTGGTTTGTTCATACCATTGTATTCTTTTCCTTCAAATAAAACTTTTTTTGGTGGTAGTATATCTTCTCTTAAATTAGTTTCTTTAAGATAATGATATGTTCCTCCTAAAGCATTAATATATTTGGAATTATTATTTTTATCTTTAGTTAGAAAATATTTTTCTATTTTCATTAACCTATTTTTAGTAAATAAACTAAGTATTAAAACGAATAATGGTTTTCGAGTATTTTTTAATTTATATATTTTATTTTTATAATACATTGTTTCCATAATATTTTTTACCATTATTGCCCTTAATCTTAAAGAAAAATTAATTTCACTAACATTTTCAAATGGAATTATATCAATAAATATACCTTTATGATTATTCATATTAGGAAATTCATCAAATATCGTATTATTCTTTTTAATTTTAGCAAATGGCAAATAGTAATTCTTATTATATTCAAAACAATCTAAAATATAATTATCTCCTAACTCTTTGGGAGCAATTTTAAGAAACTTATCATAATCACATCGTGGCATTCCAATATCAATATCATCATCCCATGGAATAAATCCAGAGTGTCTTATTGCGCCTAACATTGTTCCACCAGTTAAAAAATAATTTAATTTATTTTTCTCACAAATAGAGGCAAATTTATCTAATATTTCAAGTTCTACTTGATGTAATTTATTTAATGTTTCTTTATCATAACTTTTGTATCGCATAACATTTCTTCCTTTAAATATTCAATTGTTCTTAAAAAACCATCATGGACATTATATTTAGGATTCCATCCTAGTTCTTTTTTTATTTTTTCATTAGATAATATACCCTTAGTAAATGAAGCGCTTCCGGATTTTAAAGAATTATCTATTTGCATAATTAATTTACTTTTATTATTAGAAAGACTAACTAGTACTTCCGCTAATTCTTTAATAGATATTTCTTTATCATCTGCTATATTATAGACAATATCTTTACTACTTAATAATACTTTAAATATTCCTAAAACAGCATCCGCTACATAGGTATATGTTCTAATACTTGTTCCTTCACTTTTCATAACAATATTTTCATTATTTATCACATTTTTTAGAAAATCAGCTTGTACTCTGCCATCATAGACACTCATTCCTGGTCCATAGGTATGAGCAAGTCTTACTATTTTAGTGTTAATGCCATACTCATCCTTCATACTAACACACATATTTTCAGCTGCTTTCTTACCTTCAGCGTAGGAATTTCTGGGAATTAATGGATTAACATACCCTAGCATTCCATCTTCTTTGAAATAATCATTATCTATTGGTTCACCATATACCTCTCTTGATGAAATAAAGAGATATCCTAAAACATCTTTTTCTTTAGCAAGCATTAGGGTATTGTATGTTCCTATGGTATTAGCAATATTAGTTTCAAAAGGATGATTAACCATTATCTTAGGACTAGCAGGACTAGCTGCATGAACAATATAATCAATATGACCTTCATAATTAAAAGGATTTATAACATCTTGAACTATTATTTCAACATTAGAATCATTCAAAAATTCTTCTTTTAACTTATTTTTATCTCTTACATTTAAGATAATATGAATATTCATGTTAAAAGCATCATTTAAAACTTTTAAAACATATGAAATGTACGAACCTAACATCCCACTAGCACCAGTTATTAAAAAACTTTTATTTTGTAGTTTTTCATAATCAATTTTTTTAATAATATCAAGGCAATCTTCATAAATAATTTTATTCATAATTTTTCTCGTATAATCAATCTTAGGGAAATAACTCTCTTATGATTGATTATTTTCCTTTCCAATACCTTTGTTTTACTTCGCGAGTATT
>CACZTI010000076.1 GCA_902783985.1 uncultured Erysipelotrichaceae bacterium | reverse complement strand
TCAAAGAATTAGATTTATTTTAATTACAATGTGTGCCTTTCGGAGGACCGAAGGGACGAAAGAAAGGAATGTTAGTTAAAAATGAAAAGAACTTATCAACCAAATAAGAGAAGAAGAGCTAAGAAACATGGATTTTTCGCTCGTATGAAAAGTAAGGTTATGAATAATAGAAGAAGAAAAGGTCGTAAAGAATTAATAAAGAAATAGCCACAATTGTGGTTTTTTTGTATGGTGATTTATGAAAAAATGTGAAATTGTAAAAAAATCATGGGAATTTGATAAAATAATAAAAAATGGAAAATGTGTAAAAAATAATAGTTTCGTTATTTATTATTTAGATAATTTAGATGGTAAAAAGAGATTTGGAATATCTGTTTCTAAAAAGATAGGAAATGCAGTAAAGAGGAATTATTATAAAAGAATTATTAGAAAAATATGCGATATTAACAAAAATATCTATTCAAATGGAAAAGATTATATTATAATAATGAGAGTGAGAGGTCTTGAATTATCTTTTAATGAATTAAATGAAAGTATACTAGATCTTTTAGAAAAAATAAAATAGAAAAGGAAGAAATCATGAAAAAGAAAGCAAAATATGGTATTTTAAGTTTAGTTTTAATTTTTACCATGACAGGGTGTACTACTTATTTAAAAAATAGTGAAGGAAAAGCGGTAACAAATCCGACAACTGGACAAAATTTAACAGAAAATATCTTGTGTCGACCAACAGATGAAGAAACAATTAAGTTATATGAAGATAATGGATATGATTTATCAAGTATTCCTTATTGTGTATGTGATGATAGTGTTAAAAATAAAAGTCAAACAGTAGAAAAGGAAGAAGTTACTGAAAATAACGAAGCAAAAGAAGATAAAAAGGAAGAAATTAAAAAAGAAGAAGTTAAAGAAGAAAATAAAGAGGATGCTGAAGAAACAAAAGAGGTAACTGAAAGTGATTCTTGTGAAGAATTTGGTATTTTTAAAGGAAAATATGAAGGGTTATGGACAAGTATATTTGTTAAACCTCTTGCATATGTAATTATCTTTTTTGGTAAAATAACAGGAAAATTTGGTTTAGGTTTAATAATTACAAGTTTATTAATAAGACTTATTTTATTTCCACTGACAAAAAAATCTACTTTACAAACAGAAAAAATGAAAAATATTCAACCTGAACTTAATAGATTAGAGAAAAAATATGCTAATAAAGATCAAAATGATCGTGAAGTAATGATGGCGAAATCTCAAGAAATGATGATGATTTATAAGAAAAATGGTATAAGTCCTATGTCAGGATGTTTACCTGCCCTTTTACAACTTCCTCTATTGATGGCATTCTTGGATGCTATAAATAGAACTCCAGCGATTTTTGAAGAAAATTTCTTAGGATTTCATTTAGGTACAACACCAAGAATAGGTATTGGTAATGGAAATTGGTTATATATCATTTTAACAGTTTTAGTTGCTGTAACAACATTCTATTCTATTGCTAAAGCACAAAATAGTAGTACAGGAAATGAAGATATGGCAAAACAGACAAAAATGATGATGAATATGATGACAATTATGATAATTGTAATGTCAATATTTATGAGTTCAGCACTTAATATGTATTGGATAATATCTAATGGATTTACATTAATACAAAATTATTTGGTTAAAAGGAGTATGAAATAAGATGAAAAAGTATGAATATCAAGCAAAAACATTTAATGATGCCAAAAATGAAGCATTGGTTAATTTAATGGAGCAAGAAGAAAATTTATATATAAGAGAGATTGAAAGTTCTCAAAAATTATTTAGTAAAAAGTCAGTTATTGAAGTTGTAAAAAAAGAAGATGTAATAGAACATATTAAAGAAATGTTAAAAGAGATAACTAAATTAATGGGATTAACCATTAATATGGAAGTTAAAAAAAGAGAAAATGGCGTAACAATATCAATTTATTCTGATAATAATGCAATATTAATTGGAAAAGATGCAAGAACTCTTAATGCTCTAACAACTATTATTAAACAATCTATTTATAATGAGATTGGTGAATATTATAATTTTGTTTTAGATGTTTCTGAATATAAAGAAAAGCAACAACATTTTATTGAAAAAGCTGCTATTAAGACTGCAAGAGAAGTTAGAAGAAGTAAGGTTCCAGCAAAACTTGATAGAATGAATTCTTATGAAAGAAGAATAGTTCATAATGCCTTAACTAATTTTAAAGGTGTTTATACAGAAAGTGAAGGAGAAGAACCTAATCGTTATGTTGTTATAAAACCAGAAATAGAAGAAAAGAAAGATGATAATAAAGAAGAATAAAAACAAGAAAAGTGATTTTGTAAAATAAATCATTTTTTTTTTTTTTTTTTTTTAATATAAGTGTTGACATATGTAATAATGTATGTTTTAATTAAGTTAGAAAGGTAGGGAAAGATAAATGGCTTTAGGAAGATCAGCAATATCAGCTGCAAGAGGAGAAATAAATAATATTAGAAATAAAGTACATGCAGTGTCAGATAGTAGCATGCAAATAAAAAATTTATTTCAAGAAGAAAATTTTCAAAAATTTGTAAGAGAGAGTGCTTATGGTACATCGATTAATGATGCTTTAAATGAGTTAATTAAGTTTACTGGTGAAGATATCAGTGGGATGATAGAAGGTTTGTGTGCATCAACAGAAACATTTCTAGCTCATCAAGATTATTTGAATAATCAAAAATTAAAGTAAAAGGAGAGTAAGAATGAATAATAATTTTAATGTTTCTGGATTTGCAAATTTACAATCAAAATCAAGAGGAATATTTCAAGAAACAATAAATAATTTGAAAAATATACAAAATATATGTAATGAAATAAGTAATATAGTAGCATCTGAAGATTCAGGAATTGCTGGATCTTGGTCAAATATGGCAGATATACTTAATGGACCAATAAATAGTTCTAATGAGATATTTGATGGTGTTAATAATTCAATGTCAATATATGCAGCAGATGTAATAGCTAACGAAGAGAAGGAAATGAAAAACATTGAAAAATATAGTAGTAGTATTACTGCATTAACTAATGCAGCAGCTTCTCTAAGTCAAGCTATTAATGGTGGAAAAACATCAGGAGTTAATTTAACGGATCGTCCACAAACTTTAAGTGAAGGAATTTTTCCAACAAGAAATATGAATGGTGATTATACGGATAGTGATGGAACTCATCATCATAATAATTTAGATGGAACATGGACTCATACTGATGCAAATGGTAATTCATATACAACACATGGAGAAACAGCTACTGAAGATATTATGCATAATTTCCAAAATCCTACAAAAATGAGTGATTTTTTTGAATCACAACCAAAAAGAACTATGAATGGTGATTATATGGATAGTAATGGTACTTATCATCAGAATAATTTAGATGGAACTTATACACAAACTGATGCAAATGGTAATTCATATAGGACTTATGGTGATACAGGTATGAGAGTAAATAATATAGATACAAATACCATGGGAAAAGATAACAATACAAGAAATTGATATTAATTCAATTTCTTTTCTTTTTTTTTATATTGTGATAATATATGTATGTTGGTGAATTATGGGGAAAAAAGAATTTTTTATTCTATTAAATAAATTATATGGTGATAAAATTGATATGATGTCAAAAGATTTAATCGCTGATAAAGTTCTTTTATATAATAAATATATATCTGTATCTTCTAGGAATATCTTTGATGTCATTGATTGTTTTGTTTATTTTAATAGATTAAATGTTTTAGAAAAAATAAATGATAATTTATTTGTTTTAATGAAAAGATTATTAGGTATTAAAAATAATAATGAAAATAATATTAATTTTTTGGATTATTTGAAGTATATGGTTATTCCTTATAATTTATTAAATTGTGATAAAGAAGATGAATTAATAAAGTTTTTTGGCGATTTTGAGATGTTTATCTCTTTAATTCAACATTATGGTAGTTTATTAGATATTGAAATGATTAAGTCTTATAATAATGATTTATATAATATAGTTTCTTTTAAAAATAATAAAGAAAAAGAATTAATTAATAAAGGAAAAATAAGTAATATGGGATTTAAAGAAAATATAATTCTTACTACTACCCTATTTCATCTTTTAACTGTTTTTTATTTAAAATTAGATGTATATCATAAAGATTATGATATTATATCAAAGGGTTATGATGTAGTTTATGAAAATTTAGATAGATTAATTGATTATTGTAAGATTAATAATATGTATAATGATGTTTTGTCCAATGATTTTTTGCTAAAAAAGAATTGTTTAGAGGAATTTGTGTTTAGTAGAAAAATACTGGATAGTTTAAACGAAGAAAATAAAAGGAAGGTAAAAAAATGAATGATACTATTTGTGCTATAAGTACATCACTTGGTGTTTCTGCTATATCTATTATTAGAGTTAGTGGTAAAGATGCTATTGATGTAGTTAATAAAATATTTGAGGGGAAAGATTTAACTAAAGTTCTTTCTCATACTATAAATTATGGACATATTGTAGATAAGGAAGAAATAATTGATGAAGTATTAGTTAGTGTAATGAGGGCTCCTAAAACTTTTACTAAAGAGGATGTTGTGGAAATAAATGTACATGGTGGTATTGCAACAACTAATAAAGTTTTAGAAATATTACTTAATAATGGATGTAGACTTGCTGAACCTGGTGAATTTACTAAAAGAGCTTTCTTAAATGGAAGAATTGATTTAATGGAAGCTGAAGCTGTGATGGATCTTATTAATGGAAAAACGGAAGAAGCAAGAAAACTTGCAATAGCTAATCTTAATGGTAAAGGAAGTAATTTAATTAGAAATTTAAGAGAAGAACTTGTTAATATTATTAGTAATATAGAAGTTAATATAGATTATCCAGAATATAATGATATATATGAAGTAACCGTTAATGATTTAAAATATAAAATTAGTAAATTTAGGGAATCTTTGGAGAAGATTGTTAAAGAATATGATGATGCCAAAATTATTAAAGATGGTATAAATACGGTTATTGTAGGTAGACCTAATGTTGGTAAAAGTAGTATTTTAAATAAATTATTAGATGATGATAAAGCAATTGTTACAGATATTCCAGGTACAACAAGAGATATTGTTGAAGGAAGTATTTCTTTTAATGGATTTATGCTTAATATTATAGATACTGCGGGAATAAGAGAAACCAGTGATGTTGTTGAAAAAATAGGCGTAGAAAAAAGTTTAGAGAAAATAAAAGAAGCTGACCTTGTATTAGTAGTTTTAAATAATAATGAAGAATTAAATGATATGGATAAAGAGATTCTTGAAAAAACTAAAGAAAAAACAAGTATCATTGTTATTAATAAAAAAGATTTAGATAAGAAAATAGATGATTCTTATCTAAAAAATAGAGAAATTGTTTACACTGATACTGTTAGTAGTTTAGGTATTAAGGATTTAAAAGATAAGATAAATGATTTATTTAATTTAGAAAAGTTAAAACAAAGTGATTATAATTATATTACTAATACAAGACAAATATCGAAGATTAAAGAATGTTTATCTAAATTAGATGATATTGATAAAGGTATGGATAATGAATTACCTCTTGATATTTTAGAAATTGATTTAAAAGGTATTTGGGATACTTTAGGTGAAATTATTGGGGAAAGTTATCAAGAAGAATTACTTGATCAGTTATTTAGCAAGTTTTGTGTAGGAAAATAGATAAAGTTATCTATTTTTTCTTTTACTCCCCTACTCTTTTTCCATAAGTATATCTCCTTTGTAGACTTTATTTATTTTTTTTCATCATTACAAGTAAAGAAAAAATAAATCTTTTTTTAGTCTATCAGTTCCTTCAATAACTTTAAAATACTCTTCTTTTCTTAGTTTAGTAAGATTAATGTGAATTTTACACAAAGCCAAATTTCAAGTAGAAAGTGGAATTTTTAAGAAAAAAGTGTAAAATCGTGCTAAAATTAAGTTGTCAATTGAGTTAGTTTAT
>CACZTI010000075.1 GCA_902783985.1 uncultured Erysipelotrichaceae bacterium | reverse complement strand
GTATTTCTTTCCAACTTCCATAACAACGTCAGAATACATTTGAATAAATCTTCTATAACAATCCCAAGCCCATCTTGGATTATTACTTTGTTTTGCTAGTACTTCAACTACTTCTTCATTTAAACCTAAATTAAGAATAGTATCCATCATACCAGGCATAGATGCTCTTGCACCACTTCTTACTGAAACAAGTAATGGATTTTTCTTATCTCCAAATTTCTTGCCAGTCATCTTTTCCATTTTAACAATGTACTCATCTATTTGTTTTCTAATTTCAGAGTTTATTTCTCTTCCATCTTCATAGTATTTTGTACATGCTTCTGTTGTAATCGTAAATCCTTGAGGTACTGGTAACCCAATATTAGTCATTTCTGCTAAATTAGCTCCCTTTCCACCAAGTAAATTACGCATATCTTTGTTTCCTTCTTTAAAGGAATATACATATTTCATATTTACCTCCACGCTTTTATATTATATAAAAAAAAAGAAGATATTACAACCTTCTTTTTACTTACTTGACACTATTTTACTGTGCAGCATCATCCCAGCAATCTTTCCATGTTAATCCATTAACAGTACTTTGACTTACTGGCACAAATCTAAATATTAAACTAACAATTGTTGGAACTAAGAAAATAATAATTGCATAAATAAGTCTTGTTGTAACTTTTCCACCAACTTCTTTTTTTAGTTTATCATCAATATTTCCAGCTACAACAATCTTAGCAATATCTAAAATAGTTAACACAATCAAAATAATTGGAACTCCCCAACAAATAATATTGATTACCCATCTAACAATTCTTAATATACTAACAAAGTCAGCATCACATCCAGCTAAAAAATACATATAAACCTCCATAATTCATATCTATCATACTATAATATTTATGAAAAATCAAGTAATTCATTGCATAATTTATTTTTTTTTGATATATTAGTAAACATAGGAGATGAACATGGAAAATAAAGAAAAAGAAGAATTATTTATTGAAAAAGATCGTTTTAAGTTTATAAGAATACTTATTTTTATTATATTAATTGGAATATTAGGATATGGAATATATCTTTTATACCAAAAGAAATTTGTTGATAATAAAAGTATTATTACCGAAATAATTGAAGAAAAACAAGAAAACATTGGTAAAATAATTGAAAAAGAACAAAAAAACACTATTTATAAATATAATGGTACCATTAATTTAGATATCGAATTAATAGATAAAGAAAGAGAAATAAATGATGTTTTTAAAGATATAAACATTAATATCGAAGGTGAAACTGATTTAAAAAATAAAATTAATAATACTTTAATCACTACTAAATACGAAAATGATGATTTAATAAAATTCAATATTTATGAACAAGATAATAAATCATATTTATATTTACAAGATTATTATGATAAATATATTGAAATAGATGAAACTAATAATACTAGTAATTATGATCCCAATGATTTAAAAGTAATATTAGATACTTTCTATGAAGAAGTTAATAAAATTATTCAAAATAACAAATTAACTGAATCAAATGAAACAATCACTATAAAAGATAAAAAAATAAATACTAAAAAGAATTCTTTAGTACTTAAAGATAAACAAATAAATGATACATTAATTAGTATTTATAAAGATTTAAAAAATAATAAAGACTTTGTCAATATATTAAAAAAATATAATCCTGATATTTTAGATACCATTGATGAAAGCATTAATGATTTATCTAATAATCCATACATAGATGATGAAGTAACCATTAATCTATATTTAACATCAAGTATTTTAAATAAAAATATTATTAGATATGAAATAATCTTTAAATCACTAGACTTAAAATTAATTATTGATAACCCAGATAATGATACTCATATTCTTTCTATTAATACAAAAGAATTAAATTTAAATATTGAACTTGGTAAAAAACTATTAAATATTTACTTTAAAATAAATAGTGAAGAAATAAAAATTAATTTAACCGCTAATTTCAATATGGAACCAATTAAAGAAGTTACCAAAAAAGAAATAACTAATACCATTAAATTAGAAGATTTAAAAGATGATGATATAAATACCATTACTGAAAATATGGGTGCCAATAATTCACTAAACAATTTAATAACTCATATTGCTGGTATTGAAGCAAGAAATGAAGTATAATGAAAATAATGATTAAAGATAAAGAATATGAAGTAATAAAAGCAAATACATTTATAAAAAAATTTATTGGTTTAATGGGTAAAAAAAATATTACTAAAGGAATGTATTTTCCTAAAACCAAAAGTATTCATACATTCTTTATGAAAGATAATATTGATGTCATAATGATTAATAAAAATAATAAAATTATTTATTATCAATCTAATGTAAAAAGAAACAAAATAATAATAAAAAAAGAAGCTCAGGATACTATTGAACTTCCTAAAAATACCATAAAACAAGATATTTTAAATACTTATATTAAAAAACTAGATTAATATCCACTTATTTGTGGATATTTTTTTCTATATAAGTTATGATACTATGTTGATTAATATAATCACTGTAATATTGATTATTAATTAATAAATTATATTGATAATCTTTATTATTATCATTCATAATAATCGTAATAATATTTTCTTTATTCTTAAAAGATAAAACCTTTAATTCATTATTAAAACATTCACTATAAATAATTTTACTATTCTTACTAACAAAATGATTTATATGATATAAATAATAATATATAGGTGTTTTTATATAATTACCATCATCTAATATAATTGGACTTTTAACATAATTTTTGATATACGTAGGACCTCCATATTTATCAAGTAATAAATTCCAATATACATAAAGATTAGTACCACTATTCATATCCCCTATAATATCTCTAGTAATTATTTCAGCATCATGAATCCATGATTTTTCATCATATGGACTATATCCACAACATGATTCAGTACTTGCAAGTATTATATCAGGGTATTCCATATGTATTTTTTTTATATTATCAAAATAACTACCACTATAATAATGAAAAGCAAGACCTGCTATCTTTTTATTTTTTTCATATAATTCTTTAAATATATGATAAATATTATCCTTATTATGATCAAATAATAAAATCTTAGTATCTTTAAGTTTAGGTATTAGATAATTATAAACAAAATCTTTTTGTTCCAATAAATTAAATTTACAAGATTCCCATCTTTGTCTTGCCATAGGTTCATTTTGAACTGTTAAATAATCTATTCTTATACCTTCTTTATTATATTCATCAATAAACTTAATTAAATAATCACTATATTTATCATAATACTTCTTTTTTAATTTTGTTCCATATCGTTGTAGTCTTAATCTTTTATACATCTTTGGTGGTGACCATGGACTAGCTATTAAAGATATTTTCTTTGTTTTTAATATTTCTTTTAACATTGGAATAATATATAATTTATCATGTTCTATATTAAAATCACTTAAATCTTTCTTTTTAGAATATTCATAACTTTTAATAGTAAAATCATTGCTTCCAATTGATATCCTACCATAATCTAAGTTTAAACCATTCTTACTATAACAATCATTTAAAAATTTCTTTTTATTTAAAGAAGATAATTTATCATAATTATATCCAACACTTTCTGTTATACCCGCTCCCATACCAAGATATGTTGTAATCTCTTTATTAGGATATACCCCAATGATATTATTACCATCACCATTATCCAAAATATCTTCTTCTTTTAATATAATATTATTTTTTATATCAGTAACTATTTTTCTCATACACATTCCTTATATATAATATATCATTATTAAGATATTAATTACAATAAAAAATATAGTGTATTTTATTCTTAAATTAGAAATAATACACTATATTACATAATATATATTTTCACTTATCCTACACTATACGGATTGTTTTGGTGTCTTATTTGTAATTAGTCTCTCAAATACCCAAAGATCATCTCCATAAAGAGTTGATTCACCAATAACTTTACCAATTAATTGTGCAACTAAATCTATTGCAATATTCAATATTATCTATTAATATAATTAACAAATTTCACCATTAATCATAACATGACAACGCAGGATTCCAATTATCACTCATTCCTAGATTAGAAACACTACAAAATGAGCTACCAGATATAACACTTGGTCCCACATACATAAAAAGATCAACCTCAACAGTACCTGCGCAAACATAATAATCTCCATCTACAGGATCATTTTCTAAAGTACATGCATTATTCCATAAATTGCTTGATTGCATAAATGAAACATTACTTTGATAATCAGCATGTTCAAGACAAAAAGCTGTTCCACTATTAGGGTTTTCGCCTTTAATTCCACAAACAAATGCTCTATCAATTCTTCTGGTTTCATCATCCAATATTACTCCAAGAAAAATGTTTTTTCCAGATGAAGCAACAACATCTTCATAATTGTCACTATAATCTTCTTCTTGCAATATAGATCCATTTGCTCCATAATTATATATTTGTGTCGTATACATAAATTTACAATTTGGACATGACTCTATTCCTTTATTCTGTTCTTCTACCCATATTCCTGGTTTTGCTTCTCCTTTTACTTTGAAACTTACTCCTGTTGATTGTAAACTATTCCAATCAGTTGTTGAAATAACAGTTTTTCCTGTTGTTACTGTTCCATCAGTATAAGCAGTACTTGGTCTTTGAGATTGATCATTTGGAGTATCAGTTATTATAACCTTATCTGAATCTATAAAAGCTTTTATAGTTACTGTTCCATTTACAACATCTGTTCCACTTTTTATATATCCTGCTAGTAGATATTTTCCTGTTTCGATATCTGTTATTATTTTATGACTTGTACTATTTATTGTTGTATCTTCTCCTTCTGCTTTATACAATGACGCATCTTTATTATTTCTTGCAGTATAATAATTGGCATTTTCTGTTAATGCTACAGGTGATTCTCCATCTGGTGTTGATGTTACATTAACATCCATGATTAAACTTATTGGTACATTGGCTGTTCTTGTTACTTCATCTATTGTTAATAAATATTCTATTCCTTCGGTATATGTTGTATCCCCTGTAAATGTTACTACTAATGTACCATTTGTACTTGTATCAGCAAGTGCTTGTTCTTTCGTCATTGGAAATATATTATTTAAAGTAATCGTATTATTATTTGTTTGTTCTGTACTAAAATAAATTCTTCCTGTTCTTAAAGTGTTTGCAGAACCTGTTCTTGTATAATTAAAGAATGCATATGTTGTTCCACCTACTAATAATACTAATGTAAATATTCCTATTACCATAAACATTTGTTTATAACTTTTTATTAAAAATTTGTTTTTCTTCTCTTCCATAATTTACTCCTTCTATTATAAGAATATCAAAAAAAGTACTATATTTCAAGTACTTTTATTTATCATTATGTAAACTTATTACAATATCTTTATCAATGGTCATACCATGATATTTAACACCACATTCATCAAACATTTTTTTACTAATAATTGTGGAATCTGTATCTTTATATTTATCACTTAAATAAATTACTTCTTTAATACCACTTTGAATTATTAATTTAGCACATTCATTACATGGGAATAAATCAACATAGATTCTTGCTGATTCTAAATCTTTTCTTGAACCACGGTAGTTTAATATAGCATTCATTTCACTATGACAAACATATGCATATTTAGTATTTTGCATATCACCATTTCTATCCCATGGAAAGTTGTTATCAGGATAACCATTTGGAGCTCCATTATAACCAATAGATAATATTCTATTATCATTTCCTACAATACAAGAACCAACTTGCGTATTAGGATCTTTACTTCTCATACTAGATAGTCTTGCAATCCCCATAAAATATTCATCCCAGTTTAAATAATCTTTTCTTTGTTTATTAATCATTTCTCTCTCCTTCTAAATAATTATCCACTCTTTTGTTTATTAATACTTTTACCAAAGTGTTATGCTCTTCTCTACTATTTATAAATACTTTTAAATAATTATCAGTGTGACCTACTGATTTATCATCATTACTATTTTCTATTAAGACAATTACTTCTTTATTTATAAATTTATCTAAATAATTATGTTCTAATATATTACTTACTTCAAGTAACCTAGATACTTTTTCTTTTTTAATATTTTCTGGTACTTGATTAGGCATATTCTCTGCTTTAGTACCACCTCTTACAGAATATGGAAACACATGTATTTTACTAAAACCTATTTCTTTACAAGTATTTATTGTTTCTTTAAAATCATCTTCACTTTCTCCAGGGAATCCTACAATAACATCAGTAGTTATCGATATATCAGGTCTTATCTTTCTTATCGTTTCTATTTTATCTTTAAAGTATTTTAAATCATATTTTCGATTCATTAATTTAAGTATTTTATCACTTCCTGCTTGAAGTGGTATATGAAGATGTGACACAATATTTTTATTTTCTTCAAAAACCTTTAAAAAATCATCATTAAGTTCGGTTATTTCAATAGAAGATATTCTTAATCTTTCTAAACCAGATATTTTGGCAACTTTAGATAATAATTCTGAAAAAGATATATCTTTATCTTCACCATAATGTCCTGTATGAATACCAGTTAATACTATTTCTTTATAACCATTATTTATTAATTCAGAAATTTCTTTAATTATCGTATTACTTTCTTTACTTCGACATCTTCCTCTTGTATATGGAATTATACAATATGAACAAAAGTTTTCACAACCATCTTGGATTTTTACAAAAGCTCTAGTTCTTCCTGGCATATTCTTAATAAACATATCTTCAAATTCTTTATCAAAATCTTTATATAGTATTTTTTTCTTTTCATGATTTTTTTGATAATCTTCAACTAAATCAACTACCTTACTTTTATCTTTATTACCAATAATAATACTTACACCATCATTATCATAATCTTTATGAGCTTCAATCATACATCCCATAACAACAATTATACTATTAGGATTTTCTCTTACTACACGATTAATGACTTTTCTTGATTTAGCATCACTCATATTAGTAACACTACATGTATTAATAATATAAATATCTGCTTTATCGTCAGTTACATCATAACCTTTTTCTTTAAATTTACATAATATATATTCCATCTCATAGGTATTAACTTTACACCCTAAACAAATTCCTTTTACTTTCATAATACATCTCATCAAAAAAAGGGAAAGATTATCTAAGCTTTCCTTTTTCACTTTCTTCTAATATTTTATTAATCAATATTTTATATGGATTAATTCCCATTTCAACCAACATACAAACAGATGTATATAATAAATCTACGATATAGATACTTTCATCAATAATATCATCAGCGTTAGCTATTTGATTTCTTTGATTAGTTATTGAAATATATATTGCTTGCTTTCTACTTAAATCTAATTTTTTTGGTTCTGTACTATATGGTAAACTTAATGTTTTATCCATTAAAAGAATATCATCATAACAATGTGATAAATCTGTACGATATCCTTGATAATTAAAATTATTCATTAATCTTAATTCACGTCTAACATCAGCATATGGAAATAATACACCAGATGATTTTTTTCTTCCATTGTTATATATAATTCGATCTTTATTCTTTAACTTTTCAAAATTATAATTAGTTAAAGCAGCGATTATAAATCCTGGATGAACTCCCATTCTTACTAAAGTATCAAGAATAACATACATATTCTCTTTAATAATTTCAATTTCTTCTTCAAGTGTATGTTCACTTCCATCATGTAAAAAAGAATAATTTTGAACAATTGTTTTTAATGCTTCATCCAATTCATCAGAAGATAACCTTGTTGGAGTATCAAAAAAATCCTCCCCATTTTCTGCTTTCATTCTTTTTAACAATTCAAATTCTATATCCATAACATCTCCCTAAATATAATTTTATCAAAGTTTTATAAAATATCAATATTTATCACTATTTTTGATGAATTTTGTAAGCCATTACTTTTGCTAAATGCTTATCACCACATATTCTTGGTGTTTCACTTATTTCAAAAGCATTAGCAGTTTCTTGATATATTTGAGGTATTTCACTTAATATCTCACCAATAGTTGGTTCAAATGATAAAGGATTACTATATTCTCTCATATAATCAAATGATCCAACAACCTTTATCTCTGAATTATCAAGATATGTTTCTTTATCACTTTTCTTATGACTTAAATATGCCTCATGTTTTATTTCTTCAAGAACATATTTTTTTAATAAATATTTAGCCCCATTTACTGTAACAACAGGTCTTAACTTACTATATAACTCCTCTAATTTTTCATCATCAATAATTTTATTAAAATTTTCCATTTTTAAATCCCCCTTTTTTCGACTATCACGAAAAATCTTGATAATTATACCACAATTGTCAATTTTTGTCAAATAAATTAAAAAATAGTCAATAGACTATTTCTTATCAGCAATTAATTTATGACCTTTTGATATAATTATCGAACCAACTGTATTACCCAAAATCATTATTAAAGTGTAAAGCAGTGTTTTACCTTCCCACATATCTGCTACTGTAAAATAATACATATTAGCAACACAGTGTTCAAATCCCGCAAGAATAAAAACAGTAACTCCTAGAAAAATACCCAAATATCTTCCACCATCTGTTTTTTTCTTATATAAATCAACTGCTAAATACATAAGCATTCCACAAAAGATTGAAAGAATAAAAATACTTAGTAAATCATCATTTAATTTTGTAGTACAAATCTTTACAGCAACTTCCTTAATAGATGAATAAATTCTCGTTTTACTTAAAACTAAACCACATGTTACTGTACCAATAAAATTACCTATTAAAGTAATTAATAATTCTATTATAAAACCTTTTTTTCTTTCAATAACATATCCTATTTTCCCAGTATATAAATTGTATCCATTAACACATATCATAAATAATCCAATACTGAATAAGAATGCTCCAACCATTTTATTCTCTAATGATAAATAAATTGTTCCCCCAATACTAATCATGATTCCAGCTAAAATAGCTTTACATAAAATTTTAAATTTTTCTTCCATGATCATTATCCTCCATCATCTTTTTCATTTTGCATTTGTAAACGAAATCATTATAACCATTAAGTGGTTCTTGATATGGATTAACATTAGTTAAATCATTATTATATCCTTCAAAATCAATATAACGATCTCTAGCTAAATCTTCAATAGAAGATATTCCATAATCAAACTTAGATGGTTCACGGAAAATGCTATAATTAATTAGTTTTCTTAATACTTTTAAATTTTCTAATTTTAAATTATTTAGAATAACCTCAAACTCTTCAAAACTTATTATTTCATAATGGGCTTTTTCTATTTTTTTCCATGTTGTTAATTCATAAAAATCTCCATTATAAATAATTCCAATTAATGGAACAACACTATCTTTTGTACTATAAGCTGTCCCTATTTTCTCATAAACTCTTGCTAATGGTCTAAAAACTAAATCCCCTCTTTTTTCATATTCTTTTTTTACGTTAATTTTTGCGAAAATCATAAATATTCCCCCCAATCTTAATTATTTATCTCTTTCCTCAATAATTTCTGCATCTCTTATTCTATTTCTTTCTGCTTTTTCTTTTCTTTTTTCTTTCATATAATCACTTTTCATAAAACTATCAACTAACAATATGATAATCAATAATAATATAATTAATGGTAACATATTAATAAAGAACTTAACAGCAATAACAATTAAAGCAATAGAAATAGCAATTTTAAGAAATAAAATAATATCTTCTCTCGTTAATTTATTCACAATAAATCACCTACCTACAATGTATTATATCATTAAATTGCCAGAAAAACAATTTTTTTCTTTATATGCGCAAAAAACTATTATGAAATCATAATAGTTTAATCATCATCATTAACTGGTTTTATTTTTTCAATAAAGCCATATTTTTCATTAAAGAAATTAAATAAAATTTTAATAGCTCCAACAATTGGTGTTGCAAGAATCATTCCAACAATTCCAAAGTAATGTTCAAATATTAATAAACTAATAACAATAGTTATTGGATGAATATCCGTTGCTTTTCCAATAATAATTGGATTAATAATATTACCATCAATTGTTTGAACAATAACAATAGTAATAGCTGCAATAATACCACACATTGGACTAATTGAGAAAGCCACAATTACTGTAGGAATTCCTCCAATATATGGTCCAAAATATGGAATAATATTGGTAATACCACAGAAAATAGCGAATAATAATGGGCTACTAATACCACTTATTATTAAACCAATAAAGGTACAAAATGCAACAATTAAAGATGTAAATAATGTTCCACTAACATAACCTCTAGTCATTACTGTTAATTCATTAATTACTCTTAAAGTATCTTTTTTATTTTTCTTTGGAATCCAACTTTTAATAATAGTTTTAATTTTATCAAAATCAAGTGAAAAGTATATACCAATAATAATTCCTAATGACACAGTAGCACCACTAGAGAATATTTTTGTAATTGTATCAATAATTCCTGATAATGAATTAGTTGTTATATTATTAGCAAGACTATCTATTTGAGTAATAATACCATTTTGAATACTTGCAATATCAATTTCACTATCACTAAATTTACTGAAAAAATTAGTTATAAAGTTTTTAATATCAACTAAAAATGATGGAATTTGACTGATTAATTCTTTAAGCTGTGAAATAAACTCTGGAACAACTAAAACTACTAATAAAACTAAAACTAACAAAAACAACAAATATGTAAATAAAACTGATATTTTCCTTGAAAAATTCTTTTTTTCAAATTTTTCAATCAATGGTTCAAAAAGCCAAGCAATAGCAAAACCTAAAAATAATGGCATACAAATAGAAAATATTGTTCCCAAAATATTTAATATTTGTGTTTTTTCTAATACAATAAATCCAAAAATAATAATTCCACCAAGAGCTAATATCAAAAGTATTTTAAGAATTACTCTTGCCGTTTGAATTAATGCATTTAAATTTTTATAATCAATTTTTTCATTTTTTTCTTTCATAATCATCCCTCACAATTATTATACCATTTTTTTTATAATATAGAAATATTATTTTATAAACATCGCATCTCCAAATGAGAAGAATCGATATTTTTCCAAAACAGCATGTTTATATGATTTTAAAATAAAATCTTTACCAGCAAAAGCTGAAACTAACATAACTAAAGTACTCTTTGGTAAATGGAAATTAGTTATTATTGCATCAACAGCCTTAAATTTATATCCTGGATAAATAAAGATATCTGTATCTTTTTCACAAGGGATAAATTTATCACTATTTTGTAAAACAGATTCTAATACTCTTACACTAGTAGTACCAACTGCAATAATTCTTTTATTATTTTCTCTAGTTTTATTTAAAATATCAGCGGCCTCACTACTCATAATAAAATGTTCACTATGCATTTTATGTTCTTTAATATCATCAGTCATAACAGGTCTAAATGTTCCCAAACCAACATGAAGTGTCACCCTAACAATATTAATTCCTTTTTTTGCAATTTTATCCAAAAGTTCATTGGTAAAATGAAGTCCTGCTGTAGGTGCAGCAGCCGATCCATAATCTTTAGCATAAACTGTTTGATACATATTCTTATCTTTTAATTTTTCATGAATATAAGGAGGAAGTGGCATTGTTCCTAAATAATCTAATATTTCCATAAGAATACCATCATATATTAAATTAATTCTACATATTCCTTCATCCTTAATTTCTAATACTTCAGCTTTTAATCTTCCATCACCAAAAGAAATAATAGTTCCTATCTTTAATCTTTTTTGTGGTTTAGCAAGACATTCCCAAATATCATTTTCTATATTTTTTAGTAAAAGTAATTCAATAACTGCTCCCGTATCAATTTTTTCTCCGATAATTCTAGCAGGTATAACCTTAGTATCATTTATTACCAAAGCATCACCTTTATTTAAATAATCAATAATATCATAGAAATGTTTATCTTCTGTGCTTTCCTTATCTCTATCTAAAACCATAAGTCTTGCTTCATCCCTTTTATTAAGTGGTGTTTGGGCTATTAATTCTTTAGGTAAATCATAATCAAATTCTTCTGTTTTCATACATCACCTTTTGAAAAAGAATAGAATCATCTATTCTTATACACTCATTAAATCTTTCTCTTTTTCTTCTAATTCTTCTTCAACCTTTTTATTATATTTATTAACAATATTTTGAATTTCTGTTTCAATATTTTTAGTTTCATCTTCTGGTAAATCAGCATCTTTTAATAAATCAAGCCCATCATGTCTAGCATTTCTTATAGATACTTTAGCATCTTCTGACATACCTTTAACTGTTTTAACAAGTTCTTTTCTTCTATCTTCTGTAAGTGGAGGTATAACAATTCTAATACTTTCACCATCATTATTAGGAGTATATCCTAAATTAGCTTCATAAATAGCCTTTTCAATATTAGATAAAGCACCTTTATCAAATGGTTTAATTAATAATTGTCTTGCTTCTGGAACAGTTACATTTGCAAGTTGTCTTAAAGGAGTTGGAACCCCATAATAATTAACCATTACCTTATCTAAACTACTAGGATTAGCTCTACCAGTTCTCACAGTTTTAAATCTTTCTCCTAAATTGTTTAATGCTTTAATAGCATTTTCTTCAACTTCATTTAAAATTTCATCTCTCATATAAAACTCACTTTCTAACTATATTTTATAAAGTTTTTAACAAATAATCAAGTTAAATAAGATTATTTCTTACAAAAATATCTATTTTATTATCAATAAAAACCTCAATCCGACATTTTTTTACTATTTTAATAAAACCTAGACCTTTAATTACTAAATCACAATCACTATCAATATTAATAATTTTTTTATTTATATTAATTAAAATATCATTTTTTTTAGATACTCTTTTAACATTAAAATCATTAGGTATATAAAAAGTAAAACTATTATCATTATAACTTAAATAATTGATTCTTATAATATCATCTATAATTAAAGATTCCCCTCTTTTTATTCTAAATGTTTTAGGTTTAATTTCTTTCTTACTATTTAATTTTTTATACATTTTACTATTAACATAATTAATAATATTACCACTATCTATTAAACCAGGAGTATCAATAATAGATAATTGATCATTTATCTTTATTTTAATACTATCTAAAGTTGTTGATGGTATATTAGATATTGTTAAACAACAATCATTATCGCCATAATTTTTTATCATTTTATTAATTAAACTACTTTTACCAGCATTAGTATAACCTATAACATATACATCTTTTTTATTAGAATACTTATATATTTTATTAATCAAATTATCCATATTAATATTTTTATTTGTAGATATTACTTCTATATCAAGATATCCTAAATTCATATCATTAAAATATTTTTTTATTTTATCATCTTTAACACTTAATGGTAATAAATCTCTTTTATTTAAAACTAAAATCCATTTATTCCCCAATGATTTAATAATTTTATCTATATCACTAGGAATATTTAAAATATCAATTACATAAACAATTAAAGAATTAGTCTTTTTTATTTCTTTAAATATTTTTTGATAATCAATAACTTCACTATTAACACCTTGATATACACCATAATTAATTAATTTAAAGCATCTCTCACATAATTTTTTAGATAAATCATCAACATATCCTAAAAGATTCTCATCATCATTCTGTAATTTAACACCACAACCTGTACAACATTTATCCTTCTTCATATCATCTTTCCTTATTAATAATATTCCCCTCTTTTTAATTTAATCATTTTTAATATTTTCTTTTCTAACCAACGATTCAAATATGTAACTTTTAAATCTTTTTCTCCTATAGGATCAATTAATATAGTATACATTGATAACCTATTTCCCATTAAAATATCCGTAACTATTTGATCTCCAATAATTGCCGTATTAATCATTGCAATATGATATCTTTTATCAATAAATTTTTTTATTTTTTTTGAGGGTTTTCCGATACTATATAAATTATCACACCCTAAATATTCTGATACTTTTCTAACTCTTTCTTTAACATTGTTACTTGCAATAACAATAATAAAATCTTTTTGTAATTTATTTATAAAAGATTTTACTTTCTCACTTGGTAAATCTTTATCAACTTCTAAAATAGTATTATCCAAATCAAAAACTATTAATTTAATCTTTTTCTTCTTTAAATTATCATAATTAATATCAAAGATATTTTTTTTATACTCCAAAGGTTTAAATTTACTCATATTCGCTCCATTAATTTTTATTTTATCAAAATTTATTAAAAAAAGATATGTCTTGACATACCTTTTTCATTTAATATTTTTATTCCCAATCTGCATCATCATCAAGATCTTTTTCTTGTTTAGGTCTTTTTAAATTATTATTTTTTCCTTCTTTTTCATCACTGATTTTTCCTTCTACTGGAACATTACTTGGAGTACAAAGAAAAATCCCTCCACCTAATTTTTGCAATCCACCTTCTATTGCATACAAAGTACCAGACAAGAAATCAACAATTCTTTTCGCTTGATCAGGTGTAACTCTTTTTAAATTTACAATAACAGCATTACTATTTTTTAAATAGTCAGCTATTTGTTGACTTTCAGAATATGCCCTTGGTTCAAATAAAATCATTTTATTTCCTTCACCATCAACTTCCTTTAAAGCATTAAGGCTATCTTTACTATATTCTTCATCATCATTATTATCATCATCATTTGATCCAAAAAAACTCTTTTTTAATTTTTCTATTCCCATAATTATCTCCTTTATCTATCTTTAACATAATTCTATAGTATTTACTTAAAAAAGTCAACTAATTTATCAAAAAAATAACATAAAACTACCATAAATTATAACAATTTACTGGTAGTTTTACTTTTGGATTAATCCATAGAATTATAGCAATACTATTATTTGAAGAAATTAAAGATAAAATAAAAATATACATCATGAATAACATCTTTATCAAATCTTTAAAGTTGTAAAGAAATTTTTTTTTAAAAAAGGAGTTCCTCCTTCTTTTTTAATAGTAATTTTAATTAAATAATATTTCAAATTAATAATAATACTACAATCCTAAGTTAATCTATATAGAAACTATATAAGGTTAACTCACATTTACTTTACATATAAATTATAAATTATTTAAATAATTATTTCAATAGTTTTTTAATAAAAATATAGTATTTTTTTTTATTCCATGTTACTATTATAATAGAGGTGTATATGAAAATAAAAGAAATATCTGAAAATGAAATATTAATTGAAGTTGAAGATATTACAAAATATCAAAATCTTCTAAATCATTATGTTATTTTTCGAGACAGTCATGTAATTGTTGGTGAAATATTTAAAATTAAGGGTAACACTCTATTTATCAGATTAATAGGTGAATTTATTAATCAAAAATTTGTATCAGGAATCAATAATAAACCAAGCATAAATGCAATGATCAATGTTGCCGATTCCAATATTACAAACATGATTACTAGTTTTGATAATGATATTAATGGTTTATATTTAGGAAAATGTAAAAGTCTTAACAATAATATTTTTATGAATTTAAATAAATTTGCTAGTTCCCATTTTTCCATTATCGGAGGAACTGGTAGTGGTAAATCATGGGCATTTTCAAGAATTATTCAAAATATTTTTTCCAAAAATCCTGTACCTAATAATGCCAGTCTATTTGTTTTTGATACATATGGTGAATACTATCCATCATTTGCTAATATAGAAAAAACAAATCCAGAAATATTATTCAAAAATTATTCAACAAATACTCAAGAAGAAGCAAATTTACTTCGAATACCACCTTACTTATTAGATGTTGATGATTTAGCGATTCTTCTAAATGCCACTGATCAAAACCAATTAAGAATATTAGACAAAGCCCTTGAAATTGTTAAAATATTTAAATCTCCTACTGATGATATTGCTGCTTTAAAAAATGATATTATAGCAAGAGCAATCACTGATATTCTATTAAGTGGAAAACCATCTGTTCAAATAAGAGATCAAATTATATCGATTTTATCATTCTATCATACAGAAGAATTAAATCTTGATACTGAAATATTTCAACCAGGATACACTAGAACCCTTAAAAATTGTTTAGTTATTGATAATAATGGTAAAATTGCTGAAATAGAATTATTAACTAAATTTTTTACTGATTTCTTCGTAGATAAAATTCCAACTAAAAAAGATATTTTAATAGAATATAGTTTAGAAGACCTTGAAATGGCCATTGATTTTGCTTTAATTAATGAAGGTGTATTTAAAAGTGAAAAAATATATGACAATAACAATTTATTAAAAGTAAGAATTCATAATTTAGTGGATAGTTCATATAAAAAATATTTTGATTTTAATACCATTGTTAATAAACAAGAATATATCAATTCATTGTTAACAAGAGATGGAAAGAAATGTCAATTAGTAAATTTTAATATCAATTATGTTGATGATAGATTTGGAAAAAACATTGTAAAAATTCTTTCTAAAATGATTTTTGATGTTGCAAAAGCAATAACACCTAGAGGAAGTAGTTCATTTCATATAATCCTTGAAGAAGCTCATAGATATGTTCAAAATGATAATGATGTCAAACTATTAGGTTATAATATTTTTGATAGAATAGCAAAAGAAGGACGTAAATATGGAATATTACTTGGATTAATTACTCAAAGACCATCTGAATTATCCGAAAATGTTATTTCCCAATGCAATAACTTTTTAATCTTTAAATTAAGTCATCCATTAGATATAGATTATATAGCAAAAATGATTCCATATTTAGATGATGAAAACTTAAAGAAAATAAAAATTCTTCAACCAGGAGATTGTTACATTTTTGGTTCAGCATTTAAATTATCATTAATATTAACAATTGATATTCCAAACCCAACACCAATTAGTAATAATATTGATGTTTCAACAATATGGTATAAAAAAAATAGCAATTAGCTATTTTTTTCATATTTAGCAATTAAATTAATATTTGCCGTTATTGGAGTATTTAATGAAAATACCTGATCATTATTATATAAAACAATATGATATCCATCTTTTTGTGGTAAAGCAAAACTTTCCATATCAATGATATTACCATCATAAACATTAGATTTATGCTCCTCACCATCCAAAGTAATAGTAACAACAAAAGCATTCTTTTCTTGCCAAGATGCTGTTAATAATATATTTTCTTCAACCTTAGTTTCAAAATTATATTTTTGACCATCCCTCATCCAACCTTGAAAAACAAAATTATTTCTTACTGGATCTTGAGGTTTAATAACATTTTTATGATATTTAACCTTTTGATTTTGAATAATAGTTCCTCCATTACTATCAAACACAACTAAATATTCTTGATTATTTCGTGAAATAAAAAACATAATAAATGAAATTATTGCACAAATAATAAGAATTAATGGTAATATATTTTTTTTCATTTTAATCATTTCCTCCTTATCCTCTAAATAGAATTTTACAATACATTTTACTATCTTGCAAGTTTTTTTCAATTTTTTTTAAAAATTGGAACATAAATGCTTGACATTGAATATTATATATGGTAACATTTGTATTTGTGAGCAACAAAAAAAGAAAAAACGCAAAAAAAACTATTGAAATTTATATAATTTTATAGTAAAATATGTATGTGATTTGGGCTTGTAGCTCAGGTGGTTAGAGCGCTGATCTGATAAGTCAGAGGTCGTTGGTTCAAGTCCATCCAGGCCCACCATTATTCGCCTCAATAGCTCAGTTGGTTAGAGCACTTGACTGTTAATCAAGGGGTCCTAGGTTCAAGTCCTAGTTGAGGCGCCATTTTTTTTGGCCAGTTGGTGAAGTGGCTTAACACACTGCCCTTTCACGGCAGCATTCATGGGTCCGAATCCCGT
>CACZTI010000074.1 GCA_902783985.1 uncultured Erysipelotrichaceae bacterium | reverse complement strand
TAAATACTCGCGAAGTAAAACAAAGGTATTGGAAAGGAAAATAATCAATCATAAGAGAGTTATTTCCCTAAGATTGATTATACGAGATAGGTATGAAGAAAGTATTGTTTATATCAAGTACGGGAGGTCATTTAGATGAACTTTTACAATTAAAAAAAATGTTTAATGATTATGATTTTCATATAATAACTGAAAAATTAAAGTCTAATTATTCTTTAAGAGATAAATATCCTGGAAGAGTTAATTATTTGTTATATGGAAGTTATACTACTTTAAAAAATAGAATAATTTATCCTTTTAAGTTATTATATAATACTTTTAAATCTTTCTTTTTATTTCTTAAAATTAGACCAAAGTATATTATTACAACGGGAGCTCATACAGCAGGACCAATGTGTTTAATTGGGCACATCTTTGGTAGTAAAATAATATATATTGAAACATTTGCCAATAGTATAACAAAATCAAAAACAGGAAGAATTGTTTATAAATTTGCAGATTTATTTATTGTTCAATGGGAAAGTATGTTATCACTTTACCCAAATGCTAAGTATGGAGGGTGGATTTTTTAATGATTTTAGTAACATTAGGTACTCAGGATAAAGCATTTACAAGATTATTACAAGATATTGATAAAGCAATTATTGATGGTACTATTAAAGAAAAAGTTATTGTTCAAGCAGGATATAGTATTGGTAAATATCAAAGTGATAACATGGAAATGTTTGATTTAATAGATCGAGAAGAATTTAATAAATTAGTAAATGATTGCTCTTTATTAATAACACATGGTGGTGTAGGTAGTATTTTAACTGGATTAAAAGCAAATAAAAAAGTTATTGCAACACCTCGTCTTGCTAAATATAAAGAACATATTAATGATCATCAGGTTCAAATAGTTAATGAATTTTCTAAAAAGGGATATATTTTAGCTTATAATGAAGGTGATGATTTATCAGAAATTATAAAAAAAGCTAAAAAGTTTAAACCGGAAAAATATGTTAGTAATACAGATAATTTGATAAAAATAATAAAAGACTTTATTGATAATAATTAGGTGATATATGAAAAAAAATGATTTGCAAATACTTGCTCATGAAATAAAAAATCCATTAGCAGTGGCTAAGGGATACGCTGAAATGTTAAATGAAGATAATGTTTTAAAATATCGAAAAATAATTCTTGATGAAATAAATAGCAGTATTGAAATTTTAAATAATTATATGGAACAAGATAAAATATCTTTAAAGAAAGAAGAAATGGATATAAGTGTTTTACTAGAAGATGTAGAAAAAAACTTATCTGATTATTTAGAAAGAAATCATGTTAATTTAAAAATTGATTATTTAGATGATGAAATATATTTATATGCTGATTATGGAAAATTAAAACAAGTATTTTATAATATTATAAAAAACAGTGTTGAAAGTAATTCAAAAAATATTTTAATATCTTATGAAGTTAGTAAGAAAAAAATATATATAACTATTCATAATGATGGAGAGAAAATAGATAAAAGTATTTTAAGTAAAATAGGTAATAATTATTCAAATAAAATATTAGGTCATGGTATTGGAACAACTTTGTCTAAAGATATAATTGAATTGCATGATGGAAATATTAAATATCATAATAACAAAAATGGAGTAAGTGTAATTATTACTTTAAATCTTAGTTGGAGGTAGAATGATAAATATTGTTTTATATGAACCAGAAATACCAGAAAATACGGGTAATATTATGAGGACTTGTGTAGCTACTAATTCAAGGCTTCATTTAATAGAACCATTAGGTTTTAAAGTAGATGATGCTCATCTTAAAAGAGCGGGAGTTAATTATATTGATAAATTAGAATTCTTTATATATAAAGATTGGGATGATTTTCTAAGTAAAAATAAAGGGACTTTTTATTATTTTACAAGATATGGGAAGAAACCGCATGATTCTTTTAATTATCAAGATATTGATGATATTTATCTGATATTTGGTAAAGAATCTACTGGAATTCCAAGAGATATTTTAAAAAATGATTTAGATCATTGTATGAGAATTCCAATGACTAGTAATGTTCGAAGTCTTAATTTATCAAATTGTGTTGCAATATGTACCTATGAAGTATTAAGACAAAAAGGTTATCCTGGTTTATTATTTAAGGAACCACATAAAAGTGAAGATTTTATAATTGATGGAATAGATCATAGATAGGAGAAGGTATGAGAAATAAATTAGAAAAATTATTAAAAAATAGTTATTGTAAATATTCTGGTTATGCTGTTGCATGTATTTGTGTAATGCAAGATGGTAAAGAAATATGTGGTGTAAATGTTGAAAATGCAAGCTTCGGTGCTACTATTTGTGCTGAACGTAACGCTATTACGACAGCTATTAGTTATGGATATAAAAAAGGTGATTTTAAAGAAATACATATTATGGTAGATAGTGACAAAATAGGAACACCATGTTTTATGTGTCGTCAAGTTATTACAGAATTTATGAATAAGGAAACACCTGTGTATTTATATAGTAGAAATGATAATGAAATGTATCATGTAAATGAATTATGTCCATATCCTTTTGATGAGGATAATCTATGAAAAGTGGAATGGTAGGAATTGTAGGTAGACCAAATGTTGGTAAAAGCACTTTTTTAAATGAAATATTAAAAAAGAAAATAGCAATTACCTCAGATAAATCTGGTACAACGAGAAACATTATTTTAGGAGTATATAATGATGATGATTCTCAAATAGCATTTGTTGATACTCCAGGTATTAGAAAACCAAGTACTAAATTAGATAGTGTATTAAATAATAAATCATATATGATGATGGATACACCAGATTTGATATTATTTATGGTGGATATAAGTAAGGGATATGGTAAAGGAGATAAATTTATCTTAGATAATATTAAAGATGATAATAAAAAAGTAATTTTATTATTAAATAAAATAGATAAATTAAATAAAGAAGAATTAATTAAAAGAATAGATGAAATAAGCAAGGAATATGATTTTTTGGAAATAATACCCTTGTCTGCTTCAAAAAATATTAATATTAAAGAAATTATTAAAACGATAAAAAAATATTTACCAGATGGTGAAAGATGGTATGATGAAGGATATCTTACTAATCAATCAAAAGGTATGATTATTACTGAAAGAGTAAGAGAAAAAATTTTATGGTTAACCAATAAAGAGGTACCATATACGATAACATGTGTTTTAGATGAATTTGAAGAAAATGAAAAGTTATTAAAAGCTAAAATTAATATTATTGTTGATCGTGAAAATTTAAAAAAAATTATTATTGGTAAAAAAGGTAATATGTTAAAAGAAATAGGTACAAAAGCTAGAATTGATTTAGAATCATACTTTAATAAAAAAGTATATTTAGAATTACATGTAAAAACAATGAAAAATTGGCGTGATAATGATTCATTAATTAAAGATTTAGGATTAAAAGAAGATTTAGATGAATAATTATTTTTAAAAACACCATGATATTAATGGTGATAAAATGGATAAAATACTATGGAATTTATTTAATAAAACAGGTGATGTTAAGTATTATTTGCTATTAAGAAAAATAAGGAGTAGAAATGCAAGTAAAAACAAAAGGAATAGTAATTAGTGAAACTAATTATAGTGAAACTAGTAAAATACTAAATATTTTAACTGAAGATTATGGACTTATTGGTGTTATTGCTAAAGGATCAAGAAATATGAAAAATAAACTTCGTGGTGTTAGTAATAAAATGAATTATTGTGAATATACGATTAGTTATAAAGAAAAAGGGCTTAGCACCTTGATTGAAGGAAGTACTTTAAATTCATTTAAAAATATTTATCTTGATATGAGAAAAGCTTTTTATAGTTTTTTTCTTATGGATTTATTTTCACAAGTATTAAAGGAAAATAATAATAAAAAATTATTTTCTTTATTAGAAAATAGTTTAATTAAAATTAATGATGGATTAAATGAAAAATTAATTTGTGTTATTGTTGAAATCAAATTATTGGAATATTTGGGTGTATCATTAAATATGGAATGTTGTAATATTTGTGGAAGGGATGATGAATTTTTAACTGTTTCGATTAATGATGGTGGTATAATTTGTAAAAATTGTTATCATGATGGTTATGTTTTTAATGATAAAACATTAAAATTATTTTTATTACTTGCAAAAATTGATTTGTTTAAAATAAAAAAACTTGAGTTGACAGATGATAATGCTTTTAATGAAATAGATAAATTTTTAGATGAATACTACAATTTTTATACTGGTATATATTTGAATAAAAAAGATAAATTAGAGATGTTTAGGTAGGGGAGATTGATGAAGAAAATAATAATATCAGGTATTCTTGTTGTTCTTTGGATGATAATGATTTTTATCTTATCAGGAATGAATAGTGTTGAATCTAATAATAAAAGTAAAGAAATAATAGGGAATTTTATTGGTGAAAAAGAGATTAAAGATAGTGATATTAAAGTCTGGAATGAAGTTAATGAAGAAAATCTTGATAATATGAATTTTATATTTCGTAAAATAGCTCATGCAACTGTATATTTAGTACTATCTTTCTTTGTATGTAATTTCTTTTATCAATTAAAAAAGAGAAGATTTAAAAATAATTATCTTATAAGTATTATTATATGTTTATTCTATGCAATATTTGATGAATATCATCAAACCTTTGTTGCTGGAAGAAATGGTAATTATCTAGATGTTTTAATAGATTTAGTAGGTGCCATTATAGGTTCAATTGTTTTCTATATGGTTGTAAAAGTGATAAAAAATAGCAAGAAAACACATTTATTAAATACATAGTGATAAATAGGTGTCAAAAATTGTTATTTTAATTATAATTATGCTTGTTTTTTAAAAATAAATATTATATAATTAAATGTATGGAGGGAAATATGAAAAAATTAAATATTTTATTTGCAATGGTTATTGGTTTATTCTTAGTTGGAACAGTAACAGTTAATGCATTAACTGAAGCAGATATTAAGGACAAGTTATTTCAAACAATAACAGTTGGAGGAGAAGAGTTTAAATTAAGTTCTGGTGAAAGAAAAATTGTTGAGGATTATCTTGATCAAAATGAAATAAGTGATGCTCATGCAGCAATTATATGTGAAAAAATTGATGCTGCTATCAACATTATAAAAGGACAAGGTAATGTTAATTTTAAGAATTATCCTCAAAATATTAAGGATGATTTAAAAGCATTAGTAGACGATATTTCTAATTCTACAAGTGTTAAAGCATCTTTAACAAAAGAAGGATTAATTGTTAAAAATAGTGATGGTTCAACTGTTGTTATTACTAGTCTTGTAAAACAAACTGGTTATGAAACAAGTAAAACAGCATTAATTATTGGACTTTCATTTATAATTGTAGCAGTTGGTACTGGTTTAGTTATTAAACAAGTAAAGACTAGTGAATAATGAAGAAAGTAAACAAAACAAAAGAATTTGCTAGTAAAATAGCAATTTCTTTTTTCTTTGCAGCTATTTTTGTAGTAATTTTCTATTTGTTTTTAGAAACAAAAATATCTACTTATATTTCACTTATTAACACAACTGCGGTGAAAGAAAGTATTGAAAATAAAATTGCTACTTATAATTTAGAATCAAAAAGACTAATTTCTTTTCCTAAATATGGAAGTAAATACGCAAATATTGAAATCCCTAGTATTAAATTAAAATTACCAGTATATTATGGTGATACCAAAAAAATATTAAGACTTGGAGTAGGGCATTATAATGGTTCATATTTTCCTGGAGAAAATGGAAGTATTATTTATGCAGCTCATAATAATCCGGGATATTTTCAAAAATTAGATCAAGTAAAAATAGATGATGAAGTTATAATAAAAGCTAGTTATGGTGAATTTAAATATAAGGTAGTAGAAAGTAAAGTTGTTAAAGAAACTGATTTAGATGCTTTTTTAGTACAACATGATAAAGAATTATTAATTATGTATACTTGTTGGCCAATTAATCGAAGTGTGGTAGGTAGAAAGACCCAAAGACTTGTGGTATATGCAGAAAGGGTAGAAAATAATGAAAGTTAGGATTATTTTAAATTATCTTATTGGTTTTATAATTAGTTTATTAATTTCTTTAACGGCTATTGTTTTAATATCCAAGCATACTATTTTTGATAAAGATTATCTTATGGATGTTTTAGATAAAGATAATTATTATGATAAAGTATATAACGAAATTCAAGAAGAGATGGAAAATGATATTATGCCATCTGGTTTTACAAATGATATTATTAAAGATACATTTACAAAGGAAGAGGTAAAAGACGATATTATTCTTTTTATTAACAATACATATGAAGGTAAGATAACTAAATTAGATAAAGAAGCTTTAAAAGAAAAAATAAATAATAATATTAATGATTTTTTAACTAAAAGCAATTTAAAAATTACTGATAAAACAGGGGTAGATAATTTTTTAAATGATTTAGTAAAAGTTTACCAAAATGAAATATGTTTATATTCATATGTTGATGGTTTAGTAAATACATTTTATAAATTATCAAATATTATTAATAAAGTAATAATTATTTCTTTAATAATATTATTTACATTAATCATTATTTCAAAGTTATTGTTAAAGTTCAATTATTTAAGTAGTAGTGTACTGGCTAGTGGATTAATTATTTTGTTTATAAGATTATTTATCTATGAAAGAATTGATGCAAATTATTTGTTGATTATTACTGATATTTTTTCTAATATATTAACCATTGTTATAAATAAAATAGGTAATTACTTATTTTATATTGGTATTGAATTAGTTATTGTTGGTATGATGTTTTCATGTCAAGTATTTATAAAAAAATGTCAATTTAAAAATAATAAAAGACAAAATATTGCAAAAAAGAAACTTGATGTGTATAATTAAAATGGAATTAAGGAGTTGCTATGGAAGAAATAAATATTAAAGATTTTTTGAATTATTTAAAAAAATATTCATTAATTATTGTTTGTGTTGTGTTATTATGTATTTTGATTACAGGAATATATGATAAATTTTTTAAAGTACCTTTGTATCAATCAAATACAACTGTTGTCCTTGTAAAAGATGAAAATAAAAATGATGCTGAAGAAGATACTATTAGTCAAAATGATATAACGATAAATCAAAAATTAGTATCTACTTATAGTGAAATTATTAAAAGTAGACTTGTTTTAAGTCAAGTAATTAGGGAATTAAATCTTGATTATACTTATGAAAAATTATATCAAGAAATAGGAGTATCTCAGGTAGCTGATACAGCTATTTTAAAAATTGTTGTTACTGATAAATCAGCAGAGATGTCAAGTAAAATCGCTAATACACTATCAGAAGTATTTATAAAAGAAATATCTTCTATTTACAAATTAAATAATGTTAGTATTATTGATAGAGCTTTAATACCAACTGGTCCATCTAACATTAATTTAATGAAAGATATAGTAATTATTGGAATTTTGTCATGTGTTGGTAGTGTTGCTATTGTTTTTGTGATTTTCTATTTTGATGATACGGTAAGAAGTATTGATGATATGGAAAATGAAATTAAAGCACCTGTTATTGCTAAAGTATTTAAAGATTATAATGGTATTGACTTATTAGTTGATAAAAAACCAAGTGCGGTTGCCAGTGAAAGTATTAGAACTTTGCGAACTAATTTACAATTCTCATCAGTAGATAGACAAATTAAAACATTATTAGTTACTAGTTCTGTTCCATCAGAAGGAAAAAGCTTTGTGGCAGCTAATCTTGCTACTGCTTTTGCTCAAAGTGGAAAAAAAGTATTAATTGTTGATTGTGATTTAAGAAAAGGAAGACAACATAAAATATTTGATGTTTCTGGTAAAAAAGGTTTATCTAACTTATTAATAGGTGAGATTGAAAATTATAAAGATTTTATTATTAAAACGAAAGTTAATAATTTATATTTGATACCTAGAGGTGTTTTTCCACCAAATCCAAGTGAATTATTGAATTCTAAAAAGAATGCTGCATTAATAACACTATTAAAAAAATACTTTGATATTATTATTTTAGATGGGGCTCCTATTATTGGATTATCTGATTCCTTGATATTATCTAGTGTTGTTGATAAGGTTTTAGTAGTAGCAGCATTAAATTATACTAAGAAAACTGATCTTCGAAACGCAATAACCGCTCTTAACAATGTTAATGCTAATGTTGCAGGATATGTTGCTAATAATCTTGTACATGGTAAAAGTGGTTATGGTGGATATTACTACTATTATGGAGATGAAGAAAAAGATAAATAGAAATGTTTATCTTTTTTTCTTAATAAAAAAGAAATATTCTTTTAATATATTTCTTTTTTTATTGTTTCTAGGTTTTCTTTCATTAAATCTTCATATGTTATTTTAGTATTTCGTTCACTATCAGTAATGTTTTTTAGATTTCTAAATTCTAGTGCAGTTAATTTCTTATCGTCAACATGTTTTTTGATTTCTTGATCTATTTCGGTATCTTCTAAATAGAAGAAATATTTTACATTATTATTTTCAATATCATTATTAAGTAATGCGAGATTCTTTTCAAATAATTCATGTGTTTTATTAACAACAATAACATTTAAATTATATTTTTCTAAAAATAAGAAAGCATTAGAATTAGTATAAATTGTTTTTTTATTGGCATTTTCAACAGTTGTTTTATAATTGGCATCTACTTCAGAGATAATTAATTTTAATTCATCAAATTTATCATTTATTTCTTGTTTTAAAAAACTATTATCAATATATTCATTTAAACCATTTTTTATATTTTGTGCTATCATCAAGAGATTGGCAGGATTTAGAAATAATTCAGTGATGTCTTTTTTATATTCCATACCATATGTGGCATCTATTAGTTTTAATTTTTTATTTCTATTGATTAATTCAACTGCAATATTTGAATCAGTTTTTCCCATGTAAATAAATAAATCTTTCTCACTACCATCACTTAATTGTTTATCAGTTAAATTGTAGGATGAAATATCAGTATCATCGGGATAGATTGATGTAACATTTGAATTATCTCCATAAATATAGTTGGTTATATATTCAATGGGATAAATTGTGGTAATAATATTAATGTTTTCCATATTATCTCTTTTAAATAAAGTACAACCTGATAAAATTAATGTTATTATTAATATAAATATAATTTTTTTTATTTTTTTCATAAAATCTCCTTTTTGGGTGGTAAATCAATTCCTCCCTGTGAAAATGGATGGCATTTTAAAATTCTTTTAATTGTCAAAATACTTCCTTTAAATGAACCAAAGTCATTAATTACTGAAATGGCGTAGTTAGAACATGTTGGTATAAAACGACATTTTGAATGAGTAGTTAAAGGTAACTTTTGATATAGTCTAATTATTTTTATTAAAAATCTTTTCATAACCCACCTATGATAATTTTACTATTTTTTTAAAATTTATACAAGATTAATTGTACTTTTTCTTAAAATTTGTTATAATGATTAAAGATAAGGGTGATAATAAAATGGAAGAGTTTTTAAAAAACTATGGTATTATTCCTAATGATATAAGTCTTTATTTAATTGCGCTATCACATTCATCATATACTAATGAACATAAGGATAAGCAAAACTATGAAAGATTAGAATTTTTAGGAGATGCTGTTTTAGAACTAGTAGTAAGTGAATATCTATATAAAAATTACGAAAATAATGAAGGGGATATGACTAAGAGAAGGTCAAATTATGTTTGTGAAAATGCTAATTATGAATATATGCAAAAAATTGGATTATATAAATATATTAAGGTTGGTCATGGTGAAACAGGAAAGATAAAGAAAGCTATTGTGGCAGATATCTTTGAAGCTTTTATTGGGGCGATGTATTTAGATCAAGGTTATGCAGTTGCAAGTAAATTTATTTTAGATATTGTGACACCATATATATTGGATAAAACTTATTTCTTTAATGATTATAAATCAATTTTACAAGAAGCATTACAAACTGATAAGAAAAGTTTTTCATATGATTTAGTTGGAGAATATGGTCCAAGTCATGATAAAACATTTGAAATAGTAGTAAGAATAGATAATGTAATTTATGGAAAGGGGATAGCTGGTAGTAAAAAAGAAGCTGAAAGACTTGCTGCTAAGGAAGCTTTAAAAAAACTAGCTAAAAAAGAATATGAATAAAAAAGGTTTTACGTTAACAGAATTATTAGCCGTTATTGCAATTATTGGGATATTATCACTTGTTGCTATTCCTAATATTATCGGAATAGTTGATAACATTAGGAAAGATAATATGGTTTCTGATGCTAAAAAATTAATATCAATTGCTCAAATGAGTGTTAATTCTAGTTATGATATAAAGAATTTTAAAAATTATGGTAGTGATACTACTGATTATCGATGTGTTAATTCAACGAAAACATGTACTTTTAAATTTAGTTACTTGAATAGAAATAAAGATATAAAAAATGATCCTGATGGTGGATCGTATAATTCATCATCATATGTAAAATATACTAAAGATAATAGTGGAAATGTAAGTTATTGTATTTATTTAGAGGGAAGTAAAAGAAAGATTGGAACAAGTGCAACTTGTGTTTCTGAAAAAGATTTATATAGTAAAGATGTAGTAAAATAATTGAATGTCAAAAAGTGTTTGATTTGTTATAATAATAAAAATATATGTTATACTTAATTTATATGGAATAGAGAGGATAATATGGCTAAGAAAAGAAAAGTTAAAAAAAGGTCATTTGTTAAATTACTTTTGTTTGTCATTGTAGTTATAGGTGGAGTATATTTATACCATAGTATTACAGAAAAAAACAAATTAGAAGAAAGATTCATTAAATCAAGTGGTGATAAAGTTTTATTATATGATAATGATGGAAATAAAGCATTAGAATTAATAAGAGGGACTAAAGTAAAGGTTTTTAGTAATCAAGAAAATGAAGGTAATATTAAGATAAAATATAATGATAAAGAGTATTTTGTATCTATTGATAATTTAACTAATGATTATAATGATGTTGTTTCTGAAAAAGAAGTTTATGTTAGAACAAGTTATAACATTAAAAAAGAAATTGATAGTACCAGTTTGCTAACTCTTGCTAAAAAAGGAGATAAATTAGAAGTAATTGGTTTTGATACTTTAGATACTAATGGAAATGTCAATATGTATAAAGTAAGGTATAACGATGTAGAAGGATACTTTTATGGAAAATATACTGAAAAAACAGAGGAACTTGCTAAAGTAAATTATGATTATAATGGTGCCTATGAATTTCATAGTAAACAAAAGGATGTTTATTTAGGTGGTAATGGAGCAAGTCTTGATTATTTTCCTGTAGATAAACCAAAATTTGAGAATAATAAAATGCCAGCTCCTGTTTACTCTCTATATTTAAATGGAACAAAAGAAACAATGAAAAATGTCGATAATTATATTGATTTAGCTAAAGAAACAAAGATTAATGCCTTTGTTGTTGATATTATTGATGATGTAAATGTTGGTTATGCATCACCTTTAATGGAGAAAGAATCACCAACAAGTTTCAAGCATGCTAATAATAGCGTTGATGCTTATAAAGAAGCTATAAAAAAACTTAAAGATAATGGATTTTATGTTATTGGAAGAATTACAGCTTTTAAAGATACTTATTATGTCCAAGATAATAAAGATAAGGCTATTACTAATAGTAGTGGAAGTCCTTTGAAACATCAGTCTAGTTACTGGCCAAGTGCCTTTAATCGTGATGTTTGGGAGTATGATGTAAAACTTGCCAAAGAAGCAGTGGAACTTATGGGATTTAATGAAATTCAATTTGACTATGTAAGATTTCCTGATGGGTTAATATCTATGGAAAAAAAGAAGACTATTGATTTTCATAATACATATAATGAAACTAAAGCGGAAGCTATTCAAAGATTTTTAATGTATGCAACAAATGAACTTCATAAATTAAATGTTTATGTATCAGCTGATGTTTTTGGAGAATCAAGTTATGGTAGTGGTTATATTACAAGTTATGGACAATATTGGCCTGCGATTAGTACGGTAGTTGATGTTATATCAGCTATGCCTTATACTGATCATTTTGGTAAAAATTATGGAGGTCATTATGAACCATGGTTATATCCATATGAGACAATGAATTTTTGGGCAAAGACTGCAAGTAAAGAGCAAGGATTAACGGCTAATCCTGCGGTAGCAAGGACATGGATAACAGCATATAATACCCCAGTTGCTACAGGTGGTACAAAAATGAGTTATAATGGAGCAGAACTTGAAAAACAAATAAAGGCCTTATTTGATAATGGACTTGATGGTGGTTACATGCCATGGAATGCCTATAGTTATGCAAATAATATAAAAAAATATACAAATCAAAAAGATGCTTATATGAAGGAGTACAAATAATGAAAAAAATTGTCGTTGATAACTTTGAATATGAACTAATAGAAGAATATAAAGATGGTTTTAATGAAAGTGAATTTAAAGAAAAATTTACTGACTATTTCTATGATTTTGATTATATTTTAGGTGATTATTCTTATAATAAATTGAGATTAAAAGGTTTTTGTGATAAAAATAATAAAAGATATAGTAAAGTTAATGATTTTAATACGAAGAATGATTATTTAAAATTCCTTTGTGCTTATGAATGCAAATATTTTGTGTTAAAAAAAGTAAAAAAAGGTTGAAAAATAAATGATTAACTGATAAAATGGTTATAGATGGTAAAGGAGAGATTAAGATGAGCGATAAAAAAAATATGATGTTAACAACAAATCCAGATGGATCACAAGAAGAAGTAGAAGTACTTTTAGCGTTTAAATTCAATGATAATGGAAAAGAATATGTTATTTATACTAAAAATGAAGTAGATGAAAATGGTAATGTTACTATTTATATTTCTAATGTTTTGAGAAATGGTAGTGAAGTAACACTTGAAACTGTCACTGATGATAATGAATGGACTAGAATTAAAGGTGTTCTTCGTGAGTTATCAAAAACAGAATAGGAGGTAATGGTTATGGATAATACAATTATTGAGTTTCCCCATGAAGGTTTAAGAAATGGAAATAAGGTTGCTAAATTATCAACTGTTAAAAGAGATAAGTTAGTACTTAAATATAATACATCATTGGCTGAATATCAAGCTAATGCTCAAAGTGTTAGTAGTACTCAGCCTGTTAATAATACGGAAGTGGTTAAAGCAGAAAGCAATATGCTAGATAATATCGTTGTAGTTGATTTTTCCAACAATTGTAGAAAGAATGGTATTAGAAAATTAAAAGTTAGTAGAGTTGTTGCAAATAAAAGTAGAATGTATTATAATAGGAACGTTGTTCGAACAATGATCAATGATATTGTTCCATCAAGCAATATGAATGATAAAGTTGAACCTTCTTTGAGTGATACACGTATGTCAAGACTTGAAAGAACTGGTGAATTAAATAAGATTGATTTAAAAGAAGAACCTACAAATAATGTTATTAATACTCCTGAAAGATTTATGGAAAAAGAAATAGTTAATCCATATGAATCATTAATAAATGATCGTGAAAATGCACCATTAACAAGAGAAAGTATGCATACAGAAGAAAAACCTGTAGAGCAAAATATGGGAGGAGATCCTAATCTTTATACAAAACTTGTTCATGGAAAAGAAGAAGATTTTTCAAATGATGAGATTGGTGTAAAATTAAAAGATGCCATTACAAGACTTGATATTGCAAATGAAGAGAAAGAAAAAGCAAGAGCGGTTAATGCATCACTAGAAGCTGAGGTTGCTACTGTTCGTGAAACACTTGATAAATTAAAAAAGAAAAAAGAACTTCAAGAACAAAAAGTTTTAGAAGATACATTGAATATGTTAAAAAGTGCTAAAGAAGAAATTCTTGATGAAACAAGAAAATATGATAATTTACAAGAGGAATTGAAGGCTTTAATCAGAGAAAGAGATGCCTTATTAAAAAATCCTTATGTAAATCAAGATGATGAAAATTATGCTGCAAGAAGAGCTGCATAATAGAGGTTCTTCAAATGAAGAACCTTTTTTAATGGAGGGTTGTTATGAAAATACAAAAAAGATATGTTTTACTTGCTATTATAGTAATATTTTCTGCTTTTTTAATATGGAGAGTAAGTACTTCTTATGCTTCAGTTGATATAGGATATACAGGAAATAATATTGTTTCAGGTGATAAATGGGGAATTAATATAACTGATATTAGTGATATTGTATCAAAAGGTGAAGGTTTAATTGTTGGTGATGTTTCAAGTATTGGGACAACAATTGACTTTAATGTGTTCCTTGTTAAACCTGGAGATGAAGTTAGTTTTGATATAACCTTAGAAAATACAAGTACATTAAGTGGCGAGTTGTATGCTATTGCTTTATCAGGACTTTCTAATATTGATAGTGAATATGTAACTTATACTGTTAGTCCTATTGATTCATCACTTATTCATACTGTTGAAAATGATGGTAGTATTATAAGAAGTAATGATAAACAGGTATTTCATGTATCAGTGTCTTTAGATGAAAATAATAATAGTCATAATAATAAAGAATATCAATTGAATTTAGGTGCAACTATTATTTATAAACAAAAATAAAAGAAAGTAACAAGATGTTATTTTCTTTTTTTTAATAAAAAAGATTACAATGTAATCTTTTTGATTTTATATGGTAGCAAGAGAGGGACTTGAACCCCCAACATTCCGGGTATGAACCGGACATTCTAGCCAGTTGAATTATCTTGCCATTTATAGATAAATGGTTTAATAGTATAAACTATCTCGCCATGACTTACTTATCCTATCATAAAAGAAAAAAATTTACAAGTGTTTTTTTTAAATTATTAAAAAAAAATATTTTTTGACACTTTTTACTTTTTTTAATTTTATTTTTAGTATATAATTAGTTTATAGAGTAAAAAGGATACGAATGTATCGCTTTTTTGTGTGTTATGAAAGTAGGTGTTTTATGGGACTTAAATATGATGAGAGTTCAATAAAAATATTAGAAGGTTTAGAGGCCGTTAGAAAACGTCCTGGTATGTATATAGGATCAACTGATCGAAGAGGATTACATCATCTTGTATGGGAAATAGTTGATAATTCAATAGATGAAGTTATAAATGGATTTGGAGATCGCATAAATATAACTTTACATAAAGATGGAAGTGTATCAATAGAGGATTTTGGTAGAGGTTTACCAGTTGGTCTTCATGCAAGTGGAAAATCTACTCCAGAAGTAATTTATACTGTACTTCATGCTGGTGGAAAATTTGAAACATCAGGGTATAAAGTTTCTGGTGGACTTCATGGTGTTGGTGCAAGTGTTGTTAATGCCTTGTCAAAGTGGTGTGAAGTAACAATTCATCGTGATAAAGGAGAATACTTTATTAGATTTCATGATGGTGGTAAGGTAGATACACCACTTACACAAATTGGAACTACTAATAAAACGGGAACTAAAGTAAGATTTATGCCAGATGATAAAATATTTGGTAATAACACTTTTTCTTTCTCAATGATTAGTGAAAGAATGCAAGAATCTGCTTTTCTTTTAAAAGGATTAACAATTACTGTTTTTGATGAAGAAACTGAAAGAAAAAATGAATTTTGCTATAAAGATGGTATTAAAGAATTTGTAAAATATTTAGATGATGATAAAGATGTTTTACATGATGTTGTAGGTTTTAGTGGTACGAAAGATGGTATGAATATTGATATTGCTTTTCAGTATACAGAAACATATAATGAAACTATTGAATCATTTGTTAATAATGTTAAAACAGTTGATGGTGGATCTCATGAAGTAGGTTTTAAAACAGCTTTAACTAAAGTATTTAATGATTATGCTAAAAGTAATGGATTCTTGAAAAGCAAAGATAAAAATTTAGAGGGAACTGATACAAGAGAAGGGTTAACTGCCATTATTTCATTACAAATTCCGGAATCATTATTGCAATTTGAAGGTCAAACTAAAGGAAAACTTGGTACACCACAAGCAAGAGTGGCTACAGAAGCAATTGTTACAGAAAAATTGCAATTCTTCTTGGAAGAAAATAAACAAATTGCTACAACCATAATGAATAAAATGGTTAAAAGTAAGATTGCAAGAGAAGCAGCAAGAAAAGCTAGAGATGAAGCAAGAAACGGTAAAACTAAAGGTAAACAAGAAAGAAATTTATCAGGAAAATTGGCACCTGCTTCAAGTAAAAATCCTAAGAAAAATGAATTATTTCTAGTTGAGGGTGATTCTGCAGGTGGTAGTGCCAAGTCAGGAAGAGATCGTACATTCCAAGCAATATTACCTTTAAGAGGAAAAGTACTTAATACAGAAAAAGTAAAAGTAGATGAAATATATAAAAATGAAGAAATTAATACAATGATATATACCATAGGAGCTGGTGTGGGAAATGATTTTGATGTAAAAGAATCTAATTATGATAAAGTAATCATTATGACCGATGCTGATGATGATGGGGCGCATATTCAAATTCTTTTAATAACTTTCTTTTATCGTTATATGAGAAGTTTAATTGAAGAAGGGCATTTGTATATAGCATGTCCACCACTTTATAAAATTTCTAATAAAAAAGAAATCTTTTATGCATGGACTGAAGAAGAACGTCAAAATATTTATAAGACTCATAAAAATATGGAAACATCAAGGTATAAAGGATTAGGTGAAATGAATGCTGAACAACTTTGGGAAACAACCATGAATCCTGAGACAAGAAGTTTAATAAGAGTAAATATCAGTGATGCCACATTAGCAGAAAAAAGAGTAAGCATCCTAATGGGAGATAAAGTAGAACCAAGAAAAAATTGGATTGATGAAAATGTAATCTTTACATTAGAAGATGATTATCAAATAGGAGGTTAGGATGAGTGAAATTATAAGTAGAATTAATGATTTAGCCTTAGAAGAAGTCATGGGTGATCGTTTTGGAAGATATGCAAAAGCTATTATCCAGGATCGTGCAATTCCCGATGTTAGGGATGGATTAAAACCAGTTCAAAGAAGAATATTGTATGGTATGATGAGAGATGGTAATACTTTTGAAAAACCAACTAGAAAATCAGCTAAAACAGTAGGTTATATCATGGGTAATTTCCATCCTCATGGTGATAGTTCGATATATGATGCAATGGTTAGAATGAGTCAGTGGTGGAAACAATCTACTCCATATATTGAAATGCAAGGTAATAATGGTTCTATGGATGGTGATGGCGCTGCTGCTATGCGTTATACTGAAGCAAGACTTTCTAAAATATCTAATGAACTTTTAAAAGATATAGATAAAAATACTGTTACTTGGGCACCTAATTTTGATGATACATTAGAAGAACCTACTGTATTACCTGCAAAATTTCCTAATCTTTTGGTTAATGGATCAACAGGTATTTCAGCAGGTTATGCAACCAATATTCCACCACATAATTTATCTGAGGTAATTGATGCTACGATTAAAAGAATTGATAGTCCTAATTGTCGTCTTGAAAGTATTATGGATATTATCAAAGGACCAGATTTTCCAACAGGTGGAATTGTTGAGGGAAAAGAAGGGATCCTTGATGCTTTTACCAAAGGTCGTGGTAAAGTTATCGTAAGAAGTAAAGTTAAGTTTGTTAAAGAAAAAGGCAAGGAACAAATTATTATTTATGAGATTCCATTTGATGTTAATAAAGCAATGTTAGTAAGACGTCTTTCTGATATTGCTATGGATAAAAAAATTGATGGAATTATTGAAGTTAGAGATGAATCAGATAGACATGATCCAGTAAGAATAGTTATTGATTTAAAAAAAGAAGCTAATAAAGATTTAATTTTAAATTATTTATATAAAAATAGTGATTTACAAATATCTTATAATTATAATATGGTAGCGATAGTAAATAGAAGACCAATGACTCTTGGTATTCTTCCAATTCTTGATGCTTATATTGAATTTCAAAAAGATGTTGTTACTAAAAGAACAGAATTTGATCTTAATTATGCTAAAGCAAGAATGCATCTTGTAGAAGGTTTAATTAAGGCTATAAGTATATTAGATGATGTAATTAAGACAATAAGACAAAGTAAAAATAAAGCTGATGCCAAGATTAATTTACAAAATGAATATGGTTTTAGTGAAAAACAAGCAGAGTATATTGTTATGTTACAACTTTATCGACTTACTAATGCTGATATATTAGAACTTAATAATGAATTTGAAAATTTAAAAAAAGTGATTATGGGACTTGAAGAAATATTAAATGATCCAGAAAAATTAAAAGGTGTTATGAAAGCAGAATTAAGACGTGTTAAAGCAGAATATGAAACACCTAGAAAAACAGAAATTAAAGATGAAATAATGGATATTTCAATTAATGAAGAAGAAATGATTCCAAAAGAAGATGTTATTGTTGTTGTATCTAAAGAAGGATATGTAAAAAGATGTTCTAAACGAAGTTTTAAAGAAGAAGAGAAACCAACACTTAAAGATAATGATTATGTAATTGGATTTTATGAAGCTAATACGATGGATGTTATATTATTATTTACAAATAAAGGTAATTTTATTTATTTACCAGTATATCTGCTTCCTGATTTAAAATGGAAAGAATTAGGAAAACATATTAGTAATATTATTAATTTACCTTCTGATGAAATGATTGTTTCATGTATTAAAGTAGATAATTTTAATAATGATTTTGATATAACATTGGGTACAAGAAATGGTATGATTAAAAGAACTAAGTTAAGTGAATTTAAAGTATCACGTTATACTAAACCAGTTAATTGTATGAATTTAAAAGGTGATGATAATTTAGTATCAGCGTTTATTTCTCAATGTAATAATTTATTTGTATCAACAAATGATGGTTTTGGATTATGGTTTGATATTAATGATGTACCTATAGTTGGTCTTAAAACAAGTGGTGTTAAATCAATTAATTTAAAAGATGATTATGTTGTAAGTATTAATAACTTTGGTAATGAACAAGAATATATTACGATTATTACGGAAAAGGGAACTGCTAAAAGAGTTAAAATTGATGAATTTGAAAAATCTGCGAGAGCAAGAAGAGGATTAATGATTATTAAAACAGTTAAATCTAATCCATATAAAATAGTTAAAACTTTTGCAATTGATAATAGAGAATATTTAGGTATAAAAACGGATGAAATTGAAGAGTTTAAATTAACTAATATATCTATTATGGATCGTTATTCAACAGGTGGAACAATAACTAAGAAAAAGATAACTGATGCCTATGTTGTTCAAAAGTTATTAAATAAAAATGATAAAATAGAAGTAATGATTAATAGTAATAGTGAAAAAGCAAGACCAAGTTTAAAACAAATAGATGAAGAATTACTAACAATTGATGATTTTATATAGTGTGTAATTACAAGCACACTATTTTTTCTTTATTTTTATTGGAAAAAGTGGTATTATATTGGAAAAAGGGGGATATTATGATACCAGTTGAATGTAAAATAGATAATTTTGGTTTATTATATCTTGATGAAGAATATATTTTTCGTGAAAGTTTACATTATTATGATACTTTTGATAAAATTAAAGCAAGATTTTATAAAATAGATTCAACTAATGAATATGTTATTAAGTATCATTTAAGTAAATTAAATAGAAGAGAAATATATCGAATGTTATTGAATTTTTATAGTATTAAGGGTAATAAATTAATTAATATTGATTTTCCAATAGGATATTATAAGGAAAGGTCTAAAATTAAGGGTTTAATTATTCCTAATTATCCTAATTCTATATCATTAAGACATGCGCTTATAAATGAAAATTTAGAAGATTTTTATAATCATTCTGTAAATAAAAAAGATAATATTGTACTATTACTTCAAGATATCTTTAAAATATTAGAAGATTTATATAATAATGGAATAATTTATACTGATGTTAATCCTGGGAATTTTGTATTATATCAAAATGAAATTAAAATAATAGATTTTGATCCTGATTATCTTTTTTATGATGATAATGATAATTATTACTTAAAGAAAATGCTTGTTAATTATCAAACATTAGTTAATTATGTTTGTAGAAAATATGAAATGAATTTATATGATATATGTCATTTTGATAGTAATATAAGTGATGTAAAAGAATATATGAAAATAAAGTAAAGGATGAAATATGGAGTTTGAAAGAGAAAAACTAATTATTGGCGATAAAATTGATATATTAAAAAATAAAAGAGTTTTAGTTTTAGGTTTAGGTGGAGTAGGAGGTTATGTTACTGAATCACTTGCAAGGTGTGGCATTGGGTCACTTGTTTTAGTAGATTATGATACTGTAGATATAACTAATATTAATAGACAAATTATTGCTCTTCACTCTAATATTGATAAAAAGAAAACTGATTGTTTTAAGGAAAGATTATTGGATATTAATCCCAATATTAATATTGATTTATATGATATATTTTATAATAATGATAATAAAGATGTTATTTTTAATGGAAAAATTGATTTTGTTATTGATTGTTGTGATAGTCTAGAAAGTAAAAAAATTCTTATTGAAGAATGTTTTAAAAGAGATATTCCTGTTATTTCAAGCATGGGAACTGGTAATAAGTTACATCCGGAATTATTTAAAATAACATGTCTTTCTAAAACAGAATATGATCCATTAGCTAAAAAAATGAGGTATTTATTTCGTGATAATAAAGAGATATTAAACAAGGTAATGGTTATTTATTCTTCTGAAAAACCATGTGAATTTAAAGGAAAGATTGGTTCTATTTCTTTTGTTCCGTCAGTTGCAGGTCTTATGTTGACATCATATGTAGTAAATAAATTTTTAGAAAATTAATGTTTTAAATAATGTTTATAAAATTAATTGTGTTAAAATGAACGATAGGAAATACTAGACTTTGAGTACTTGCCGACTTCTTAAAGGAAGGAGGCTTGATAATTGTGAAGAAAAAAGATTTATTAATCTCATTTCTAATACTAATCATCATTTTGTTAATAGTCTCTTTATTGACTCTAATAATAAAAAAAT
>CACZTI010000073.1 GCA_902783985.1 uncultured Erysipelotrichaceae bacterium | reverse complement strand
AATCCAGGATTTGTTAAGTTAGGTGAATTATTAGGAAAAGAAAGATTATTTTCATATTTTGATTTATTTGGTTTTGGTGATAAAACAGGAATTGATCTTAATGGTGAAAGTAAGGGGATTATGTTTCCTCTTTCTAAAGTTGGTGATTTGGAACTTGCAACATCAGCTTTTGGACAAGGGATAAGTGTTACTCCTATTCAACAAGTTGTTGATGTAAGCAGTGTTGTTAATGGTGGTAATTTATATAAACCATATATTGTTAAAAGTGTTAATGAATCATCGACAAATAGTGTTATTATCAAAAATAATCCGGTTTTAAGAAGAAAAACAATTAGTAAAGAAACAAGTGATATTATGAAATATTCTTTAGAAAGTGTTGTTGCTCGTGGTGGTGGACATTACGCATATATAGATGGATATCGTGTTGGAGGTAAAACAGGTACTGCTCAAAAGGTAGAAAATGGAAGATATTTAGTTAATAATTATATTATGAGTTTTATGTCAATTATACCTGCTAATAAACCACAAGCTGTATTTTATTTAGCAATAGATAATCCTAAACACACGGCTTTATTATCAAGTTATACAACCGCGCCTATTGCTAGAAGAGTATTATTGGATATTATTAATGCTTTGAATATAGAAAGGCAAGATGGTGGAATAGAACCAGTTCATTTATGGAATGATCCAGTTTACTATGAAGTTAGTAATGTAGTGGGGTTAGGAAAGAGAGAGGCTGAAAAAAAATTATTGTATTTTAATATTGAATATTCAGGTATAGGAGATTATGTTGTTAGTCAATCTCCTCTTGCTGGAACGAGAATGGAAATGGGAAGTACTATAAGATTAATGCTAGGTGATAATGAAAGAGATTAATGTTGGTAAATGTAATAAATTATCTTGATTTTATAAAAAAAGAGTTATATGATAATAATATAGGAGAGTATATGGAAACTAAATTAGAAGATAAAAAAGGTTTAAATAATAATTTGAAATTTGGGATTATATGTCTTGGTATTACTATAGTTATAGCGATAATTATGATAATCATTTTTTCTAATAAAAAAGGGGAAAATGGGGAAATATTGTTATTAGAAAATGTTAAGACTATTTATGTGGGTGAAAAGAAGAAAATTAAAGCTCATGTTAGTAATAGTTCTGATGCTATATTAAATTATAAAAGTGCTGATGAAAATATTATTAAAGTAGATAATGATGTTATTGAAGGGGTTAGTATTGGAAAAACGAGTATTATTATTTCTAGTGATATAAAAGATGTAAAATCAATTTCAGTGGATATTGAAGTAAAAGATGGTGGAGGAATACTTTATTCAATTAGTTATCCTTTGGGGGAACTTGTTATTGGAACTAATAAAACATTTGATTTAAATGATAAAATTACTTATAATCCTTCTAATGGAATAGCTCATAGTAAAACGTTTATTAGCTCTAATCCTACGGTTGCAACAATATCTGAATATGGTGTTTTAACTACTAAAAAGACGGGGACTACCAATATTACTACCAATGTTAATAATCGACATGATAGTACAATTACAGTGTTTGTAATTTCTGATGATAATCCTGGTGAAATTATACGAAATACTGATAAAATTGTTTTTAAAGAAAATGATATTAAGATAAAAAAAGGTGACACTAAAAAAATAGAATACGATATATATCCAAAAGATTCAAGTATGAAATATGTAAGTATTAATGTAGAGGATAAAAATATTGTTTCAATAAATGAAGATATAATTAAAGGATTAAATGTTGGTAAAACTTCTATTTCATATAAGACAATTGATAATAAAGAATATAAAGTAAATATTGAAGTAATGGATGATGTTAAAATCTTGAATGATGAAATTACAATGGAAATAGATACTACTAAAGATATTAATATAGGTATTGACGATAAAGATTTAAAAGTTTCTAGTAGTGATTTAGCCATTGCTTCAGCAGAATATAAAGATAAAGTTTTAAAAATTTCTGCTAAAAAAGTTGGTACTGCTATTATTAATATTGAAAATGCTAATAAAGATAAAGAAACTATTAAAGTTAATGTTGTTAATAAAAATACGCCAGTTCCTACACCAAATACTAATGAAAATAAGGATGAAAATCGTGGTTATACTGTAACTAATTTGTATTCAACCAAAGATTTAGCTTTAAATAGTTCTATAAAAGTAAAAGAAGAAATATCATTTAATATAACAGATGATAAAATCAAAAAATTATTAGTATGTTGGACTGATGAAAATGGTGATTGCGATCCATTAACGGAGATTAATACTGTAAAACCAATTACGAGAATTAATAATAAACTATATTTAAATAATCCTAAAATGTGGAAAGTTAAAGTTTTAGAATTAGATAGTGATAATAAAGCTATAAAAGATGTTGATGTATATTATGTAAATGTTATTTAGAAGAGGGTATTATTAATACCTTTTTTCTTTACAATATTTGACATTTTTTAACGATTATGGTATAATATGTCCGTTTGTAGGGGGATTTTATGGATAGAAATGAAAAATTTGATTATTATAATAATAGTTTTTCATATGTTAAGATTATTATGAAAAACTTAAATAACAGCCTTGAAGAATGTGTTGTGAGAGAAATATTTAATGAAATGGTTAGTGATATGGATAGTAATGATATTTATGAAATGTTAATTATATCTTCACTATTTGAAAAAAAATTAAATTCATTAAGTGAAACTCAAAAAAATAAATTACTAAATGATATTTATACATGTTATATTAAACCAATGATTATAAATTATGCTCATGATGAAATGGATTTAGTTAAATTATTTTTTAATTCACTTAAAAACAAAGTTCTTTCAATGTCTGGATTTTATGGATTATTTGGTGACAACCAAGAAGTGTTCCATGAAAATATTGGAAAATTTAGATAAAATAATTGCAATGGTAAATTATTAATGATAAAATTATTATTATAGGAGTTGTATATGGATAATTTATATGCTAGGATGAGACAAATGGAAAGTGACTTAAACTATTTAAGAAACGATTCTCCACTTCCTGATGATGAGAAAAAAGAAAGAATTGCGAAAATTGAAAAAGAAAGAGATGAACTTGTAAGTCTTGTTAATTTTTTTAGTGAAACAAATAAAAAAATTGATGATTTGAGTAAAAAAGATTCATTGACAAGAGAAGAAAGAAAAGAAATTAGCACTTTAAATAAGTCTTTGAATACCAAAAGAAAAGAATATAATAAAAAATATCAAGGAAAAATTCGTGATCTTTTTAGTGCTTACATTGGACAAGTTGATAAAAAAATTCATAATGTTGTCTATAAAAGTAATTCTTTTTGGAGAAATAAGAATAGAAGAGTATCAGAAAGATATCAACATACATTTAAATATTTTATTAAAAATGCTGGTATTTCAGCGTTGATGTATTTTGGTTCTGGATTAGTTTTAGGACCACTTGCTCCTGCTATGTTTCCAGTTGCTTTAGGTGTTTCTGCTGCTTATTTGGGTCAAACTGTTATTAAAACAGTTGCTGCTATATACAATAAGAAAAAATATGGTGGACCTAGATTACAAAGAAAATATGATATTTCTAAAAGTGGATATTGGAAACATGTTGGTGATTGTTGGGATGAAATTGTAAATAGTTATACTTTTTCTTTATCTGATGTCAAACGTGTTAATAAGGCAATTTCTATTTCAAAAGATGTACCTGAAGGGGTAAAAGCATCTGCAAAAGATGATTCAAAAGATAAAAGTGATTCGATAAATACTTTGGTAAATTCAATTAATAAAAAATTAGAAAATATTGATGTTTCATCTTTATCTAAAGAACAAATGGAAAGTATTATTAAATTTATAAGTGATAATAATTTGACTGATAAATTAAGTGATAAAGCTAAAGAGAAGTATCAACAAATTGTTACAAGATTTGGTGATATAGATAAATCTCTAAAAGTAGATGATTCTCTTAAAACTCTTGTAAATTCAATTAATAAAAAGTTAGAAAATATTATTAATGTTTCATCTTTATCTAAAGAACAAATGGATGATATCGTTAAAATTGTAAATGATAATGGTTTAGTTGATAAATTAAGTGATAAAGCTAAGGAAAAATATCAACAAATATTAGAAAGATTAAATAAGATAAATGATGTTGATGATAGAAAACGAAAGATAAATTTGGCTAATGATTATTTAGGTAAGTTTAGTTTTAAAGGTTATACGTTAGTTGATCTTTATGATATAATTAAATTCATTAATGATAATAAATTATATAATGATTTAACTGATGAAAATAAAGAAATATTAAAAAGAATTAAGTTACTTCGTGATGTTATGGTTGAAATTGATGGTTTCGATATGGATAAGTTTAATGAAACTAAGGCTAATGAGATTATTAATAGTATTAATAATAATAAACTTGCTAGTCAAATGCTTACAAAATATATAGACAAATGTAAAGAAATTCAAACGAAATTAGATGCATTGAAATCAAGTACTAAAAAAGATGATACAGATAATAAACGTAAAAAAACAAATCCAAGAGAAAATCAAAAATATAAAGAAAAATTAAAATTATTAAGTGATTTGCTAAAAAAGGTAGATTTATCTAAATTTACTTTAACTGAAATTTCTACTTATATTAATTTTATTGAAAGTAATGGACTTGAAAAAGAGTTTTCTGATTTATTAAAACAATTTAAGATGATATATGACGTTAAATTAAAAAATGAACCTAAAATGTCTGATTATGGAAATAAAAGAATTGGGATAACTGGTGAAAATCAAGAGTTTTTAGCAAGATTATTTATTAATCATCCGACAATTATTAAAAAAGGTGAATCAAAGGATGCTGATGAAATAAGAATACTTGCTAAGAAAATAAAAGATGGTGTAGCAACTACAGCTGATACTAATAGATATGCCGTGCTAATTTATCAAATTACTGGTGATGAATGGGTTCAAGATTTAATGGAAGAATATTTGGATTCAGAATATGATAAATATCTTGGTGATAAAGAAGAATATGAAGGAAAAAAAGCAAAATAATTTGCTTTTTTTCTATTTTTGTTATAAAATATAAAAGATTTTTAAATAAATGTAGTAAAATTTTTCTATATTATGTTATAATGGTAATATAGGACATCTTGTGGATACATTTTTAAAAAGAGGTGATATAAGTGACATTATTGTATATGTTATTTGCGGGAGTTTCATCCGTTGTTTTTGCAATTGTTAGTGGAATGTTCACTTTGATAGATGATTTGTCTAAATATAATTTTTTTAGTGCAGATACTATTAATCAATTTACGAATAGAGTTTACGTTATAATTGGTGTTTTGATGCTATTTAAATTAGTTATATCTGCAGTTCAGTATATTGTTAATCCTGATATGTTTGATGATAAGAGTAAAGGGTTAGGTGCTGTTTTAAAAAAATCAATTATTGCAGTTGTATTATTAGCAATAGTTCCTTCAATATTTCAATTTGCAATGGAAATTCAAGGAGATATTGTGGAGCAAATTCCTAAAATTATTTTTGGTAATAATAATTCTACTGTAGATCAAATAGGAGATCAGTTATCTGTTTCTGTTATGAATAGTTTTTTGGTTATAAAAGATGAGAAAACTGGTTTACCAACAAAAGTATTGAATAGTCCAATGGATTTTTATGCTGTAGCAATGGATGGTTGCTCTAGTAATTTTCTTGCACCTGATTTCTGGTCTGGTGGGGCATGTTATTATAATGTTTGGTGGATTTTATTAGTTCCAATTGCTGGAGTTTTTATGGTATATATATTAGCTTCGATGGCTTTCGATGTTGCAACGAGGTCGATAAAATTTGGAATTGTTCAGATACTTGCACCAATTCCTATTACTAGTTATATTGTTGATGAGAAAAAACTTACGAATTGGGCAACAACCAGTGTGCATATATATACCGATTTGTTTATACGATTGGGACTTATTTATTTAGTTATATATATAATGCAAGTTGTATTAAAGGATATGTTTACAAGTACTGGTTATGAAGCGTTTAAAAATAGTGTTTCTCAAAGTGTTGGTAGAACCCCAGAAGGTGTTGAATTAGTTTTAATTAAAATTTTAATAATTGTAGCTTTATTATTGTTTGCAAAGAATGCGCCTAAATTTATTGCTGATTTATTAGGACTTAAAGGTGCTGGTGATGGCTTTAATGATATGTTTAAGCGTGCTGGTGGATTATTCGGTACAACAATGGCTGGAATTAGAACAGCAAGAAGTAATTATGCTACACAAAGAGAACGATTTGCTGGTAAAGGCAAAGGTAGAGGAAGACAAATTGCAGAAGGTCTTCGTAGTGCTGCAGCAGGTTTTGCAAGTGAGACTGGAAGAGGATTATTTATGTCTGCACAAGGTAAAGGGTTTAGAGATGTAAGAAATGGTGCATTTAAGAAAACAATTGAAGCTCGTAATCGTAGAATTGATCGTGTAGATAATTTATATGATGATGAGTATGGTTATGGTGATTATCGAAGAGATGTTAGAAGAGAAAGACTTGGAATACCATCAAGTGAAGGATTTATTAAGGCAAGATATGATGCAATGCAAAATATAGCTAAGCTTGCTGCTGATTCTAAAAGTCATGGTGTTGGTAAGATGAATGAAACACCAGATAGATATAAAATTTCTATTGTTGATTCTTCAGGAAAAGGTAAAGATGATGCTTCAGAAATGATCAGAAGTGCTCTTGGATTTGATTCCCTTTCTATGGAACAAGTTCGAAATATGTATACTATGGCTCGAAATGGACAGCAAATTACTCATGCTGATGGTGTAACGAAAGTTCAATTATCAGATGCACAAATTTCTGCATTGGGTTCTTTAGTTCAAACTATCGAAAAGAGAACTTCTTACTTAAAAGAGGCAGAACTTATGGGTACAGGAGATCCTGCGGCATCACCTAATGTTGATAAACTTGTTATGGCTATAAAGAATAATGGATCAATGTTTAATGCTCCAGAGATAATGGCACCTATTATTGAAAAAATGAGAAAATATGGTGTTAAAACTTCAAAAGGGGAGCCTGTTACTGATGTTAGTAAATTGCTGGATGTTGTTTCGGGACTTCAAAAACCACTTAATCGTGCTGATTTTGCAAGTGATGCTGATTACTTTAGAGAAGTTAGTAAAAGAGCTGATGTTCTTAACTTTGTTAAAGATAGCTTTGAAGAAATTGCTAAACAACAATACAAGGGTGCAGAAATTGCTGATTCTCGTGCCAAAAAGGCTCAACAAGCAATTAATAATAATGATAAAAAAAGTTAATTTAATGGGAGTGTGATATGATGGATAATCGATTTATGATACCGGCTAATACTAAAAAGGGACAATTGATACTTAGTATCTTTCGTCCTGTTGATTTAGCAATTGCCATTACAGGTGCTAGTATAACATTCATTTTGTTAATAATTTTTAGTAATATGGATTTACCAAATTGGGTAAATTTACTAGCGGTGGTTCCGGGACTTTTGTGTTTTGCTCTTGTTTATCCAGTCCCTAATTATCATAACGTTTTAGTCGCTATACAAGAAATGATACATTTTTATAGTAATAATAAGAATTATAAATGGAGAGGATGGTGTGCTGTATATGAATCAACCCGTGAACAATAATAGACCTGTAAATGGTAATGTTAGACCAGTTAATAGGGCGCCACAACAAGTAAAGAAAAACAATAAACCTAATGGGGGAAATTATACGGAAAATTGGGTAAAAATTAGATCAATTAGAGATGGAATAATTACATTGCCAAATAGAGAAATGGTAACTGGGGTTAAAGTTCAACCTAGAAATATCTTTATTATGGAAGATATTCAACAAGATAATATTATTAATGCATTAAGAAATTGTTATAATACCTTTAATTTTGAATTTTGGCTTATAGCTGCTGATCGTCCTGTTGATATTTCGGTATATTTATCTGGACTTGAATTGTTGCTTAATTCAAATCTTACTCCTGCAAGACGTAAAATGGTGTTACAGGATATTGAAAAAGCTAATATGTTTATTAATAATCAAGTTGTTGATACGGAATATTATGTATTATTTAAAGAAAGTAATCGAGAACGACTTGATGATAAATTAAGAATAATGATTAATGGATTTGCATCTTGTTCTTTACTTGCAAGTCAAACAACTGATGATGAACTTCGAATTATTCTAGATAATTTTTTAAATGGTGGGGTTAGAACAGACTTTGGAACGGTGGTGATGAGATGAGTTTATTTGCATCAGAAATAGCTCCTAAAGGCTTACAATTTAATCCAAGTGATTTTGTTATTAGTGATAAATATGCAACTATTTTAACAGTTGTTTCCTATCCTAAATTTATTACACCAGGGTATCTTTCTGGACTTACCAATATGTCTGGAATTAAGGTTGTTATTAAACATATTCCTGTTCCATTTTCAGTACTTCAAAAAATGATTAATAAACAACTTTCTGATTATCGTAATCGTTATGAAAAAGAAAAAGATAAAACGATGCAAGAAAGATTTAGACAAGATTATGAATCATTAGAAGGATTTGTACAATCTTTGGCAGCTAATCAAGATTTAATTTTTGATTTTCAACTTCATGTTATGATAACTGCTAATACGAAGGAAGAATTAGAAAATAGAAAAGCTAATGTTAAAAATTATCTTGATTCAATGGATTTAAGAGCAGTGTCTCTTCGATTTGAACAAGAAAATCTTTTGAAATCAATGTTACCAATATTTCCTAAGCAAAGAGTAGAAGAGCGTATTGGTACACCAATACCTAGTCCTACAATTGCGGGAATGTATCCTTTTGTATTTGATTCTATTAAAGATCCAGGAATGTCTAATTTGATTGGTGTAGATTTCTCTGGTGGAGTTATTTTGTTTAACCAATTTTTATATAAAATAAGAAAAGAAAATAATCGTAATAATGCTAACTTAGTTATTCTTGGTAGTACTGGTAGTGGTAAAAGTACTGCTGCAAAACTTATGCTTCGTGGTCATATTAGAAATAATTGTCAGATTGTGGCAATAGATCCTGAAAATGAGCTAGAAAATATGTGTTCATTATATGGAGGAGATTCCATTGATCTTGGTAAGGGTGGAAGTTATGGACTTATAAATCCTTTGGAAATTGTTATGGATGCTGATGAAGAAGATATCAAAAATGGTATTGGTTATACGGTTCTTACTAGAACTTTACAATTTTTAAAGGCATTTATGAGATATTATTATCCTGACATTGAAGAGGATGTTTTAACACTATTTAGTGAAGTTGTTCAAGATACTTATCATCGATTTGGTATTAATTTTGAAAGTGATTTCACAAGTAAGACTAGTGCTGATTTCCCTACATTTAGTGATGTTTATGCAACTGTAAGAGGAAGACTTACAGCAACTACTGAAAAAACTCATGAACGTGATGTATTAGAGCGACTTGAACTTAAAGTAAGACCATTTGTAAGAGAACTTAAATATTATTTTGATGGTCATACATCAATTCCAAGTACAAGTGATTTTATTGTATTTAATATTAAAGAATTAATGAATTCTGATGAAAATATTAAAAATGCCTTATTCTTTAATGTACTTAAATATGCTTGGGGATTATGTTTAGATAGAAGACGTGATACTATTTTAATGGTAGATGAGGCTCATGTACTTTTATCGGGTAATAATGTTTTGGGAGCTGACTTTTTAGCTCAAGTACAACGTCGTGCAAGAAAGTATAATACAGGAACAATTATTATTACTCAACAACCTAGTGATTTTTCTAATCCTTCTGTTATAACACAGGGAAAGGCAATCTTTGGAAATGCGGCTTATTATTTAATTATGCAACTAAATAAACAATCTGTTGAGGATTTATCAAAATTAGTTGATTTAAATGATAATGAAATTGATAGCATAAAAAGATATTCTCAAGGTCAAGCATTATTTGTGTGCGGTAATAAAAGAATGCAAATTGATGTTATAGTTACTCAAGATGAATTAGATAGTTTTGGTTCAGCTGGAGGCTTATAAAATAGAAGACCTTTATAGGTCTTTCTTTAGAATTGGAGGTGAATTTGATGAATAATAAAAATATGCAGGATGATATTGGAGCAAAGAGATTACAAAATTTAAGAAATGGTTTAAATACTGTTTCTGGTGGTAGATATGAACGTCTTAGAAATGCTCCAGTAGTTGGAAGTGCTCTTAAAAAAGCAGAAGATGCTGCTTCTCAAAAACTTAAAGATAATAAATCAAAATCACCTTTAGAAAAAAATCAAGAATCACCAAAGAAAAAAGAGAATGATGAATTAGTTAATAATCAAGGTAATAAAACAAATGATGTTGCTGCTCAAAAACTTAAAAATGTTAATAGAACAAAAAGAGGAAATTTAAATAATCTTTTTAGAAGAAATAAAAAAAATCAAAGTAATCAAACTTCTTCACAAGAAGAAAAGGAAGATGCAAGTGATGATGATGAAGAAACTTCTGATGAAGAAAAAAATCTTTTATTAAGATCAAGAAGAATTAAAATAATTATTTCCATAATATCAATAGTTCTTCCAATTTTTTTGATATTCTTTTTAATTATTATGGTGATGTATATTTTAACCTCAACTGTTTTAAAACCTGTTTTATCAGTAACGGGTTATAATGAAGATAGTAGTAAAACATCTGCTTATATGATTAATGATAGAGAATCTAAAAATTATTCTGTAGAAATGAATTATTATAGAACATTAGATGAAAAAGCCCAAGAATATAAAAAGAAGTGTAATGTTAATTTAAATACTAATTATATTCATGCATCATTGGTATATTTATATTATCAAATAGATTATTCTGTATTTATGGATAATGATAAAAGTATTTATATTGATTATGGTAAAATGACTGATATGATAGATAATGTATATGATCTTATGGTGAATGAAGAATCATGTGAGGTAGATTATGATATTGATGGGGAATTTTATAATAAACTTCTAGTAAATAGTAGTTTTCGAAATTATTATAAAGATTTATTAAAAGAAGAAGATATGTCAGAAATACTTGATGGTATTTTTGAACTTGCGGAAAGTATTGACTTTGAATATGATGATTCAAATAATGTTTTTATATCTCCTAAACTAAAAGTTAAATATAATGGGTTAGATATTAATGCTAAAGATTATCTTACGGGAGTTATATATAATAAATTAGATAAAAATGAAATAAATAATTCAGAAATTGTTAAAGCTTATACCATTTTATATACTGGTAATACCATTTATAATGGGAATTTTTCAAGTGATAAATTAACTATTTCTTTGAATGGAAACGATTATTGTGATATTAATTCTGATTGTAATGGTAAAGGAAGAATTACTAGTAGTGAAAGAAATAATATTAGAAAAAATATTGATTCTGTATATGGTAATGTGGTATTAAATAATAATGGAGGTTTTGTTTATTTAAATGAAAATTTAGTAAGTGGTAATGATTATAAAACAATATTATCAAAGGCATATCCAAACTATCAAGTAAAGAATCTTTTGGAAAATACATATGATGTTGGAACATCTTATGGTAATAATCGAGTTTTAACTAAAGTTTACTTTTATGACCAAAATGATTATGCTAATGTAAAATTCTGTGGAAGAAGTAATGCTTCTATTAAATCAAGTGGTTGTGGTGTAACAGCGATGGCAATGATAGTATCTACTTATCAAAATAGTAAGAAGTATGATCCTGTTTATGAAATGAATCGAGCTTATCAATGGGGATATTGTGGAAAAGGTATTTCTGGTACAGGTGTAGGATTCTTTAAAAAAGAAGCTAAGGCAATGGGATATAAATATTTAAAGGTTGGTAAAAGTAAAGCCAGTGATTTAAATCTTGTATTATCTCATTTAGGTAAAGGAGACTTGGTTATTGCACATATGGGACCTGGTCATTTTACAAGTGGTGGTCATTATATGGTATTAGGAGGAGTTGATCCTAATAATAGAAAAGTATATGTATATGATCCATATAATAAGTCAAATAAAGCAAATAAAAAAAGAAAAACGGGTAATGGTTGGTATAGTTTAAATGATATGATTGCGAAAGAAGCATTTGCTTTCTACATCATTTGGAAAGGTTAATTATGAAAAAAAAGGTATTTCTTTTATTGATATTATTTTTATTAACTGGGTGTTCTTGTAGATATGATGTAAGTATAAATAATGATCAAACGGTTAATGAAGAAGTAATTATCTATGGAACCAATAGGTTATATAATACTTATTATAAAACTAATAAAGTTGATGTTTTAAAGGAAAATTTAGAAAATTATATAGAAGATCTTGAAGAAAATAATTATGAATATTACCTTAAGGAAGATACTGAACCATATATAGTTATAAAAAAGAAATATTCAAATATGGAAGATTATTTAAATAATTCACATTTTTTTAATGATTATTTTGATGAAATAAGTTATAATAAAGAAGGTAATATTGTTAAGATTGAAACTGTTGGTTTTAATCCAAATGAGGAAGACAATCCAGATAGATTTTATGTAGAAGATGCTTTAATAAATATTAAGATAGATTATGAAGTTGGTAGTGCTAATACTGAGGTAATTGATGATAAAACAAATACTTTTACGTATAGTTTATTAGAAGATACAAATGATTTTAAAATATTAATAAATTATGATTTGTCAACAAAATTTAATCCACATAAGAAAAATATGATTTATATTGTAATAGCGATTTTAGTAATAATTATTACTTGGATAACAATGTTTTTTGTAAATAGAAAGAAGAAAATATAGGAGGATAATATGAAACTAAAGATGCGTTTTCAAAAAGATGATATGGTTAAATTTGGTATTTATGCTTTCATTTTGTTTATATTAATTTGTGTATTAGTTTCAAATTTAATTTTATTTGCTAACGAGGAAAGATTTGCGGGTATTAATTTCTTTATTGCATTGAGATTAGAAAATCTTCCTACAACAATTATGGTTTATATATTAGCATTGGTTGGACTTTTTGCAACTTCTAAAAGTTACTTCTTTGAGATGGAAAAAGGTTTTGGATTTACCACTGAGAAAAAACTTGATGGATATAGTAATTGGTGTGATATAAAAACAATAAAGAAAGAATTGAAACCAGTTAATACGATGGATTTTAAAGCAAATGCTGGTGGTATTCCTTTAATTAATGATGGTAAAACAATGTGGGTTGATGATGGAGAATATCATAATTTAATTATTGGTTCTACTGGTAGTGGTAAAACACAATGTGTTATTTTTCCAATGGTACAATCTCTTGCTAAACATGATGAATCAATGGTTATTACAGATCCTAAGGGAGAAATATATGAGCAAACTAGTGAGATGTTAAAAAGAAGAGGTTATAATATTGTATTATTAAATTTCCGTGATCCTAGTAAAGGTAATGCATGGAATCCTTTAACTTTGCCTTATAAATTATGGACAAGTGGTAATCAAGATAAAGCTATTGAGTTGTTGGATGATTTAGCGCTTAATATTTTGTATGATGAAAGTAATAAAAATGCTGATCCATTTTGGGAAAAAACATCAGCTGGATATTTTTCAGGTCTTGCTTTAGGACTTTTTGAAGATGCTAAAGAAGAAGAAATTAATATTAATAGTATTAGTTTAATGACAACAGTTGGTGAGGATAAATTCCGTGGAAGTAGTACATATATTAAGGAATATTTTAATTCCAAAGATCCTGCTGGAGCTGCTTATATTAATGCATCTAGTACAATTCTTTCTCCTAATGAAACAAAGGGAAGTATTTTAGCAGTATTTAAAGAAAAAATCAAACTTTTTGCAACAAGGGTTAATCTTTCAGAAATGTTGTCTCATAGTGATTTTGATATTAAAGATATTGGATTACGTAAAACAGCAGTATTTATTGTTATTCAGGATGAAAAAAAGACATATCATTCTTTGGCAACCATTTTGGTTAAACAAATATATGAAACTTTAATCGATGTGGCTCATCAAAATAATGGTAAATTACCTGTAAGAACCAACTTTTTACTTGATGAGTTTGCTAACATGCCTCCTTTAAAAGATGTAACTACCATGATTACGGCGGCAAGAAGTAGAGCGATGAGATTTACTTTAATTATTCAAAATTTTGCACAATTAAATGAAGTTTATGGAGAACAAAATGCTGAAACTATTAAAGGTAATTGTGGAAATATGGTATATCTAATTAGTACAGAACTTAAAGCTTTGGAAGAAATTAGTAAAATGTGTGGTGAAAAGAAATCTAAAAAAGATGATAAAACAGTATCAACTCCATTAATTACAATAAGTGATCTTCAAAAATTAAAACAATTTGAAGTAATTATAAGAAGAATAAGACTGGCTCCATTTAAGACTAAATTAACACCTAACTTTAAAATAGATTGGGGAAAACAATATCCATCGGTTAATATTAATGATGTTCCATCTCGTGAAATAAGAGAAATTAAAACTTTTAATGTTAAAACTTATGTAGATGAAAAGATTAAGAATAATAAAGATAATTTACTTGATTTTACCAATGATCGAGCTCTTCCTTTTAATCCTTTTATGGGTGGAAGTCCTTTTGGAGGAGGCTTGCCATTTGAAAGTCCAGTTCCTTCAAAGAAGAAAAATGATGATTCATTTGATATAGATGCTGTTGTTAAACAAATTGACGCTAAAATTGCTGAGTTAGAAAAAGAAGAACAAGAAAAAAATAATAAAATAGAGGGATTAGTTGAAAAAAATAAAGAAATTAATCTTGATTCTATCATTAATAATAAAGAAGTTAGAAAAGAAAATAATGATAATTTAGAAAAAATAATAAATAGTAATATCAAAGAAATGGAAGATAAAGATATTGATGTAAAACCACCATCTAATTCTGCTGATGTTGAAACAAATAAGAAAGTATTAGATATAGATGATGATGAATTTTTTGATGATTTCTTTGATTAATATCTTAACTTTTTGTTAAGATATTCTTGTCCTCTTAGTATAATGGATAGTACGGATTCCTCCTAAGAATTAAATGTAGGTTCGATTCCTACAGGGGACACCATAATATAATATTAATTATAATTAAATTTTAATATAATAATGGAAGGGATAATGTATGAAAAAGAAATGTTTTTTTGTTTTATTAATTGTAATTTTTTTAGGTTTAACAGGATGTGGTAATCGTGTTAAAATAGTTAAAAGTGAGAATAGTTTAGTTACATATGAAGATTATGATAATGGACTTGTAAGTTTAAAAATTCCTAAAGGATGGAAGGTTACAGTAGCTCCAACTGATTATATTCACTATTCTTTTAAAGTGTATAATCCTAATAATAGTGATTTTATGTTTCTATTTGGGTTAAAACAAGAAGGTTTCTTAAAAAGTGAAAAAGCTCGTAGTACTTATGCTAAATATTATCCAAATGCTATTTTTTCTAAGTTATCCGCTATTGATCCTATGACAACTGAAAGTTTTTATAAAGTTTGGAATAAAAATGTTAAATTAAGCAATAGTACGGAGTTAAAAACAGAATTTTTTCCATATTTAAATGATTTTAAAGTTATTGAAAATTTAGGAAAATCAAATTTAGGTGGGGATATTTTAAGAGCAACTTTTAAAAATGATAAAAATGAAATGATGCAAGGTTTATTTACTTCAACTGTAAAATCAATTGGTACATATTATATTAATACTGATATAAGAAATATATTTAGTTCTAAAGTAGATGTTTCACCTTTAAATGTTTATAATATTATTTTAATGACAGCACCAGATGCTGAATTTAATAATTGGCAAAAAATATTGGATTATTGTATAGGTACAATTCAGTTTAGTGATAATTTTATTAAAGGATTTAATAATCAAGAAACAATTTTAATTAATACTATTAAAGCTAATCAAAAAATTTATGATAGTATTTCTGATATGATAATGGATTCATGGACAAAAAGAAATAATTCCTATGATATTATTAGTCAAAAACAAAGTGATGCTACTCTTGGTTATGAAAGAGTTTATGATACTGAAACAGGTGATGTTTATAAAGCATATAATGGCTTTATGGATGATTATAGAGGTAATAGATATAAAAGTATTACAGATGATATGTATACATCTAGTATAAGTGGTTATATTGAAAAGTAATATGTAATGAACTAACGACTTTTGTTCTTATTATAATAGGAGTGGTTATGGATAAATATGAAGAGGTTTTAAAAATCTTAGATAAAGAATATATTTCTTTGAATGATCAAGAGTTTATTATTCATTTTTTTGAAAATAAAAAAGGTAATAGTAAATATATAAAAAATATTTCTAATATGAAAAATCAGTCAATTTATTTGAAAATAATACATTTAATTGAGAATGATATGGATGTATCAGAAATTGAGGATAGAAGAAGAAAATATATAATTAAAGTGATTGATGATTATAAAAATAATAATTTAACTAACAAAGAAATAATAGATTATATTATATATTACTTTGTTGGTGATAATTATTATAATTTTTTAGTTAATTTTAATCAGATGTTATTATATATGAAACATATAAATAAAATATTAATTTCTAAAGATCACATTAAATTTTATCAAGATTGTCTTAGATTAAAAGATTTAAATAGGGAAGATATGATTTTATTCTTTAATCAAAATAGAAATAAAACTAAATTTTTTGAGATGTTTTATGATGATATGAGAATTATTAAAAATCATTCATATAATGATTTAACTAGTAAATCTTTAATGTTAGAAAAAAATAATAAATTATATGATAAAAAATTATCTAATAAATTAGGTATTGATGTTTATTATCTTGATGGGGAAGAGTTTTATGCATTTGTTAGATGTATTTTACCTAATAAAGATGGTTTTAATATTGATGATATATATTGCAATTTGCCAAAAAAATATTATAGTTTTTCTTATATAGGTAATAAGAATATTGGTACGATAGATAAAGTTAATAATATGGGGATAACTTTATTGTATTCAAATATTAATTCTAATAATATTGTTCATGTACATCATATGGATAGTTCTTCATCAATCTCTTCTAAAAATGAGGTATTTATTACAAGTAAAATTAATGAAATATCTTCAGCAGATTCTTTAATACGTGATACAAAATGTTATAATGAAATAGTTATAAAAAAGGATGATTTTGGAATTAAGCCTGCAGCGATTATATGTTTTAATGAAATTCAAGATAAAGATTTGGAGATATCACATAAATACAAATTACCAATTGTTTTAATTAACTGTAATAAATATTATTATGATGAAAGTTATCCTGATTTTTCTGTTGATGATAGTTATAGTTTATAAAAAAGTGGTGATATTATGAATAAAAAGAAGTTTTTATCTATTTTGTTATCTTTATTTTTTATGTATACTAATAAAACTTCTGCGGGATGTGTTAAGGAATATGAAAAAGGTAAACTTTATATTGGAGATAAAGAATATTTAGATAGTGTTGGTGAAATTGGTGAAGATGATCTCTTGATTTTAGATGATCGATGGGCAAAGGATCCTAATATGAAAGTGTTTTCATCATCATTAATTAATGATCCAATTATTCAAAGAGAAATTTTGTTAATTTTATTAGAATATGAAGAAAATGATCCATCTTTATGGGATCGAAGTTTAAAATCGATGCAAAGAGAATGGTTGGTCCATAATCTTATGGCTTTATTTTCTTATAAAATAGAAAGTACCTATGATGTTGATTTTAATAATGGTGATGAGGAAAAATATACTAAGGAATTTATTAAAAAGAAAATGTTGAAATAGAGATTTTGAAAATCTCTTTTTTTTTTAGGCAAGAATTAAAGTGGCGTATATTAATAATGGAGGTGTTTTTGATGGAACAAGAATTTATCGAACTTTATAAAAAGTTCAAAAAAATTAAAGAAAAGGGTTGGGTTAAAGAACTACGAAAAGGTTACACGGGAATAGGGTATACTTTAGAAAGTATGCTAGGTAAGAGTGAGGATGATTTTCCTTTTCCTGATTATCGTGGAATTGAAATTAAAACAATGAATTCTCATGCCAAGTGGGATTTGCATTTATTTACATTAGTTCCTGATGGAGATTATTTATTTCCTATAAAAAGAATATTAGAGAAACTTGGGTGTCCAAGTAGGGATGATAAATCTAAAAAAACTTTTTATAAATGTATTGATGGAAAAGAATTTAGTGATATTCTTTTTGGGAGAAAGGCTAAATTAGTTGTTAATAGAGATGATAAAAAGGTTGAATTATTTGTGATTGATCATCATGGTGAAAAAATTGATATTGGAGTGTCTTGGTCTTTTGAATGGTTAGAAGAGAGGATAAATCTTAAACTTCGTTATTTAGCTCTTGTTAGAGCATCATCAAGAATGATTAATGGTGAAGGGTATTTCTATTATTATAAAATTAATTTTTATCAATATAAGGGATTTGAAACTTTTTTATCACTTGTTGAAAATGGTATTATTAGTGTAACCTTTAATATTGGTTATTATAAAAGTGGTAATAGAGTTGGTCAAATTCATGATGGTGGTACATTTTTTTCAATTAATGTAGATAATATTTCTTTATTATTTGATGAAGTTAAAATATCATAAATAAATTTATGTTTTGGAAAATATGAGCAGAAGGTTACGATTGCTTATATTAGAGAAAGTTTGGGAACCTAAGGGTTCAAAATAAAAAAGATAGCCTATATAGACTATCTTAATCTTTCTAATGGTCGGAATGACAGGATTTGAACCTGCAACCCTTAGGTCCCAAACCTAATGCTCTACCAAATTGAGCCACATTCCGATTAGTGGTGCGCCCGGTAGGAATTGAACCCGCAACCTTCTGGTCCGTAGCCAAACGCTCTATCCAATTGAGCTACGAGCGCATTCGCGCCGTTCGTTGTTTGAACAAAGATTATATTAGCATATTTTTTTTATTTAGTCAATTAAATTCAAAAAAATATTTACTTTTTTTTTACAATATGTTAATATAGTTTATGAAATTCATTGGTGATGAAGAACTAAAAAGATACAAAAAGTTATTTAAAGAGAGTTGATGTTCGCTGTGAATCAATAATAATTTTGTATTAATATTCAATCTTCTAGGTGAATCGTTAATCGCGTTAAGATAATGAGAGTAGATATCTATTAAAAGAGGGTGGTACCACGAGAAATCGTCCCTTGTTTAATAGATTTTTTTATTTATTAGGAGGAATATGAAAAGATTTAGAACGGCGGTTGTAATTATTCATGGGTTTACAGGTAAATTATATGATAATGAATATTTAGCAAATTATTTAGAATTAAATCCAAAGTTTGATGTTTATGCAAAGACTTTACCAGGTCATAATAAGGAAAGATTTTCAGATGCTACAAAAGATGATTTTATAAAATCAGTAGATGAAGAGATAAAGACACTAATTGATGCAGGATATAAAAAGATTTTTGTTATTGGTCATTCGATGGGAGGAATCTTGACAACTTATCTTGCGGGAAAGTATCAAGAAATAAAAAAAATTGTTCTTGTAAATGCAGCTTTTCTTTATGCTAATACAAAACAAGGTGATGGAAATAATTCTAAATTAAAAGTTATCTTTGATAAAGTTATGCATACATCACCAGGTATTTTTATGGAGTTTAATAAATTAGTTAAGGAAAGTAAAAAATATTTAAAAGATGTAAAGTGTGAAACATTGATTCTTAGAAGTACGAAAGATGAGGTTGTTCCGATGGAGGCTGCTGATTTAATTTATGAAACAATACCTGCTAGTAAAAAGTATTTAACGAATGTAAAAGATGGGTCTCATACTTTATTGTCATCAAATAAAAAAGAAGTTGCTAGTGTATATATAGAGGGATTTTTAAAAGGAGGAAGAACATGGAAAAAGATTATGAAAAAAGAAATATAGAGATTCTTGATGAATTAAAAAAAGATTTAGATGGTGTTAAAACAAGTAATGATTTAGTATTAGTTAAAGCTAAATATTTAGGAAAAGAAGGAATCGTTACACTTCTTTCTAAAAAAATGAAAGATATTGAACCAGAGAAAAGGGGAAGTATTGGTAAAATAATTAATGATATTAGAACAAATGTTACAACTTTGATAGAAGAAAAGGATAATTATATTAAAGAAGAATTATTAAAGAAAAAATTAAATGATGAGAAAATAGATATTACTTTACCTAGTAAAAAATTAAGAAGGGGAAGTATGCATCCATTTAATAGAATTACTGAGGAGATTGAGGATTTATTTGTATCAATGGGGTATGATGTATTATCTGGTCCTGAACTTGAAACTGATGAATATTGTTTTCAAAGGTTAAATATTCCGTTGGGTCATCCAGTTAGAGATACACAAGATAGTTTTTATGTAGATGTAGATCATTTACTTCGTACACAAACATCTAGTGTACAAGCAAGATGTATGGAAGCTAATGTGGAAAAAAGTCCTATAAGAATGATTTGTCCTGGTAAAACTTATCGAAGAGATGATGATGCAACACATTCTCATCAATTTGGACAATTTGAAGGGTTAGTTATTGATAAAGATGTAACTTTAGCAAATTTAAAAGGAACATTAGAAGTAATGGCAAAAACATTATTAGGGGAAAAAACAAAAGTTAGATTTAGACCATCTTTCTTTCCGTTTACAGAACCTTCTGTAGAGGTTGATGTTTCATGTTTTAAATGTGGTGGAAAAGGTTGTTCTTTATGTAAGAATACTGGTTGGATAGAACTTCTTGGTGCAGGTATGGTTCATCCTAATGTTTTAAGAAGTAATGGATATGATCCAGAAAAGTATAAAGGTTTTGCATTTGGTACGGGAATTGATCGTCTTGCTATGATGAAATATAATATACCTGATATAAGATTAATGTATACCAATGATATAAGATTTTTAAAACAATTTGATAGAAAGGAGCTTAAATAATGAAACTAAGTCGTAAATTTTTAAGTGATTATGTGGATATTTCGGATATTGATATTAAGAAATTAGCCGATGATATGACTAGTATCGGTAATGAATATGCTTCATGTGGTAAGTTTGTTAATGCAACTGGTTTAATTATTGGGAAAGTATTATCATGTGAAATGCATCCCGATTCAGATCATTTGCATTTATGTAAAGTTGATATTGGAAAAGAAACATTGGATATTGTATGTGGCGCTCCTAATGTTAGAGAAGGAATAAAAGTAATCGTTGCAATGGATGGGGCAGAACTTCCAGGTGGAACAATAAAAAAAGGAAAAATTAGAGGTTATGATTCTTGTGGGATGATTTGTTCTATTGAGGAACTTGGAATAGAGCATAAGTTTTTAAAAGAAGAAGATATTAAAGGTATTTGTGAACTTCCTTCTGATGCAATTGTTGGAGAAGATCCTTTGAAATATTTAAATTTGGATGATGAAGTAATTGATTTTGAACTTACAAGTAATCGTGGAGATTTATTAAGTATTCTTGGTATGGCATATGAAGTTGGTGCCTTATATAATAGAAAAGTAAATGATATAGAAACAAAATATGATACGATGATAGATAAAAGTGAAAAATTTAATGTTTCTGTTAAAACCAAAAGATGTTCTTTATTTCTTGCTAAGAAAGCATTTGATGTTAAAATAAAAGAAAGTCCTGATTTTATTAAGAAAAGATTAATGTCTTCTGGAATTAGACCAATTAATAATGTTGTAGATATTTCTAATTATGTCATGTTAGAAACTGGTCAACCACTTCATTTCTATGATTTAGATAGACTAGGTAATGAAATAATTGTAAGGGATGCCAAAAATGATGAAGAATTGGTAACTCTTGATAATATTAAAAGAAATCTATCAAGTGATGATATTGTTATTGCTAATAAAGAACATGCAGTTGGTCTTGCTGGAGTTATGGGAGGACTTGATACAGAAGTATTAAATGACACTAAAAATATCTTAATTGAATCTGCAATATTTGATAGTGTATCAATAAGACTTACTTCTAAGAAAATATTAAGAAGTGAAGCATCAAATCGTTTTGAAAAGGGATTAGATCCTAATAGAACATATTTAGCAATGGATAGAGCTTGTTATCTTCTTTCCAAATATGCTGATGCCAAAATATCTAATGAAATTACTGTTTTTGATGAAAGTGATAAAAATGATAAAGTAATTTCAATTAGTATTAATGATATTAATGGGTTATTAGGATTAAATATTCCTGATAAAGAAATAATTAGTATTTTTAATAGATTAGGATTTACTGTAAAAAATAATAAAGATATATTAGAGGTAACTGTTCCTTCAAGAAGAATTGATATTAGTATTAAAGAAGATTTAATAGAAGAGGTTGCAAGAATTTATGGTATTGATAAAATAGAAGGTGTTTTACCTATTCTTGATACTAAGAAGGGTTCATTAAATAAATTTATTAGAGGTATTAGAAATAAAATGGTAAATTTGGGATTAAATGAAACAATGAGTTATACTTTAATACCAAATGGGGAAACTCACAAATTTACTAATGATTCATTTGATGAAATTAATCTACTTGATCCAATGAGTGATGATCATAAATCATTAAGATATAGCCTTCTTCCAAGTATGATGATGATTTATGATTATAATAGTAAGAGAAATAATAAAGATTTATGTATTTTTGAAATTGGTAAGAATTTTAAAAAAGTAAATGATGAATATTATGAATCAAATAGTTTAGCAGTATTAATGACTGGTAATTATATGGATGGTTTATATAAAGAAAAAGTTGATTTTTATCATATTAAAGGTGTTATGGAAGAACTATTGGATTATTTAGGATTTAATAATCGTTATAGTTTAGTAATTGATGATATTCCACAAGAATTTCATCCAGGATCATCTGCAAGTATTATATTAAATGGTAAAAAAATAGGTATTATTGGAAAAGTTCACCCTAATGTTAGTAAAGATGATATTTATCTAATGGAAATATATTTAGATTTAATAGAAAATTTGGGTGTTGGTAAAATAGAATATAAAGAATATAGTAAATATCCAAGTATATCTAAAGATTTGGCTTTTATAGTAAATAATGATATTACAAATGATGATATTATTAAAGAAATAAAGAAAGCTGGAGGTAAATATTTAAGTAAAATTGAACTATTTGATTTATATAAATTAGATGATAATAGAAAGTCTTTAGCTTATAATTTAGTATTTACAGATCAAAATAATACTTTAACTGATGAAATAGTAATGCCTTTATTTAATAAAATAATTAATGATGTTACTAGTAAATTAAAATGTGAAATAAGAGATAAATAAAATAGTCTTCGAAAGAAGATTATTTTTTTGTATAAAAACATTAAAAGTACTTGCATTTACTTTTTTATTTTTGTATAATTTATTTATAAGGTAGGGATAATATGAATGAAAAAGAAAAGAAAAGTTTAATAATTATAAGTAGTGTATTTATTTTTATCTTAGTATTTATGGTATTTTTTACTTTCTATAGAAGAGATGCCATGCTAAGTGATAGAACTATACCTAAGATTAATACAGAGATAGATCCACCAAGTCATGGGGATTGTAACTCATCATGTTCAAATAGTTGTAAATCTGCTTCGCCTGGAACATCACAATATAATTATTGTTATACTCAATGTATGTCGTCATGTTCTAACCCAGTAGTAACACCTGCTCCAACTGCGGATCCAACTGCTGCACCAACGGCTGCTCCGAGAATAAGACCATCAGGTTGTAAAACAGAGGGGGCTTGTCAAAGTGAAGCTGCTGCCTGCCCTAACGGATCAAATGGATGCTCGCATACATCGACAGAAGATGGCTTTTATTGTTATACACAAACTTGTAAATCGTCATCTTGTTCTACTGCGCCATGTTGTATAAACGGCACTACAGTTACATCTACAACAGTGTGTATGGAAAATAGTAGTGCAACATGTGGAGCGTGTCCAACGCCTACGCCAAGTAGTGATCCAGTAACACCTCCGTCCACAGTAAATTGTTGTGTTAATGGTACTTTTAGAACGAATGTATTGGAATCACAATGTAGTACAAATCAACGCTTGAGTGGTGGTGCTTGTGTTTGTGAAACCGGTATAATGAATAGTTCTGGAGTATGTACAAATGTAACTCCTACTCCTATTGCAGTTAATTGTTCAGTTTTGAGTCAACATGACTGTAATTCTCAAGCGTATGATAGAAGTTGTAAATGGTGTAGTGTAGATGCAAAATGTAAATCAATAAGTGATACATGTACAGCACCAGTTCCTACAGCAACACCTAAATCTATAACATGTTATCAATTTGATGGTAATTCTTGTTCTTCAGTTTCTGTGACAGAAGGTAGTTGTGAAAGTAAGGGATATTATTCTGATTGGACTTCTTGTAGAAGTAATATACAATGTGGAAGTAATGAATATTTATATGGAAATTCTTGTTTGAGTTGTGGAACAAATAAAAGTGTAGTAAGCAGTAAATGTCAAGGAAATGCTTCTACTTGTTGTGAGTCTAATACGAACACTACAGGTTGTAATGCAAATGAATATCTAGTTAATGGTAGTTGCAAGTATTGTCCACCTGGATATATTGCAACTGATGCTCATCCTACATGTCATATGAATGTTGCAGCTGGTGGTGGTGTAAATACGGCTGGAAGTTCTATGATAGAAACTTGTCCATCTGGAACATATTCTGTAGGTGGAATTGTTGATTTAGGAAGTACATCAAAATGTATTTCATGTGGAAGTGGAAAGAGTTCTAAAGTTGGTGCTACAAGTGCCGCTGATTGTTATTCACTAGATGGTGTTACAACTGATGATTGTACTGTAACGACGACAACTAAAGCCAGAGATGTAAGTTATCATGGAGGTAATGGTAATTCTGATGGAAGTATATCTTCATCTCAGGGATATTATGTTGTAGAAGTTGAGGTAAATGGTAAGGGTTGTAGTGGTCAGACATTAACATTCAATTATGATAATACTGAAGGTACTGGAAATGGTACTTATACAGTTTATGATGGTTTTAAAATGACTTATATAGCAAAAATAACCGATCAAGAAGTATGTAATTCTACTGCTTCTGTAACTGGTGTTTTGAAAGATAGTACTGGAAAAGTTACTTCAACAAGTAATCCTGCTACTGTTAATACTTCAACTGATTGGGGTTTAACTGAGAAAGCACAATGTGTTGATAAATCTTATTTAGAAGAACATGGACGAAATTCTCGTAATTCTGCTGAAAATGCTGATGTTGATTTATATTATATTGTTTTGGATCAAACAATTAAAAATGCTGATGGATCTATTTCATCACGTTGTCCTGATCCTGATAATCAATTAATGGTTGATGTTTGGACAAGAGCTTGTGCAACTTGTGGTGGAACTCCTCCTACTATTCCTGTAACTGAAACCGATACTCCTTCGTTAGTTTACGCATGTTATGGAAATGGTAGAACTGTTGAAAGTTCAACTTCAACAGTTTGGGCTACAGGTAGTTCTTCTGCTTATCCTTATTATCTAAGTGGTGTAAGTGAAAGTGATTGTCATCCTTATGGATGTTACACAAATGGAACTGATTATAAATGGGCTAATAATGCACCTAGTGGATATACTAAAGTTGATAATATTTTATCTGAAAATATGTGTAAAAAAGAGGATGAAGCATGTTATATAGATTCTGCTGGTGAGTATAAATGGGGTAAATATAAAAATAATCCTGGTTATACATTGATTACTTCAATAGTTGATAGTTCTAAATGTAGAAAAATGCAAAATCCAGCATGTTATACTGATGGTAACATTTATTTGTGGGATAATAGTCTACCTGGTTCTAATTTCTATATAGTTGATGGTATTGATGATCCGACTAAATGTCATCCATATGAAAAACCTGCATGTTATTTATATAACGATAAATATGTATGGGGTCAATATGCATCAAAATCTGGATACATTCTTGTTGGTGGAATAGAAGAAAAGGAATATTGTAATGCTGGATGTTATGTTAATAAAAATAACGAGTATGTTTGGGGTAATTATTCTGACGATAGCAATTATACATTAGTTCCTGGTATCACAGATAGAATTAAATGCGGATACACCCCAGATGTTCCTAAAACAGATATGAATGTTCAAACAATAGTTTATATTGCAGTAGCAGTTATGAGTGTTGCTGGTATATACTTTGTAGTTCGTTATAATAATAAAAGTAAAAAGATATAGAATTTAAGTTAGAAATGTATTTTCTAACTTTTTTCTTTTAAAAAGTATTGATTTTCTTTTAAATATAGAGTATATTATTAATGTTACTTGTTCTTGGTATTGGATTCCTCGTCTTATACTCAGAACTTGCGAATAATAGATAAGGAGGAAATTATGGCTTTAACAAAAGAAGAAAAAACTAGTATTATTAATGAATATCAATTAGATAAAAATGATACTGGATCTGTTGAAGTACAAGTTGCTTTGTTAACTAAAAGAATTAATGATTTAAATGAACATTTAAAAGTTCATCAACATGATTATCATTCTAATCGTGGATTATTAAAAATGGTTGGACAAAGAAAGAGTTTGTTAAATTATTTAGCAAAGACAGATGTACAAAGATACAGAGAATTAGTAAAAAAATTAGGTTTAAGAAAATAGACACTGTTTTTATAGTGTCTTTATTTTTAGAAAAGGGAAGTGAATAAATGAAAAAAGTATTTGAAAAAGATTTTAGAGGAAGAAAGATTGTTGTAGAACATGGTGAACTTGCTAAACAAGCTCATGGTGCTGTACTTGTTAGATATGGTGATACTGTTATATTATCAACTGTTGTTGTTAGTAAAACAGCTAATATTTTATCTGATTTTTTTCCATTAATGGTTTTATACCAAGAAAAATTATATTCTGTTGGTAAAATACCTGGTGGATTTATTAAAAGAGAGGGAAGACCAACAGATGCTGCTACTTTGGCTGCTCGTATGATTGATAGACCAATGAGACCAATGTTTCCAGAAGATTTTAGAAATGAGGTACAAGTAGTTAATACTGTGTTATCTGTTGATACGGATAATTCTCCTGAACTTACTGCAATGTTTGGATCAAGTTTATGTACTTGTATTAGTAAGATACCTTTTGATGGTCCAATAGCAGGTGTTAAAGTAGGTAGAGTTAATGGTGAATTTATTATTAATCCAACACCTGATGAATTAGAACTTAGTGATATTGATTTAACTGTTGCTGGTACTAAGTATGCTATTAATATGGTTGAAGCAGGATCAAAGGAAGTATCTGAAGATGATATGTTAGATGCTTTGATGTTTGGTCATGAAGCAGTAAAAGAATTATGTGAATTCCAAGAAGAAATCATCAAAGAAATTGGTGAAGAAAAAATGGAATATGAACATATTGAACTTGATGAAGATTTAGTTAAAGAAATAACTAATCTTGCTAGTGACAAATTAGATGCTGCTATGAGAATCAAAGAAAAACTTGAAAAATATGCGGCTATTGATGCAGTAAAAGAAGAAATTGTTTCTAAATATGAAGAAGAAAATAAAGAAAAGTTAGATAGTGATGAACTTAATTTATTATTAACTAAAGTTAAATTAATTCTTGAAAATATTGAATATGATATTTTTAGAAGTATTACGGTTAATGAAAAAACTAGAAGTGATGGAAGAAAGATGACAGAAATTCGTCCTCTTAGTGCAGCTGTTGATTTACTTCCAAGAACACATGGTTCAGCTTTATTTACCAGAGGTGAAACACAAGCTTTAGCAGTTACTACTTTAGGTGCTATTAATGAAAATCAAATATTAGATGGATTAAGTTTAGAAACTGAAAAAAGATTTATGTTACATTATAATTTCCCTGCTTTTTCAGTTGGTGAAACTGGAAGATATGGAAGTCCTGGAAGAAGGGAAATTGGTCATGGTGCATTAGGTGAAAGATGTCTTTCTCAAGTAATGCCTAGTGAAGAAGAATTCCCATATACTGTAAGAGTAGTTTCTGAAATACTTGAAAGTAATGGATCATCTAGTCAAGCAACAATTTGTGCAGGATGCATGAGTTTAATGGCTGCTGGCGTTCCGATAAAAGCACCAGTTGCTGGTATTGCAATGGGTTTAATTACATCAAAAGATGGAAAAGATTATACTATTTTAACTGATATTCAAGGTATGGAAGATCATCTTGGTGATATGGACTTTAAAGTTGGTGGTACAAGAAGTGGTATTTGTTCATTACAAATGGATATCAAAATTAAAGGTATTACTAAAGAAATTTTAAAAGAAGCTTTATATCAAGCAAAGGACGCTAGAATGGAAATCTTGGATTTAATGGAAAGTGTTATTAAAGAACCAAGAGCTGATGTATCAAAATATGCACCTAAGATGGAAACATTTATGATTAATCCAGATAAGATAAAAGATGTTATTGGTAAAGGTGGAGACACTATTACTAAGATTATTTGTGATACAAGTGGTGTTGATAGTGTTAATGATGTAAGAGCTGTTAAGATTGAACTTGAAGATGATGGTCGTGTTATGATTTATCACATGGATAGAGAAGTAATTAATAAAGCTAAACAAATGATTCTTGATTTAACAAGAGAAGTTGAAGAAGGTAAAATATATTCTGCTAAAGTTGTTCAAATTGAAGACTTTGGATGCTTTGTTGAAGTATGGCCTGGATGTGAAGGATTAGTTCATATATCAAAACTAGCTAAAGACCATGTAGAAAAGGTAGAAGATGTTGTTAAACTAGGAGATGAAATTCTAGTTAAAGCAATTGGTACTGATAAAAAAGGAAGATTAAATTTTTCAAGAAAAGATGCTTTAAAATAGAAAAGTAATCTTTTCTATTTGCCGACTTAGCACAGTGGTAGTGCAACGCACTCGTAACGCGTAGGTCGGGGGTTCAAATCCCTCAGTCGGCACCATATTAGTGTAAAACTTGGACAAATTTCTCGAATGCAATAAATGAACTAACTAAAAATAGTTGTTGAAGATAGAGCGGATAAATATGATTCAAGTGGTAAATAGAAATTTATTTATTATTATTTTGATATTAATACAAAAAAATAACAAAGTAGAACTTGAAAAATATATCAATTTGTGATATTATGTATGTGTCAAGGAAACTTGAATATAATAAAAAAGGGAATACCTAGTTTTTGAGTGTTAGGTACCATTCCCATTTATATGAGTTTAGTACCGACTTAAACAGTTGGTACTATTTTTATTAGAATGATTAAAATCACAATAATAAGGAGTACTATGATTGTACAAAGATATTTCTCTGTTTTTCTCATAATTTCACCCCCTTTCCTTCAAAAAGCAAAGGGGAATAGTACCTATATAACTAGATATTCCTAAAAACATTATTACACAATAATATTAATAAAACAAGTGTAATAAGTAAAATAAATTAAATTTTTTTGTGTGGACATATTAAAATGATTTTTTAGCATTAATTCTTATGAAAGTATTGATTATTAAATTATAATATTTTATATTTAAATCTGTTAGTAAATTTATTGTTAACATTAATTTGGTAGTTGGTTATGGAATCTCCACCAAGTTGGCACCATATTAGTGTGAAACTCTGAATTATTTCTGAGTTTTTTTTGTAAAATTTTGTGTAAGGTATTTACTACCTTGTTTTTTTGTAGTATACTTATTACGAGGTGATAAAATGAAAAGTTTTAAAAATGAAGAAAGGGTAATGGAACTTGAATATAATTTAATATGTGACTTTATTAAACTAAGAGGAGAACTAGGACTAACTCAAAAAGAAATGGGAGAAGCATCAAATACATTAAGAGAGATTATTGCAGCTATTGAAACAAGGAGAAATCATCCACAAATTAATTCATTAATTAAAATATTAGAACCATTTGGTTATACATTAAGTATTACAAAAATAAAGGAGGATTAATATGAATCAGGATAAAATGCATTTAATAAATAAAATATTTAATAATGAAACTATAAGAACTATTTGGAATAGTGAAGAAGAAAAATACTATATTAGTGTAGTTGATATAGTTGGTATACTTGCAGATAGTAGTGATCCTAGAAAATATTGGAATTGGCTAAAAAATAAACTAATAAAAGAAGAAAATTTTGAACCGTCTAGTATTACTAGACAGTTGAAATTGAAAGCTCAAGATGGAAAATATCGATTAACTGATGTTGTCGATATTGAAGGAATGTTTAGAATTATTGAATCTATTCCGAGTAAGAATGCTGAACCTGTGAAACAATGGCTTGCAAAACTTGGAAGTGAAAGAATAGATGAAATATTTGATCCATCTATTGCAGCTCAAAGATCAATTGATTTATATCGAACTAAAGGTTATGATGAAGCATGGATTTCTAAAAGAATACATGGAATTCAAGAAAGAAAAGGATTAACTGATATTTGGAAAGAAGGCGGAATAACAGAAGGAAAAGAATATGCTATATTAACCAATGAAATATATAAAACATGGTCCGGAATGACTGCTAAAGAGTATAAAGAATATAAAGGATTAAGAAAAGAATCATTGAGAGATAATATGGATAGTTTGGAGGTATCTTTAACTGATATTAGTGAAGAAGTAACAAAAAGATTGTCATTGAAAACTAAACCAAAAGGTCTAAAAGAAAATATTAATGTTGCAAGACGAGGTGGGCAAGTTGCCAAAAATACGCGAGATGATATTGAGAAATTGCTTGGTGAATCAATCGTTACAAATCAAAATAGATTGAACTATAATTATATAGATGACAAAGAGAAAATAGAAACTAAGTAAGTGACCTGCTCCCACCACTTAACATAGTTAGAAGTGGGGGCTTCCCTCTTAAGTAATATATATTATTACATACAAGTAACGACAGTT
>CACZTI010000072.1 GCA_902783985.1 uncultured Erysipelotrichaceae bacterium | reverse complement strand
AATACAATAGCAAATAACCCTGATATTGTTAATATTGTTATTTTCTTTTTCTTTTTATTAATAATACTTTCTTCCATTTTTTCAAATCCTTTCTTTTTAAACACAAAAAGACACTTAAAAGATAATACATATAATCAATGTACTATTTTTAAGCATCTTTAAAATATTATGAGTCTCTTATTCTATAAGGAAATATATTTAATATTGCCCCTCCAGGTTGACATTTTTTGACATAAATTAATTGTGGATTTCCCATATTATTAATCATAAAAACTCATCTTATCTTTCTTACAATGTTATTTTATCACACTTTATTTTATTAAGCAAGAAATATTGTTACTATTTTCTATAAAAAAGAAAGGTATAACGAAATGCTCGCTATACCTATTTATTTGCCTTAAATTAGATAAACAAATTATTTTATATTAATAACTTTATAAGAACATTGCCATATACAATGGTAGATAGACAATATCTCCTTCAACTTTTAAATCTTTTGTATGAAGGACATATCTCGTTCCAACACTTTTTTTATACTTATTTTTAAATCTATCAAGTGATGTGTGTTTTTTGTAATCACCTGATTTTACTTCTATAGGATTTAATTTTTTATCTTGTATTATTAGAAAATCAATTTCCATATTATTTTCAATGACATCATTATCATTTTTAGAATAATAGAATAATTCATATCCATTTGTTTTAAGTGTTTGTGCGACAAAATTTTCCATTATCATTCCTTCATTAACATTTAATTTATCAAAAAGAATTGCCTTATATATTTCGTTATCTACAAAAGGTTTATTAATAAATGCTTGTGTAACTAACAAACCAACATCTGATTGATAGCATTTATAACTATTTTCATCTTTAGTTAAATTAAGTCCAATACTTGGATTACTAACATTATTGCATAAATTAATAATTCTTGCTTCATCTAACCATGTAAGCTCATTTTCATAATTTTGATTTCTAGCTGTTTTGTCAATTGAAGATAATTTATATTTTTTACTACCACTAGATAATTGTCCTGGTATATTATCATACATTCTAATTATTTTTTTGCTATTATCACCATGTTTATTAATATCATCATGATACAAAGATAATATATCTCTTTTTTTGTCATCTACTTTATCAAAACTCTTAGTCTTAATGTATTCTACAATAGCTTGTGGCATACCTCCAACTAGTACATATGTTCTAAAATCTTTCATAATTCTATTATGTGCTATATCAACTTTGGTTTTTTTATCATAGCACTGTTTCAAAAAAGGTATAGTAGTAGTATCGCCTATGGCCCATAAGAACTCTTCAAAATCTAGTGGATACATATTAATCTTTTTTTCCTCAGAAGGAATTATAATGTTTTGTACATTCTTTTTAATAGAAATCAATGATCCAGTTTCTAAATAATCATATCTTCCGTCAGCAACTAAATATTTAATTAGTGATCTTGCCTCAGGGCAAAACTGGACTTCATCAAATATAATTAATGATTTCCTTAATGGCAACACTTTTCTATAAAATGATTGAAGCTTTTGTAAAATTAAATCTATATCACTTCTTTCATGAATAAATAAATTCTTTATTTCATCAGGAGCTATATTAAAATCTATTAATATATATTCTTCATATTCATTTTTAGCAAATTCTAGAGCTATTGTACTTTTACCAATACGTCTAGCTCCTTCAATTAATAATGCCGTTTTCCCATTACTATTCTTTTTCCACTCTAATAACTTATTATATATTTTTCTTTTAAAGTAAATTATATTATCCATAAAAACCTTCCTTCTATCTAAATTTTACACCAAGTTTAACGTTTTGACAAGACTTTTTTCTCATTTTTTAACATTTTGACAAGATACTTATACACTATTTTTAACATTTTGACGAAATGATTGATATCTTTTTTATTATATTATACCCATTTTTATTGATAAAATGTGTTTTTCAAATAATAAAATTATTATAAGATAAAGCTAATTGCTTTTAATATACTTTAACATAACAAAAAAAGAAAGGCATAACAGGAATTACCCGTTATACCTTATTTATTTGCCCTGAAATAAATAAATTGGCTTGTCTTAGCCCAATCATATTTATTCCACATATTTGTCTCATTTCCAACACTTGGATCATGCATAAGTATTGTATTATTATTAACACTATCTAATGCTACCCAATGTTGAGAATTTTTAGTTGCACCTTTTACTTCAATAGCAAGATAATATCCTTTTTCAGCATATTTTTGTATTTGATATAGTTTTTGTGATTTACTCATGCCTTTTAATTCAGCAGTTCCTTCATATTTAAAATCTGGTACTGCCTTACTTATTGCTTTATATGATAAATTACCATGCTTATCAAATCCATAATTATTATTTAGTGCTATTACAAAAGTTCCTGGATTAAATGATGAATATAAAAAATAGCATATTACTATCTACCATATATATAGTAGCGTCATCATCTGACATATCTCTAACAAGACAAGGAATTTTTTGCAGCCCGTTAAGCTCACATGCTCTTTTTCTTCTATGACCTGATATTATCTCATATCTATCATTATCCTTTTTTCTTACAATAATAGGTTCAAGTATTCCGTTATCTTTAACACTTTCAGTTAGTTTTTTTAAATCTTCATTTTCTAATACTTTGAATGGATGATTAGGAAATTCATCTAGTAAAGAAATATCTATTTCTTCTACTTTTTCTTTTTTCATATCATCTCTTTCTTCTTGTGTTGTGAAGAAATCATCTATTTT
>CACZTI010000071.1 GCA_902783985.1 uncultured Erysipelotrichaceae bacterium | reverse complement strand
TTTAAACTGTGAGTCTTGAAAAACGTTGATTTTACGGGGTTTTATACCATCGATTTTTATGCTAATATCCACCCCCTGAAGAGAGCATTTTAGAATTTTAAACTAAAACATCACATGATAACAAATATATAATAATTCTAAAATCAATATAAAATACTCATAATTTTAACAATAATATAAAAAATATGTTAAAATAAAATTAACAAATAACTAAAGGAGAAAAAGATGAAAAAGAGTTATCTAATATTTATATGTATTATATTATGGTACATTGGTTTTTATGCTTTATCATCATTATTTAAATCTATAATAAGTAATAATACTTTAATTGTTTTTTTATCTTTCTTTATACCTACATTTATTGTAACAATTATATATTATTCTATAAAAAAAATTGTTACTTCAAGAAATGATAAAGTAAAGGAATATAGTGTAAAATATAAAAAAATACAGGAAATAAATGAAATGTATAATTTTCTTGATGTAAAAAATAAAATAAAATTAGAAGAAAATGAATTTTCCATAAAAAGTTTTAATGATATTCTAGCTAAACAAGTTGTTTTATATCGTATTGAAAATAATGAAGATAATATAAGAGAATGGATAGAAAATGCTATGGTTAATGAAGATACATATAAGAAGTATAAAGAAGTAATTGAATCTATAAATGATAAAACTGATATATCACTAATAAATAAAATAGGATTTAGTGAAACGAAATTTAATAATATTGAAAAACAATTAATTGATTCTTCTATAATTAGTGATAAAGTATATAATATAGCAGCTCATGTAATTGTTAATTATGTTAATAAAAATTATGATATTATATATAAAAAAGATCGATATGTAGAATATAATGAATTAGTATCTATATATGAAGAATGGAAAAATAGCAAAAAATATAAAGTAACAACTGAAAAAGAAAGAAAACTTATGAATTATTCACTAAGAGAAGAAGTTCTTAAAAGAGATGGATATAAATGTGTTGTATGTGGAAAAACAGAACAAGATGGCGTAAGACTTGAAATAGATCATATTATACCAGTATCTAAAGGTGGTCAATCAACAATTAGTAATTTACAAACATTATGTAGTAGTTGTAATGCTAAAAAAAATACCCAGGATAATGATTCATTTAAAAAGAGATTTATAAAAGATAAATTAATTCAATTTAGAAGAAATCGTTCTAAAGAATTAGATATTCCAGCATACTATATTTTTACTAATAATGAACTAGATAAAATATTAGAACTTATGCCTAAGAATGTAGAAGAATTAAAAAAATCTGGAATATTACCAAATATTAAAATAGCAAAACATGGAGAATTAATAATTAAAGTGATTAATGAAAAATAATTAAAGGAGATAATTATGGGATTTTTTGATAGTGATAATGAAGAGTTAGAAGAAAGAATGAATAATTTAGATCTTGAAGATTGGCAAAAAGATTTAGTAAGAGAAGGAAAGTATGATCCAGAAAACTTCGAAGAAGATGATAGTGAAGATGAAGATGACTATTATCATGAAGATGATGAATAATGCTTCATATTAGGTGATATAAATGTATGAATTTAAAACAAATAAAATATTAAAAAAAGATTTTGTTACTTTAAATGAAGATGATGTTATGTTTATTATTAATCCAGGAAGCATGGGAGATGAAGATGGTATAACATTTATTATAAAAAAAATCAAGAATTAATAGTTTATCGAAATGAAAAAAAATATGTACTAAAATAGCATAAATAAAAAATATATGTTATAATATAATTAATCTTATAAAGAGAGATGGAGGGACTAGCCCAAAGAAATCTCACCAACCTATTAAATTAGGTGGTAAAGCTAGATCTATAAGGTAACATCAAGTAATAAAAATATAATTATACTTAGAGTTATCTCTAAGTATCAGGTTGTTGACAAATAGGTATATAAAAATACTTATTTGTCTTTTTGTATAATAACTATTAACAAAATACACTACATACACCCATTAGGCATAGTGGTGCAGTGCAAATTTCTTAAGATTCATGCACGCATAAAGGAGAGTCAACTCACGGTGGACTCTTTCTTTTGATTTAAAGTATGTTTTCCGCAAACCATACTTTGTTTTTCCATCTGCAAAGACTCTTTCGATATGTTGAGGTCTTTGCCTATATATTTCTTTGACATCTTCTTGATGTCTATATTCGTTCGTCATTTCTTTATACTCCTCCCATACATGTCTTAATACTTGTTTACATTTTCCTTTTGTACATTGTTCTTTAAATGGACAATTTGCACAATCATTAGAATCTGCTTTATAAATAATATATCCATCTTTATTAATTCCTGTTGGTATTAAATCTTTTTCATTTGGACAAATATAAATATCATTGTATTCATCGTATGTGAATTCGTATTTTTTGAAATATCCTTTTCGATATCCTTTTCTGGTATATGGAAACGCTGGTATCATTTCTAAATCAATGACTGTTTTACAAATATGTGATGTTAAATAAGCTGCATCACCAACAAAATATTTTATATTAGAAATATCAAAATGATTAGTTAGATTTTCGAATGATTGGTAGAAAGAAACTGAATCATGTACATTACTTCCATTTGTATCTACTGTTAATATATAATTGTTGTTATCACATATTACACTAGTGTTATATCCAAACATTTTTTCCTTATCACTTTTATATAACATACCTGCATCTTTATCTGTATCACTTACTATTACTTCTTTTTCTCCTATAACTTCTTCTGTATCTACTTCTTCATTACATTTAATTATTCTTTCTACTTCTTCAAAATATTCTTCTTCTGTTAAATCTTCATCATGTAATTCTTTTAATGCTATTTCTAAATCTAATTCTTTTTGATATTTCTTTGCTTCTATTTTTACAGTTTCTTTATGATTTTTCTTTTTATTGGCATTAGCTTTAGTGTGGGTTGAATCAATGTATATTGCTGTCATATCTAAACAATCCCATTTTGTTAATAAATCGATTACTTTATCAAATACTGTTTGTAATAAATCTTTTTCTAATTTACTAAATTTTCTTTTATAATTTTGTGAATATGTTGAATGATCTGGTACTTTTTCTCCTAATTCATATCCTATAAACCATCTATATAAAATATTGTATTGAATATCTTCATATGTTTTTCTTAAACTGTCTATATTAAAAAGAAACTTTATTATATGAATTTTCACTAATACAACTGGATCGATACTTTTTCTTCCTAAAGTTGAATATAGTTTTTCTACTTCTTCATATACAAAGTTCCAATCAAAATGTTTTTCTATGACTCTTAAAAAATGATTTTCTGGAATCATACTTTCTATATTTATAAATTCATTGGAAAACTGTTTAATAGTTCTTTTGGTCATTGCCATTTTTCATCACTTACTTTCTTTATAATCTCTATAATTATTATACCATTTTTTTACAAAAAAAGTAAGGTTTGTAAGCTTTAATTTTTAGAGATTATAAAGCAACCTTACATAATTATTATACAATACTTTTTAAAAAATAAAAAGACTATTAACAAAATTTATTTGTCAACAGTCTGATACTTAGAGTTATCTCTAAGTATTTTTTATTAATAAAAACCTTCTTTATAGGATTAGAAAGGAGGATATATATGAGAGCCCAATTCATTGTACAAGAATCTAATAAAACAAAAAGAGAAGAATTTTATAATTATATTAATGAAACATTTGATTTAGATATTTGTTATCCATATGATAAAGAATTATTTATTAAAAGTAATTTCCCTTTTGTTATAGATTTTAAAGAACATAGTTTATGGATATGTGAAAGTATTGCATGTTGTGCTTGTGCAGCAGGAGCTAAATTAATAATCAGTATTAATGAATTTAAAAATCAATTAGATAATAATCAAATTCTTAACAAGAAAATAAAAAAATATGTTAAAATAAAATTAACAAATAACTAAAGGAGATAATTAATGGATTTGGTAATTGATTAAGTATTGACAATTCTATTCATGATGAATTTAAATATTTCCTAGATGGTATAAAACATTTAAAACATTTTTTTAACAATACAAATTATTTAATAAATTATCGTTATTTCCTGATGAGAGCATTTAATTGTGCTCTCATTTTTTCTAGTAATTACAAGTGTTTGCGAAACATTGATATTGATAAAATATTTTTAAGTACAAGAAAATTTAATTTTAAAAATAGTTCATTGATTAAAGGTGCCAAAACATTAAAATTCTCAATGAGTTTTGATAATTAAACTGAAAATCTTAAATTGAACAATATTTAACATATTGACAATGATACGGATAAATGATATAATGTCCGTATCAATAAACAAAGAGGTGAATTTATGGATTTTATGACTAAAGAGGATTTTATCAATGAAAGTAATATAGAAATCATTCAAAAACTTATGGAAAGAAATAACGGATATATCACTGCAAAAGAACTTGAAGATTTTGATATAAGTAGAAATTATCTATCTATTATGACTAAAAAAAATATGATAGAAAAAGTTGCTAAAGGAATTTATATAGATTCTGATAAAATTGAGGATGTATATTATGTGCTTAGTGCTAGTACACCAAAAATAATTTATTCACATATGACGGCACTTTATTTTCATAATCTTTCAATTAAAGCACCAGATAGTTCTTTTGATATAACTGTTACCAAAAAATATAATAATTCTAAACTGAAAAAACATAATGTTTTTTATGTAGATGATAAATTTTATAATCTTGGAGTTACCGAGGTTCTAACCCCGTATGGAAATAAGGTAAAATCATATGATATTGAAAGATGTATATGTGATATAATTCGTTCTAAAAAAAGAATGGATCTTGAGCATGTTAAGTATAGTATTAGAGAATATATAAAAAGAAAAGATAAAGATCTTGTTAAACTTTCTAAATATGCTGATAAAATGGGAATAAAAAAAGAAGTAATGGATTTTATGGAGCTATTTTATGAATAGTATGCAAGTTAAAGACAAATTAAAAAATATAGCAATTAAGCGAAATCTTGATTTTAATATATTACTTCGTTTATATATGTATGATAGATTTATAGAAAGATTAGCTGTAAGTAAGTATCGTGATAATTTCATTTTAAAAGGTGGTTT
>CACZTI010000070.1 GCA_902783985.1 uncultured Erysipelotrichaceae bacterium | reverse complement strand
TGGAAAGTTAGATTTAATAAATGTTAGATATAGTGAATACTTACCTATTAATAAAGTATTAACACATTTTAGAAGATTAAATCAAAACTATGAAGTTAATTTATATAAAGGTACTTATTACAAGGAAACAAAAAAACTATTAATTGGTCCAGTTCTAAAAGGTGAAATGCCAGTTAGAATGTTTCCACTTCAACCATATGATAATGGAAATAAAAGCTGGGTTTCTGTCGGAATGTTTGCAACAAAGAATACGCCAAATGATATTAAAATAAATATCAAAGATGTTTTTGAAACGTTCCCTGAAAAAGATTCTTAAAAGAATCTTTTCCCCCGGAATCTTGTATGGTGAAAACCGTACAAGATACCTAGGGGGTTACATATCTTGTACATCACGATATGGGCAAAAAGTGTGACTATGGTATCACCAGAAAGGAGGAATAAATATGCAAGGATTAGCTTATTCATTTCACCTTGGAAGCAATAAAAACAGAAAAAATGCATCAAGATCTAGAGCTAAAAATAACTCAAGCAACTCTACTTCTCTATCTAATAATGGAATACAAAATGCAAGACAATTATCAAAAGTTAATAATCATGACTTCAGAAAATATGATGAAGATACAAGAGGTATTTATACTTTAAAAGGTACAAATGATATTGTAATTGATGTTAAAGATTTTTATAAAAAAGAATTTGAAGAAGCAAGAGTTGAATATAATAATAAACAATCAAGACCAAGTAGAATGATAAAAGATTATTTTCAATATGTTTCAGATGATGAAAAAAGAGATTTAGCTTGTGAGATAATTATTGAACTTGGTGATAAAGAATTTTGGGATTCAAAGGACTTTGATTATAAAAAAAATATGGTTAATGTTTACTCTAGAAATTTAAACTATTTAGAAGAATTAATTCCAGAGTTTAAAATAACTAATGCAGTAGTTCATTTAGATGAAACTTCACCACACATGCATATAGTTGGAATACCAGTTAAAACTAATTGTAAAACAGGTTTATCAAAACAAGTAAATAAAACACATGTATTCACTAAAGAAAAACTTGTAAAAATACAAGATGAAATGAGAAAAAATTGTATTCATGAATTCAATAAAGTTTATGAAACAAATTATACTTTAAAAGAAAAACAAAAAGGTAGAAACAGAGATATTCATGTTAAAGATATGTTAAACTATACTGAATTAAAAAATGAATTAGAAGTTAATAAAGATAGTATTTCAAAAAGCAATGATATGATTGAATCAATAAAAAATAATTCTATTGAATTTAATAAATTATTAGCTAGTATTGAAGAAAGTAAATTTGGTGGATATAAACTTAATAATCAACAAAAAGAAAGACTACAAAACTTAGTTAAAGAATTAGAAGAATTAACAAACTATTTTGATAATTATAAAAATATAATTAATTCTTTAGATAGTATTAACGATTCATTAAAATATCACAAAAGTAAAAACCATAATTTAGCACAGGAAAAAGATAAATTGATAAAAGACAATAAAATACTTTCAGAAGAATACTTAGATCAAAGTGATTCAATTAGTTTTTTAAAACAGGTATTAGATGATAAAAAAGATAAACAATTAGATCTTGTTACTTATCTTTCTAAAAATGTAAATAGTTATGATGAAAAAACAAAATCATTTTTTAGAAAATTAATTAACGATTTAAAAGAAAAAGGAATCATAAATGATAATGAACACAAAGTTATTTTAAGACCTCCGAGGTTAATTAATAAGAGTGAAATTAATAAGGCTTTAAGTTCTATTAATCAAGAGATGGAAGAAGCAGCCAACGAATTTGAAGAATTATTTCAAGAAAATGAAAATGACGACTATTATTTATAATCGCCATTTTTATTATCCATTTACTAAAATGTTAACCAATTATTCTATTACAATCTTTTAAATTCTATCATTTCTATTTCCTTTTCAAAACCACGATTGACTCACAATGCCTAGTATGCGGTCAAAAGAACATATTGACTATCTATGTATGCGTGTTAAAAAACATATTTATTTACCTACATTATTATTTATAAGTCTGCGTGTATTGAACATATCACATTATCTACATTTATTTTATTTATACAGTTTCAAAGTGCAAATTTTGCACTTTGAGAATTATCTTGTTGCACTTTAAAAGTAGGATTGCTCCTACTTTTAATTGTTAATTTTTTGAATAAATATTGCAATTAGCTTCTTGCTAAAATTATATAAAAAGGACAATTATACTTATAGTTACTTACTCATTCTTAAATTATTAACTAATCATGGTAACAATAAAAATTTCCACTTGGATTTGCATAGCAATTACGATCCCATCCATTTCCAATCTCTATACCACTAAACTCATTTTGAGAATCTTCCCAAATAATTATAGCAGCAGACTCTCCACTGGGAATGCAATCGGCATAAGATCCACCATCAGTGTTAAAACGACAAGTATAAATTTCGTCGTAATTAGAATCTTCGCAACTATAATATGAATTATAATCATTACATAAAAGATCATTATTAGAATTAAATGTGGAACTAAAAATTGACATAATATAATCTTTATTTGACTGTGTATTAAGAGAAACGTTTTCAGTTACTTCAAGGCAATAAGGTGACTTTGAATTATTGCTACCTATTAATCCACATGCATAAGCTCTTTCAATTTTATCATTTGATATCGTAAAACCTAAGAATTCATCATATTCTAATGATTTAATATCGTTATAATTTCTACTATATGTATCACCATTAGAAATTATACTAGATATTAGACTTCCATTTGTCCCAAAATTATACTCATTAGTAGTGTACATAAAATAACAATTTGGACATGATTCAATTGTTCCTGTTGCTGGTTCTTCTACCCATGTTCCTTCATTACTTTCTACTTTAACTTGAAAACTTACTCCATTTGTTTGTAAACTATTCCATTCTGCTGTAGTAAATACTGTTCTATCTCCTACCCAACTACTTGTTGTTCCGTCAGTATATTCTTCTACTATTCCTGCGTTTACTAGTAAAGTTATTTGAACACTTGATAAATCACTGTTATCTATTGCACTTTGTAAACTACTAGCACTTGCACAATATGTACTGGCATTTGCTACACCAGTTAATGTTGTTTCACATGCTGATGAACTATATCCTGTTGTCTTTACTGTTCTTACTGTTTGCTCTGGATATGTATCACTTATTGCTATCTTACTTGCATCTAAATATGCCCTTATTACAATATTTCCATCTACTCCTGTAGCTCCACTTTTAATATAACCAACCACTAATTGATCATTATTTGCTATCACATCTCCTGCTAGTACTTTATATATTGAAGTATTTGCACTTGGACCACGATGAGTGAAATAATCAGAATCAGCTGTTCCCAATGTTGTTGCTGGATCATTTTCTGTATTACTTGATACACTTACATCAATGCTTATTGGTACTGTTTTTGCATTTGCACCACTTCCAATTGTATTTTGGACATTAACTGCACTTACTAGATATTCAACACCATCTCCATAAGTTGTATCTCCTGTTACATTAATAGTTACACTTCCTACATTAGCATTATTATTTGGTATTCCATTAGTTACATCAATTGGAAATACATTAGTTAAATTAATTGCCTGTCCTTGAGTACTATTAAATGCAATTCTACCTGTTCTTATTATATTTGCACTTCCTGTTCTTGTGTAATTGAAAAATGCATAAGTTACTGTTCCTAGCATTAAAACTAACGCAAATGCACCAATTACCAAATACATTTGCTTTCTTGACTTAATCATTTAAACCTCCATATATTTTACATAATAATTATAGCATTCAAATAAGTGCATTTCAAGTGAATTCATTTAAATTCCAATAAAATTTTAATTGAGGTGTAAAATGTACTTTAAAAGAATTAAAGATTTACGGGAAGATAATGAATTAAAACAAGAAACAATTGCTACAATACTTAACATAACAAGACAACAATATGGATTATATGAATCTGGTAAAAGAACAATACCAATAGATTTATTAATAAAACTTGCTAAATACTATCATGTTAGTCTTGATTATTTAACAAATTTGTCAAATGTTAAAAATATTGATGATAAATAATTATAAACAAAAGAACTCACAATTGTTGCATTTTATTAATAAATAGCGTATATTATATATCGAAATGTGCCTAGAAAACTTTTGAAGCTCTAGGTCTTTTTCATTTATTTCATAAAATTTATTAAAATTTATTAAAAAATGTTGAAATAAACTATATATATGATAAAATGTTATTTGAAATTAGTTGTTTATCGGCTGATTCCCTCGTTTTGGGATAAACTATTCCAGCGTACCATTTATTATAATAACATGCTTAATTTTTTTAAATTAAGTTTTTTTTATTATTAATATCTTTAAATTTTTAAATATATAGAGATTTAATAGGAAAATAATGATATACTAAAGAAAGAGGTAATATGAAAAACAATAATAGAAATCAAACAATTGATTTAATAAGAATATTAGCATGTTTTATGGTAATTTTCTGTCATGTAAATGTTCCAGGTAATGCTAATACATATATTATGGCATTAGCAAGATTTGCTGTTGTTTATTTTTTATTAATATCAGGATGGTTTTTATGGAAGAAAGATAATCTTAATAATACTAAAAAATACTTAAAATCAACAATTTGTTTTACTGTTAAAAGTATTATTTTTATTACAATTATTAATATTATTGTTGGACTAATTAATTACCAAGGACCATTTGATTGGTTTATTAATTACTGGAAACAAAATGATCATGCTTTAAGAAATTTTTTACTATATAATCGAGCGGTATTTTTAAGTTCAGTTATGTGGTATTTATTTGCTTTAATTTATGTAATTATAATATATTATTTGATATCAAAATTTAAATTACTAAAAAAATCATATTTTATAATTATTCCATTAATTATTGTAAATATTTATTTGGGATATAATAATTATGAATGGTACTATTCTGGTAATTGGCTTTTAACTAGTCTTCCTTTTCTATTATTAGGTAGTTATATTCATGCAACTAATCTACAAAAAAAGGTTTCCAATAAATTATCAATTATTTTAATAATTTTAGGAATAATTATAACGATTATTGAAGCGTATTTTCATAGTGGTTTAATTATTTATATAGGAACAATACCAATTGGTTTAGGAATATTCTTTTTAGGTTTAAATAATCAGGTTAATACTCCCATTTGGATATCCAATTTTGGAAGATATTGTAGTCCTATTATTTTTATTATTCATTGTTCATTAAGAGATTTGTTATATAATATTTTTGGTAATCCAAAAAACAATATTTTATTATGGTTAATGCCTATGATATTCTTTATTATTTCATCATTAATATCGATAATATATATTAAAATTAAAAAAACATTGTGTAAAACAATTAGTTAGGTATATTCATAAATTTCTTTTATATAATTTATAGGAGGAAATTTATGAATTTTGATTATAAGTTTGGTAATACTTATTATAAATATTATGGAAAAAAAGGTGTTAAAAGTATTGTATATAATATTTTAGCTCCAGAACAATCGCAAGATGTCCAACCTGGTATGGAATATGAGATGAAACCACTTCCTATCTTTGATAATCCAAATTACCGTGGAAGTGATAAATTAAAAGGTAAAGTTGCTATTATAACAGGTGGTGATTCTGGTCTTGGTAGAACATGTTCAATTTATTATGTTAAAGAAGGATGTAAAGTAGTAATATGCTATTTAAATGAAGATAAAGATGCTAATTATACTAAAAATTATATTGAAAAATTAGGTGGAGAATGTCTTCTTATTAAAGGTGATATTAAAAATCATAATTTTTGTAAAGAAATAGTAAAAAAGACAATCGATCGTTTTGGGAAAATAGATATTTTAGTTAATAATGCTGGGGTTCAATATCAACAAGATAAATTAGAAGATATTACGGATGAGCAATTTGATTTAACAATGAAAGTAAATATTTATGGAATGTTTTATTTAACTAAAGAAGTACTTCCATATTTAAAAAGTGGTACCTCAATTATTAATTTATCTAGTATTACGACATTTTATGGTGATCCACAGTTAATTGATTATGTTACTACAAAAGGTGCGATTGTAGGATTTACTAGAAGTCTTGCAAGAAATTTGGCTCTTAAAAATATCAGAGTTAATGCTATTGCGCCAGGATTTTTCTGGACTCCTTTGCAACCTGCCTGTTGGGTAAAAGAAAAAATACCGTCACTTGGTGCAGATGCTGCTTTGGGAAGAGGTGCCATGCCATATGAACTTGGTCCTACATTTGTCTTTTTAGGCAGCGATGAGTCAAGTTATATGACAGGTCAAGTAATGCACGTTAATGGTGGTCAAATAATGGGATAAAAAAATAGGAAAGATTATCGATCCATGGTAATCTTCCCTATTTTTCCTTCTTTAAAATCATTAATAATTATAGTATATACTTTATCATAATCAACAATATTGCCTTTCATAAGACATCCTCGTTTTCGACCAATAATATCAAGCGTTTTATAAATATCATCATCTATTTTTGTTATTTTATATTTTTCATCTAATAATTTTGGATAATATTCTTCTAAAAATCTAAGAATATAAATTGATATTTCACTTTTATCAAGAATTTCTTCTTTAATACTTGATAAACAGGCAAGATTAAGTCCTACTTTCTCATCTTCAATCTTTGGCCAAAGGATTCCTGGAGTATCCAAAAGATCAATATCCTTACCTAGTTTTATCCAAGAAAGATTTCTAGTAACTCCTGGGATATTCCCGGTTTTAGCAACATTTTTACCATTTAATCTATTGATTAAAGTACTCTTTCCTACATTAGGTACTCCAATAACAAGTGCCCGATAATTTCTTTTATTAAGACCTTTTGTTTCTCTTTTTAAATCAATGTGTTTTAATAAATCATATGTTTTACTAGTAATCTCTTTTAGAATATTACTATTTTCTTTTAAATTAGTCTTAATAACAGGATATTTTTTTTCATCTTCTAAGATAAATTTATTTGTTATCTCTTTATCGCATAAATCATATTTAGTATAAATAAGTATTCTTGGTTTATTTTTAATTATTTCATCTAAATCAATAATTCTACTTGATAAAGGCATTCTAGAATCAATTATTTCATATACTATATCAATAAGTTCTAATTTTTCTTTTATTTCCCTTTTAGTTTTGGCCATATGACCTGGGTACCAGTTGATATTTGTTTTATTTTCATTCATAGAGATCAACTCCTTTTTCTATAGATGATTATATCATAAAAAAAAGGATATTTCTATCCTTCAAAATATTCATAAAAGTTTTCAAATATAAAAAACTAGGATTTATGAAATGCAACCCTCTAGGTAGACATTAATAAAAAACTAGTTTTGTGATAGAATACACTTCCGAAAGGAGGTGTTTTTCTATGGCTT
>CACZTI010000069.1 GCA_902783985.1 uncultured Erysipelotrichaceae bacterium | reverse complement strand
CTTTCTTAAACACAAAAAAACTTAATTCTCTCGAATTAAGCTTTATCTCAACATCGGTTGTTCCGACGATTTTTACAAATGGAGCGAATGATGGGAATCGAACCCACATGGTCAGCTTGGAAGGCTGAAGTTCTACCACTAAACTACATTCGCAACTAACGAACAAATAAAATTATACCAAAAAAAAGATAAAAGTCAATTACTTTTTGAAAATTTATAAAAAAAGTTGTAAATTCATATAGATTATTGTATAATTAAAGTATCTTATAATATATAGAAAGGTATAAATAGGAATAATTTGTTACCTATTAGTGGAATTATTTATGAGAATGGATAGGTATAGTGATATTGATACTCAAAAAGAAGAAAAAAGTGATAATCCAAATTATAGTAGAGTAGATAAAAATAGGAAGATATATGATGATATTTACAATAATAATTCCTATGTATCTTTAGATGACTTTTTAGAAGAAGATACTGAAAAACAAAGTGATGAAACAGAAAAAGAAGAAGAAATATTAGATTATGAAGAAAAAAATTATAGTGTAAATGATTATTTATTAAAAGCAAGAGAAAGATTTAAACCAGATGAAGAAAAAAGAAATTTAGATGATGACTTTTTAAAATGTGAAGATGAAATATCTAAATTAATAGCTAGTATTGATGAAAAAGATCAAAATGAAGATTTGTTTAGCGATCTTATAGGTGATAATTCCGAGACAATGATTGATGGTCAATTAACTAAAGAGGAAGTATTAGAAACAACGACATATGAAGAATATACTTTTGATACAACGACGAATAGCGTTCAATTAAGTAAAGTTTTAGGAAATGAAACAATTACTAATTTAAAACTAGCTGAAGAAAAAAATAATGAAGGTTTTCAAGATATTGAATTATTTGAAATGTCAAGAAAAAAGAAAAGATATTTAGCAATAACAATATTCACTATAACTCTGTTGCTATTAATAGGTGTTGTAATATTTGTAGTTATTCCTAAAATATAAAGATAAATTATTGTATGTAAAAGATATTTTTGCTATAATTATAATATAGGAAAGAAGGTAAGAAATTGAATATGAAAAAGAAAGAATATAATATTGATGAAATCATAAAACAAGTTGAAAATAAAATAAAAGAATTAGAAAAAGAAAAACAAAAAAAGAAAATACAAGAAAGTTCTATTGCAGATTTAGATGATATTATTAAAGAAATTGATAAAAAAATTCAAGAATTAGATAAAGAAAATAAACCTAAACCTAAAAAAATAGATGTTAATAAGTTAAATGAAAAAATCAATCAAAAACTATCAAAACTTGAAGGTTTTGAAGAAGATGTTTTAGATAGAACTATCTATGATTTATCAGAAATATCAAAAACAGTAAATGATACAATTAAACAATTGGAAAAAAAGAAAAAAGAGAAAAAAAGAAAAAAAGCAATGTATTGTGATTTAGCAAGAAAAAATGCTAAGAAAAATAAATAAGTTACTATTTACGATTGTAAATGGTATCTTTTCATAAGGATAGGATATGAAAAAGAAAAAAGATAATAATGGTGTTAAAATATATAATATATCTTTGATATTAGCTTTTTTAGTGTTTTTTGTATTGATAATTAGATTATTTCAATTATCAACATCTAAAGAAATTGATGGGATTAATTTACAAAATTTTGCCAAAACTAGAACAACCAGAGAGATTACTTTATCTGCCAAAAGAGGGAATATTTATGATGGTAATGGTAATATTGTTGCTCAAGATGTATCAAGTTATACTTTAATTGCATATCTTGATCCTAAAAGAACAACTAATGAAAATAAACCAAAACATGTTGTTGATAAAAAGAATACAGCTTTGGTATTATCAGCTATACTTAAAATGGATTATGATGAAGTAATGAAATATCTTTCTAAAGAAGGGGTATATCAAACCGAATTTGGCAATAAAGGAAAAGGTCTTAATGAGATAACAAAGGATACCATAGTTGCAGCAAATCTTCCAGGTATTGATTTTATTGAGACTACCAAAAGGTATTACCCATATGGAGATTTTGCATCATATTTAATAGGTTATGCTAAAGAAAATGAAGATGGTAAAGTTAAAGGAGAACTTGGAATTGAAAAGAAATTTAATGAAGAGTTAGAAGGAAAAAATGGATATACCATATATCAAAAAGATCGTAATGGTTATAAAATTGCGGGAACAAGTGAAGTAACAAAACAAGCAGAAAATGGTAAAGATATATATTTAACAATTGATAATAATATCCAATTTTTTGTAGAAAAAGCATTAGGAAGACGAACTGATTATGATGGTGCAAGTATGACTATTGTTGTAGCAGAAGCCAAAACAGGAAAGATTTTAGCATATGCAACTAATCCAAGTTTTGATCCAAACAAAAGAAATATAACTAACTATCTAGATCCAGTTAGTAGTATTCCTTTTGAACCAGGAAGTACTATGAAAATATATACTTATATGGCCGCTATAGAAAGTGGAGTATATAAAGGAAAAGACACATATAAATCAGGAACATTTACCACAAAAGATAAAACAGTAATTAAAGACTGGAATAATGTTGGATGGGGTACTATTTCTTATGATAAAGGTTTTATCTATTCAAGTAATACTGCCGTTGTTAATATTATGAATAAATATATGGATGCTGAAACATTAAGAACATATTTAACTAAATTTGGTTTTGGCTCTAAAACAGGGATTGATGTTTCCGGAGAAACAAGTGGTAAAATTAATTTTAAATATGAAACCGAAATATTTAATGCAGCGTTTGGTCAAGGTATTATGACAACACCTATTCAACATATTAAAGCCTTAACTTCTATTGCTAATGACGGAGAATTACTAAAACCATATATTGTCGAAAAAATAGTTGATGAAAATGGTGAAGTTACTTATTCTAATGAAAGAACAGTTTTAGATAAAGTAGTGTCAGCAGATACTGTTGCATATATCAAAAATTTAATGTGGCATACTATTAATGATAAAGATGGAGCAGCTCATTCATATGCTATTGATGGCTTTGATATTATAGGAAAAACAGGTACTGCTCAAATTGCTAAAACCAATGGTACAGGATATTTAAAAGGAGAAAGAAACCATAATCGTAGTATTGCCATAATGTTCCCAAAAGATAATCCAGAAATTATTTTATATGGAGTATCCACTTATGCTGCAGAATCAAAAGGATTATCTAGTATTGTTAAAGAAATTATTACCAATATTGCAAAATATAAAAATATTTATGGAGAAGAGAATAATAAACAAGAATCTAATGAAATAATAGTAGAAAATTATCTTAATAAAGATGTTAAAGATGTTAAAGATAAGTTAGAACAAAATGGTATCAAAGTAATTGTCTTAGGTAATGGTAACAAAATAATTAATCAATCACTAACTATGGGATCTAAAGTTATCAAAGATGATAGAATCTTTCTTCTTACAAATTCCAAAGAATATATGATACCAAATATGTTAGGTTATAGTGAAAATGAAGTTAATATCATTTCTAAATTATTAAATATTAATGTCAAAATCGAAGGTAATGGCTATGTTATTAGTCAAAGTATTCCTGAAAATACTTTAATTACTCCTGAAATGATTCTTGAAATAAAATTAGAAAAAAGGATTAAAACATAATTTTTTCTAATTTTTTTTATTTTTCGACATAATTCGACAAATATTATCATAATAAAAGAATATAATAAATGATAAATAAATTTATTTGTATAAGTTTTTATTATTGGTTATAACTAATAATAGAAATATATGGAGGTTTTTTGTGAAAGAAGTAATATTCTATTTATTAGGTGGTATATCAGGTATATTTTTAATGTGTGCTTTGTCTCTTTCTAAAAAAGAAGAAAAGTAAAAAAAACATTGACTTTTTAAGAAAATTTATGTATATATTATTTTGAGGTGTTTAAAATGCAATTAGTAATAGTGGAATCTCCTGCTAAAAGTAAAACTATTGAAAAGTATTTAGGTGGAGACTATAAAGTAGTATCTAGTGTTGGACATATAAGAGATTTATCTACAAAAGGTAAATATGGTTTAGGTATTGATATTGAAAATGATTTTAAACCAGACTATGTACCTTTAAGTGGTAAAAAGAAAGTTATTGATGAACTTAAAAAATTAGTTAAAAGTGCAGATATGGTATATCTGGCAACCGACCCCGATAGAGAAGGGGAAGCCATTAGTTGGCATTTATTTGATACTTTAAAGATTAAAGAAAAAGACTATTTAAGAGTATTATTTTATGAAATAACTAAAGAAAAAGTTTTAGAAGGACTTGCTAATCCTCGAAAAATAGATTTTAATTTAGTAAAAAGTCAAGAAACAAGAAGAATGTTAGATAGGATAATTGGTTTTAGATTATCAAAATTAATGCAAAATAAAACTGGTGGTAAGTCAGCTGGTCGTGTTCAAAGTGTGGCTTTAAAACTTGTAGTTGACCGTGAAAGAGAAATTGAAAGTTTTGTTCCAGAAGCATATTATAAAATTACTGCTAAATTTCCTGATAAAGAAATGGAAAGTGAGTTATTTGCTCATAATAATAAAGAACTAGAATTAAAAGATAAAGAAAAAGCGGAAGAAATACTTAAATCTTTATCAAATAATTTTACAGTATCAAGTGTTGAACAAAAAGAAAAATTAAGAAGTAGTAAGTTTCCTTTTACAACATCAACCCTACAACAAGAGGCATCAACGAAACTTGGTTTTCCTGCTAAGAAAACTATGTCTATTGCCCAAAAGTTATATGAGGGACTTGATATCGGTAGTGAACATACTGGTCTTATTACATATATGAGAACCGATTCCATAAGACTTAGTGAAGAGTTTACAGCTCCTGCTTTTAAATTTATTGAAGAAAACTTTGGTAAAGAATATAAAGGTACTGTTAAGAAAGCTAAAACTAAAGAAAATGTTCAAGATGCTCATGAAGGTATTAGACCAACAAGCATATATCGTACTCCTAAATCTTTAAAAGAATATTTAACTGCCGATGAACTTAAACTTTATACATTAATTTATTCAAGATGTATTGCATCTTTGATGGCTCCAGCTAAAACAAATGTAACAACAATTATTTTAGATAATAATAATTATAATTTTAAATCAACTGGTACAGTAATAACTTTTGATGGATATTTAAAAGCATACGCTAAATATGAAGATGCTAATGATACCATTTTACCTGATTTAAAGATGGGTGAAGTATTAAATACTGATGATATAGAGTTAACTGAACATTTTACCAAACCAAAAAGTCGTTATACCGAAGCAAAATTAATTAAGGAACTTGAAGAACTTGGAATAGGAAGACCTAGTACTTATGCAACTATTATGTCTAATATTCGTGAAAGAGGTTATGTTGAAGTAGTAGATAAGAAATTTAAACCAACTGATATGGGAATATTAGTTACTGATAAATTACAAGAATTCTTTAGTAATATTATTAATGTTAAATATACGGCTAATATGGAAACAGAACTAGATGAAATAGCTGAGGGAGAACTTGATAATAAAAAAGTGTTACACGAATTTTACGATGTTTTTGATGAAACACTACATAAAGCATATAGCAATATGGAAAGAACCAAACCGCAAGAAACTGGTGAAGAATGTCCAAATTGTCATAGTCCATTAGTAGTTAGAAAAGGTAAATATGGTGAGTTTACCGCATGTTCTAATTATCCTGATTGTACTTATGTAAAAAAAGAACCTAAAGAGATTAAAGAAATTATGGACTGTCCTAAATGTGGTGGTAAAATAGTTGAAAAAACTACTAAAAAAGGTAAAATATTTTATGGATGTAATAACTATCCCAAATGTAAAGTTGCTTTATGGGATATGCCAACAGGGGAACTTTGTCCAAAATGTAATGGTTTAATTGTAACTAAAAAAGATGGTAAAAGATGTAATGACTGTAATTATGAAATGGAATAATAAAAAAAGAAAATCGATTTTTGATTTTCTTTTTCTATGTTAAAATTAAGCTAGCAATCATAGAACCTACCATTATTACTAAAAGGCAAATAGCAAAAATTCTTCCAACATTAATTTTTTTCTTTTTCTTTTTCTTATTCTTTTCCATAAGTCACCTCAACGATATAATTATATTATAAGTTATATAAAAAAGCAAATAATTTTATTTATTAAATTGACAAAATTTCATATTTAAAGTATGATACATCTATAAGTTAATTAAGAGGTGATTTTATGACTTTAAAAGATTTAGCAGATATTATGTTTCCTGATGTAACTTTAACCGTTGATGAAATAGAAAAAAGATACCCTGAAAGAGATTTAGAAGAAGGTGCTGAAGTAACTCGTTTTGCGCCATCACCAACAGGTTTTGTTCATATGGGAAGTTTATTATCAGCTTTCCAAGATTTTAAACTAGCAAAAGATACCAAAGGAATATTTTATCTTAGAATAGAAGATACTGATACCTTAAGAACAGTAGAAAACGGTATTAGTGGAATTATAAGTGATTTAGCAAATTTTGATATATATCCTGATGAAGGAATGATTAGTGAAACAGAAAGCATTGGAAATTATGGACCTTATATCCAAAGTGAAAGAAAAAAAATCTATCATGCTTATGCCAAATACCTTGTAGAAAAAGGTTTAGCATATCCTTGTTTTTGCTCTAAAGAAAGTCTTGATGAAACAAGAAAAATCCAAGAGTTAAATAAAGAAAGAATAGGTTATTATGGAAGTTATGCCAGATGTAGAACCTTATCAGTAGATGAAGCTTATGAAAAAATAAAAAATGGTGAAGAATTTGTTGTAAGATTTAAATCAATGGGTGACTTTAATAACAAAATTACTTTAAATGATCGTATGCGTGGTAAAATAGAATTTCCTGAAAATGACATGGATATTGTTATTATTAAATCAAATGATAAATTACCAACATATCATTTTGCTCATGCCATAGATGATCATTTGATGCATACAACAACCGTTATGCGTGGAGAAGAATGGATTCCAAGTTATCCAATACATCATGATTTATTTAAGACCTTAGGTTTTAAAGAACCTTTATACGCTCATTTAGGATTAGTTTTAAAAATTGATGAAAATGGTACTCGAAGAAAACTATCTAAAAGAAAAGACCCAGAAGCAAGTGTTAGTTTCTATCATGAAAAAGGAATACCTCCAGAAGCAACTAAATTATATCTTATGACCATCGCTAATTCTAATTTTGAAGAATGGTTTTTAAGTAATCCTACTGGAAAACTAACTGACTTTAAAATGGATTTTAGTAAGATGAGTGAAAGTGGATCTTTGTTTGATGTAGAAAAACTCTTTAATATTTCTAAAAATTATATTAGTAGAATGACTTCTCAAGAATTATATGATAAATCACTTCCTTGGATGGAAGAATATGATAAAGAATTATTTGAATTAATGAAAAAATATTCTGACTATACTAAAGCTATCTTTAATATTGAAAGAGGTGGAGAAAAACCAAGAAAAGATTATGCATCATTTAGCGATATTAGAGGAGGTATCTGGTATATGTATGATGAGTTATTTAAAGATGTAAATTATGAATATCAAAAAGTAACAGATATTGATGAAATAAAGAAAATATTAAATTTATATTTTAATGAATATTATGATATAAATGATGATAAAGATACTTGGTTTAGCAAAATGAAAGAGATGACTGAAAAATTAGGTTATGCTTCTAATATGAAAGATTATAAAAAGAATCCTGAAAACTATAAAGGAAATGTTGCTGATATTTCTACAGTTATTAGAGTAAGTATTACATCTCGTTCACAAACACCAGATTTATATGAAATATTAAAACTACTTGGAATTGATAGAATTAAAACAAGAATTAATATGATTAAATAGATGTTTAAATGTAAAATAATGTAAAGATTAGTGTAAAATTAAAAACTAATCTTTTTTTTTTTTTTTGATTTATAATATAATTATCGTAGAAGGAGTGTCAAATATGAATAATAAAAAGAAAATAATATTACCAATGATAATTGGTTTATTAATGGTAATAACAGTAATTGGAGTAACTTATGCATTCTTTAATTACACAAGAACAGGTTTAGCAAATACCGTTAGTGTAGGAAGAATCTATTTTAAACATGAAGAAGGAGATAGTATATCATTACAAAATGTATTTCCAATATCAAGTGAACAAGCAGAAACTGATACAACAAATGCCAAGACATTATCTATATCAGTAATAGGTGATACAGATTATGATGGAGGAATAGAATATGTAGTAACCCTAGATAGTGTTAATAATACAAAAAATGTACCCATAACACTTGAAGTATCTGTAACAGGAACAGGTTTAGGTACAGAAGAGGCAAATGATTATTATACAAATAGAAATAATTATTCAGAAAGTAAATATAAGATAGAATATAATAATAGATTAGTTCAAGATAATCATATCTTAGTAGGATATATAAGTCCAAATGTTAATAAAGGAAATATAGAAGGTATTAATGGAACAATAAATATTAAAGCAT
>CACZTI010000068.1 GCA_902783985.1 uncultured Erysipelotrichaceae bacterium | reverse complement strand
GCACTTGCTTTACTTGATGAATAAGGACTAGAAGTATGTAGTGGAGTATCTTCCGTAAATAATAAGTCTGGTCTATTTAGTGGTAAATCACCATATACTTCATCTGTTGATACTTGATGATACCTGGTAATTGGGTGAATATCTTTCATTTTTAAACAAGCATTTAATAAATTCATTGTTCCTAAAATGTTTGTTTCTGCAAAAAGATTGGGATTTTTAATTGAATTATCAACGTGGCTTTCGGCTGCAAAATTGATAATAATATCAAATTCTTCCTTTTTAAATAAATCATCTATTTTCTCTTTATTACATAAGTTAATATGAACAAATTTATAGTTATCTTTTTCTTCTAAGTCTTTTATATTATTATAATTTCCTGCGTATGTTAGTGCATCTAAACAAACAAATTTATCCTCAGGATATTTATTAACCACATAATGTAAATAATTGCTACCAATAAATCCTGCTCCACCAGTTATTAAAAATTTACTCATTATTTATTTCCTCCTTTTAACTTCAATATTTTACCTTCTGAACATTCATTAAATTCATTAATGTATCTTCTTAAAGCATCTTGCCATTCAGGCATTTTTGCAAATCCATTTTGTTCCAATTTACTAAAATCAAATTTTGAATTTTCTGGTCTAATAGCGTGATGTTTATCTTTATAATACTCATCAGTTGATACATGATTAACCTTTACATTTACACCATATTCTTTAAATATTTCTTCTGCAAATTCTGCCCATGTACAATAACCTGTATTAGTTGCATTATATGTTCCATATTTATTTGTATGAGCCATTTCAACTAATAGTTTTGCAAGATCTACTGTATAAGTTGGACTTCCTATTTGATCATCTACGACACTTAATTCTTTATATTTATCAGATAACTTAATCATTGTTTTAATGAAATTATTTCCGTTAATACCAAATACCCATGAAATTCTTGTAATAAAATGATTTGGGTTTCTTCTAATCTCTTCTTCTCCTTGATATTTAGTTAATCCATATACACTTTGTGGATTTGCTTTATCATCTTCGGTATAATAGCCTTCTTTTTTTCCATCAAAAATATAATCAGTTGACATATAAACTATTTTTGCTCCAACTTTAATTGAAGCATCAACGATATTTTTAGTTCCAATAACATTTACTTTTTCACATGCTTCTTTTAATTCTTCAGCTTTGTCAACTTGAGTCCAAGCAGCACAATGAAAGATAACATCAGGTTTATATAATTCAATTATTTTATTAACCTGTTCTTTATCTGTAATATCCATTTCATCTTTATCTAATGCTAATATATCAGTTTCTCCTCTTGCCTTTAATTCTTTAACAATATCATATCCTAGTTGTCCATTGACACCTGTAACTAAGTATCTTCTCTTTTCTCTTTTAAATTCAGTATTAATTTCTTTCAAAGTAAGTCTATTTTCATCTTTTTCAGATGTTAATGGTTTATCTATACCATACTTTTTTAATAAATCATAAATTGATAATTGTTCTTTTTTATATTCTCCATTTTCATTTAAATATAAATTAATTACCATATCAGTATCTTTATATGAAACTCCACCTTCAAGTCTTGTGTTATATTCATTATCTACGTAATATTCAAATAAAGAATTATCTTCTATTGCTAAATAAGCATGTGCAAAACCTCTAGGAACAAACAAAAATGTTCCATTATCAGGAGTAAGTTCTACTGCAACTGTTTCGCCATAAGTAGGAGAATCTTTTCTTATATCTCTAACAATGTCAACCACTTTTCCTCTTACGCATCTTACCATTTTTGCTTGGCAATATGGGTCTTCTTGATAATGTAATCCTCTTAATATTCCTTTACCACTCATTGAATCACTGAATTGACAAAAGTTTTTAAATCCTAAATAATTTAATTCATCTGATGTAACAGACTCAAAAAAACCTCTATTGTCTCCAAATCTTTTAGAATCAACTATTACACAATCAAGTGCATTAGTATTTGTTATAGTTAAATTTTTATATTTTCCCATAATTATTTTTCACCCAATCTTTCTAAATATTCTCCATAAGAATTCTTTCTTTGTTCTCCCGCACTTTTCATAAGAATATCATTATCTATCCAGTTATTCTCATATGCGATTTTTTCTGGAGAGCAAATTACTGCATCCCTATTTTCTTCAATTGTTTTAATCATATTTGAAGCATCAAGAAGTGATTCAAAAGTTCCTGTATCAAACCATGAATATCCTTCTCCTAATAATCTTGCTTTTAACTTTTTGTTATTCAAATACAATTCATTTAATGAAGTAATCTCAAGTTCATTTCTTTCAGATGGTTTAACTTTTTTTGCCATTTCAGAAACTCCCTTTGGATAAAAATACAATCCAGTTATTGCATAATCAGATTTTGGTAGTTTTGGTTTTTCTTCTACTCCTATTACATTATTATCAGAGTCTAGTTCCATAATACCAAATCTCTCAGGATCTTTTACTTCATATCCAAATATTGTTGCAATGTCATTATTTGTGTTTCTTATTGCCTGTTTTAATTCTCTAACTAATCCATTCCCATAAAAAATATTATCTCCTAAAACCATCGCACATGCTGAATCTCCAATAAAATCTTCTCCTATCAAAAATGCTTGAGCTAATCCTTCAGGTTTTGGTTGTATAGCATATTCAAGTTTTATACCAAATTGGCTTCCATCCTTTAATAATCTTTGGAAATATGGTTGATCTTCCTTTGTAGTTATTATTAAAATATTTTTAATACCTGCTTGCATAAGAACAGACAAAGGATAATAAATCATTGGTTTATCATAAATAGGTAATAATTGTTTACTTACACCTTTTGTTATTGGATATAATCTTGTTCCTGAACCTCCAGCAAGTATAATTCCCTTTATATTATTAATTTCATCATCATCTTCATAAAGTAATAAATCTTCAATACCTAAATTATAAATACCAATCAATTCATGTAATTCCTCAGCAGTAATTTTTCTAGTTCCTTTTTCAATTCTTAATACTGCATCTCTTCCTATGTTTAATTTAAGTGCTATTTCTTCTTGTGTCAATCCCATATTTTCTCTTGCTCGTCTTAAAACTTCTCCTATATTTATTGAATCAAAACGTTTCATACTTTTGCCTCCGAGAGGTATTATAATATATAATGTTGAAAATTTCAACATTATATACAAAAAAAGAAAGAAAATCACGAAGATTCTTTCCTATTTCTTAATTTTGAAATAATTATATAACCTAAAATTCCTATAAACGCACCTAATGCATCAATCAAAACATCACTAAATTGTCCTGTTCTACCACTTACAAAAGTTTGATGATATTCATCTGTACAAGCATACATAAAACATATCATTAATGTAATTATAAATATTTTAGCACTAGATACTCCACTATTCTTTAATGCTACTAATAACAAAATAGAAAGTATTAAATATTCACTTGCGTGTGCTATTTTTCTAAAAGGATGATTTAATTTACTAATTACTTCATTTAATTTATTTTGTGTTGGATGTTTATCAGTAATTCCTAAACCATTAGTAGCATTAACTGATTTTTCAACTATTTCATTTAAAGTATTTTTGCTTTTAGTATTAGATTCATTAGTATCCATACTAGACATTATAAATATAAGTCCTGCCCATATAATAACTAAAATCCAACTAATAACTACCTTTCTGATTTTAATCACATCCTTTTTTAATTAAATCCTAATATCTATATTAAATAATTTAAACAAAAATTTCTTCACTTATAGATAGCCAATACAATTGTAAAAGAATTGATGAAAATTCAAGCGAAAAATGTTTCCTTTAAAGTATCTAAATCATATAAATTTACATTTTTCTTTCTAATTGCTTTAAATTCAAAAACATCATCAAATTGAACATCTAAAAGTTTTCTAAAATAATCAGTTAATGCTTCATCGTATAATTCATTATAATCAATTACATACTTTGAATAATTTATACTTAGAATTTTGGTTCGTCAAAAAAATCACCTCTAAATATTGTTTACTACGAGATATTTCTTAAAATTTGATTAAGTATAATCTCAAATTGTTCAGTATGAGCAAAATAAATTATAGATTGTTCATTTGGATGAGTTCCTTTTCCCTTATCTGAAGTATATAGTCCTTTTTTGATTCTTTGTTCCATTAAAATATAACTATAAGAAAAGGGTTTATTATGGCTATAATTCCAAATACAAATTAAATCTTGTTTTAGAAATAGTTGAACAGCATATATGCAATCTTCATTATCTATTACTGAAGTGGCTTTTAAAACAATTCTTTCACCACTGCCTTTTTGTTTACTAATATTTTTTATACCGAAAATATTATGACTTACATTATTTTTATCTAAAATTTCATATAATTTATCTTTTAATTCTTCTTTATTTTTTATCATACTATTACCTCGTTTAACATAAACTAATCTCTAGCAAATAAATCCCTTGTATATACTTTTTTCTTTACATCTTCTACATTCTCATCTAATCTATTTACGATAATTACATCAGAAATTCTCTTAAATTCCTCTAAATCTCTAACAACTCTACTATTAAAGAAATTGTCTTCTTCTAAAGTTGGTTCATATACAACAACTTCAATGCCTTTTGCTTTTATTCTTTTCATTACTCCTTGAATTGCACTTGCTCTAAAGTTATCAGAACCTGATTTCATTGTTAGTCTATATACACCTACTATTTTAGGGTTTTTAGATAAAATCATATTAGAAATATGGTCTTTTCTTGTTCTGTTTGCTTCAACTATTGCACTTATAATATTTTCTGGAACATCTTTATAGTTTGCTTTTAATTGCTTGCTATCTTTGGGCAAACAATAACCCCCGAACCCAAATGATGGATTATTATAAAAATCTCCAATACGAGGGTCTAAACATACACCATCAATAATATCTTTAGTATCTAATCCTTTAACTTCTGCATAAGTATCTAATTCATTGAAATATGCAACACGAAGTGCTAAATATGTATTTGCAAATAATTTAACTGCTTCTGCCTCTGTAGAATTCATATATTTAATGACTACATCTTCCTTTAAACAAGCTTCTTTAAGTAAATTTGCAAAAATTTCTGCTCTTTCAGATTTTTCTCCTACAATTATTCTTGATGGATAAAGATTATCATATAATGCTTTACCCTCTCTTAAAAACTCTGGAGAAAAGATTATATTATCTATTCCATATTTTTCTTTCATAGATTTAGTAAATCCAACTGGTACAGTAGATTTTACAACCATTGTTGCATTTATTCCTAAAGATTTAACTTTATCGATTATATCTTCAACTGAAGATGTATCAAAATAATTTTTCTCTGGATCATAATTAGTTGGTGTACTAATTATGATATATTCTGCATCATTAAATGCTTCTTTATAATCTAAAGTTGCTTTAAGGTTAAGTTCTTTTTCAGCAAAATATTTTTCAATATATTCATCTTGAATAGGACTTATCCTATTATTTATTTTCTCTATTTTTTCTGGTATAACATCAAGTGCTACTACCTCATT
>CACZTI010000067.1 GCA_902783985.1 uncultured Erysipelotrichaceae bacterium | reverse complement strand
ATACGAGTTGAACCACCAACAAAGATTACTTTATCAATATCATCTTTAGAAAGTTTTGCATCCTTTAAAGCATCTCTTACTGGTTTTAATGTACTTTCTACTAAATCTCTAATTAAATCTTCAAATTTAGCACGAGTTATTGTCATATCAAGATGAAGTGGTCCATCATCACTTTGAGAAATAAATGGAGCAGAAACTTGAGTAGAACTCATACTAGATAAATCTTTCTTAGCTTTTTCACTTATTTCTTTTAATCTTTGCATTGCCATTTTATCTTTTGATAAATCGACACCATTTTCTTTTTTGAATTCACTAATTAAATAATCCATTAAACGATTATCAAAATCGTCTCCTCCTAAATGATTATTACCAGCAGTTGATTTAACTTCAAATACACCATCACCTAATTCTAGTATAGATACATCAAATGTACCACCACCAAGGTCATATACTAAAATTGTTTGTGATTTATCTTGTTTATCAAGACCATATGCTAATGCTGCTGCTGTTGGTTCGTTAATAATTCTTTCTACTTCAAGACCAGCAATCTTACCAGCATTTTTCGTAGCTTGTCTTTGTGCATCATTAAAGTATGCTGGAACCGTAATAACAGCTTTAGTAACTTTCTCTCCTAAATATTTTTCGGCATAATCTTTCATGTAAGAAAGTATCATTGCAGATATTTCTTCTGGAGTATATTCCTTATCCTCTAATTTTGTTTTTTCAGAAGTTCCCATTAATCTTTTAATAGAACTTTTAGTATTTGGGTTAGTTAATGCTTGACGTTTTGCAGCATCACCAACAATTCTTTCTCCTTTTTTAAAAGCTACAACAGAAGGTGTTGTTCTATTTCCTTCAGGGTTTGTAATAACAGTAGCAGTACCCCCTTCTAATACAGCTACACATGAATTAGTTGTACCTAAATCAATTCCTATAATTTTACTCATAATTTATCATTCCTTTCTTTTTAACTTTCTCTTTATTTTTATTTTGAGCATCTATTATACTGAAATAGTCTTTTTTAACTATTTCTTGTTGTTCACTATTTAATTTTTGATAACTACTTTCAAATGCTTGCCATAATTCTTCACGTTTATCATTATTCATTTTATCACTTATCATGAAGAAATACATATTCATTAGACATTCATCAATTTCATCATCATAGTTTATTGTGTCATATGGATCTGATAGATGCGTTATCATACTATATAACACAAACTTTTCTATATCTTTCATTCGCTTACCTTAACTAAAGCAGCACGAAGTAATTTATCTTTAATCATATAACCTTTTTGTAAAACTTCAATAACCATACCAGGATTAATGCCTTCCCTATGTTCTGTCATTAAAGCTTGTTCAAAATTAGCATCAAATTCTTTATTTAAGCAATCAATTTCTTTTACTTCAAATTTATTTAAAATATTAATTAAGTTATTATACATAATCTTAAATCCACTTAAGTATTTTTTAACGTCATCACTTAATTTATCTTCAGGAACAGTAAGAGCACGCTCTAAACTATCAACTATTGGAAGCAACTCCTCAGCCATTTCTAAATGTTGATATTTAAGCATATTTCTTGTTTCTTCTTCACGACGTTTTTTGAAATTAGCAAATTCTGCTTGTTGATATAAAAGTTTATCTTGAAGTTCATGAACATTTTCGGATAAAGACTTAATCATTTCATCTTTCTTATCTTGCTCTTCCTTATTTTCATGTCTTTTTATTCTTCTTTCATGTTTCTTTTTTAATTCTTCCAGTTTTTCTTCCTGTTCCGGTGTTCTTTCTTCTTTTTTCTTTATTTCTTCTTCCATAATTACCTCTCAATCTGTTTCTTGATGTAATCTAGTAAATTAACAACTCTAGAGTATTCCATTCTCTTGGGTCCAATAATAGCTATTGTACCATTATCCTTATCTGTTTTGTAATTTGTCTTAATTACCGTTACATCATCATCTAAATGGTTTTCTTTACCTATATAAATACTAATATCATTGTTTTGATCATCTTCTTTAATACTTAACATCTTCTCATCATCATCAAACTTTTCAAAGATATCTTGTACTTTATCTATATCATTAAATTCCTTATGTTTAAAAACATTATTCTTTCCAACAATATTAATATTATTACCTTTTCTTGACATATCTTCAAAAACATTATAGAAAGCATTATAAATCATTTCATGTTGTTTTACATACTTTCCAATAATAGGCTTAATATCAAACTCTAACTTACTACTTACCTCATCAATAGGTGTACCTACTACTAAATCATTAATTAATTTAACAGTATTTTTAACTTCATCTAAACTAACACCAGTAAGTCTTAAATCTTTGTGTTCCACATAACCTTTATCAGTAACAATTAAAACAACCATTTCTGATTCATTAATTGGTACAACAGATATTTCTTTAAGCTTATTTTCATGTGATTTCTCATCCAAAATAACTGTTGTATAACTAGTCATATCACTTACTATTTGTAAACTTTTGGTAATTACATCAGAAAGTTCTAGTTGTTGATTATCAAAAATAATTTGTAATTTCTGGTATTCTTCTCCATTTAATTCCTTAACTTCCATTAAATGATCAACATAATAACGATATCCTTTTTCACTAGGAATTCGACCACTAGATGTATGAGTTTTCTCAAGGTATCCAAGTTCCTCTAAAGTCATCATTTCATTTCTAACTGTTGCTGATGAACACTTAAGTTTATCACATATTAAATTAGATGATACCGGATGCGCCAACTTAATGTATGACATAACAATTAATTTTAATATTTCATTTTGTCTTTCGGTTAACAAGTTACACCTCCATAATAGCACTCTTTTTATCTGATTGCTAATAACATTATAAATCTATGTTTAGCACTTGTCAACTATTCTTGCTAATTTTTTTTATTTTTTTCAAATTCATTATGTTTTTATTATTTTTATTTATACAAAAAAGATGTATTGCTACATCTTTATAAAAAAATTAACATAACTATTATTAAGAAAAAGATTCTATTTTTTACTCTCTATATTTATAAAATACAATTTTTTTAATTTAATAACTTTATTATTTAATATTAAAATGCCAATTAAATTTGGTATTAACATCAATCCATTTACTGTATCAGCCAAATTCCAAACCACCTCTAACTTGGTTAATGCACCTATAACAATTTATTTTTATATTTCTTTACCAATTTATCTGTGCTAACACCTACAACCAATTTATCACACATACTTTTAGCATTTCTCAATAAATTTATATGCCCTATATGCAATAAATCATATACACCAGAAGTGTATCCTATAATTAACTTATCCATAATTTATCATCTATTACTTTCTTCAAAAAACTAATTTTTTCCTTATCTATTTTTTTATATTTTTTTGAGCTAACATTATACAAAAAACCTATTCCATCATTCATTTTTTGTTCATTTCTATGAAAATCACTTCCTGCACTAGTTAATATTCTTTTGCTTAATGCATATTCATATAAAGAATTACATTCATCTAAATTACAATTGCTATGAAATACTTCTATACCATCACACCCATCTTCTATTAAATCATCCATTATTTTATATAACTCTTTTACCTTCAAATTATATTCTTTAAGTATTTCATAAGGATGCGCTAAAATCAAAATTCCGTTTTCTTTCCTTGCCATTTTTACAACACTATCAAAATCAATTTTTTTCATATTAGACGGAGTTAGTTTTATAATGAATTTTTCAAAAGCTTCTCTTCTATTAATAGCATATCCATTATTAACCAATAATCTTGCAATATCATTCTTTCCAACATTTTTTTTATTCAAAATTTCATTAATTTGTTTCTCGGAAAATTCAATATCATATTTTAATTTTAACTGACTAATGTAATTTTTGGTTTTAGATAAACGTACTTTTTGCTGATAATCTATTATTTTTTTTAATTCTTTAGTCTTTCTAAAACCATAATATAGTACATGAATATCATACATTTTATAAGAAACACTTAATTCAACGCCAGGAATACATTTAACTTTCCCTAAATTACTTTTTTTTATTTCTTCAATGCAATCAATATTATCATGATCAGTAATAGAAATGTATTTAAAATTATTATCCTTTGCATACCCAATAATTTCCGATACACTTTTTTCACCATCTGAACATGTACTATGAATATGTAAATCAAAATTTTCCATAACTCCTCCCAAACACGCACATTACACCTACAAATATATTTTGTAAATACTATACTATTGTCTTTACAAAATGTCAAGAAAATATAATACTGTTTGTAGAAAATAAAAAAAGTCAGGAATTTATTCAACTAATTTCCTAACATCTCTTTTGTTTAATAAAAACATTGCCATATATAATAATTATTAATTATATTAACAGTTTGACAAGATATTAATACTTATTAATAATCTTTTCAATATCATTTTCAATATTATTTGTAATTAAATAATCACTAAATCCATCTTCAATAAAATGTTCTTTAATATTTTCTTTATCTTTATTTAACATAATGATACATGGTATATCAAAGTTTTTAATATTCTTTAATTCTTTTAAAGTCATATATCCAGATATTTCTTTCATTTCATCTTCTATTAAGATAAAATCATAATTTTTACCAGATTTGACTTTATCGACACCATCTTTACCATAATATAATGTTGATACTGTCATATTGTTTTTAACCAAATATTTCTTTATAGTATTTATCAATTCTTTATTTTGGGCTATTAATAAAACTTTTTTAAAATTAGCAATATCATTTTCATATTGATTTAAAATACTTTTATCTTTTTCATGATATACTCTTTGATCTACAGTTAAATTAATTTCCGTACCTTCTCCAACATTAGACTTAATCATTAAGTTACCACCCATTATCTTAATAACTTTTTGACATACTTTAACATTATATTCTTTAGTATCTAAGTTTTCTAATTCTTCCTTATCAAGTTCTCCAGTAGTACTTAATAATTCATTAATTTTATCTATTTCCATACCACTACCAGTATCAGAAATATTAAAAATAATTCTGGCAACATCATATTTTTCAATTAAATTAACCTTTAAATTAATACTACCATTTATGGTATTCTTACAGGAATTAATCAGTAATGAATAAAGTATTTGTCTTAATTTCATATAATCCCCATAAAGTATTGGTATTTGTTTAGGATATTCAATAGTAAAATTAACACCAGGTTTAACAGAAGGTTTAATTTTTGTTACGACATCATCACATATTTTATCAAGTTCATATTTACTATTAATAATCTTTACTTTAGAAACATCAAGACTCGAAATATTTAAAACATTGTTAATAGAAAAATCTAATCTTCTAGTTAAAACATTTAAATAATTAATTTTTTCTTTAACTGAATCCGATACATCTTCATTTAAAAGTTCTCTTGTAACACTATTAATATCAACAATCGGACTTCTAGCTTCTTGTGTCATTTCAAATAAGAAATTATATTTATCTTCATAACTTTGTTCCATTAATTCTTTATTTTTATATAGTTCATTTAACATATTAACATCTGGGTTTTCTATCGTAAAATACATTAAGAATGTTATAAATGTTTCCATAGCAGTCATTAAAAGTAACCCAGGGTTTAATCTTTGTATTATAGCAATAAAAATACCTAAAATCGAAAACACAACAACAGGAATCAATTTTCTATTTTTAAATTTATTTTTACTTTTAAATATTGCCACAAAGAAACTTATTACAAAACCTACAAATGCAAGATACATAAAAGTTGCTGAAGGTCCATATGAATATATTACACCATTTTCATTATGATAATACAAAGGTAAAACTATAATGACAATTGCACAAATAATATAAATTATCTTAAAAATAGATTTTAATTTTTTATAAAATTTATCAAAATCATTCTTAGATTTACTTTCTTTATCATACGATATTATAAAAACATACAATGTAAACAAACTAATCCAGGATAAAAAATAAATAATCATGCCATATGATACTATATTATTAATTAAAGGAATTTTATTCATATTTTGAATTGTAAAATAACAAGAAGTTCCTAAAATAGTACCAATCAAATTAGTAATTATTAAATAACCATATATCGTATTTTCAACAAGCATTATTTTCTTTTTGGAAAAAAAAGAAAACATCAAAAGTATACTATAAAATATACTACACATGGAAAAAGTAAAACTAGCATTCATTATCTATCACCACCAATGATAGTATAACATACTATCAAAAAAAAATTAATAAAATTTTATTTTTTTATTAATTTTTTAACATTCTCATCTGTACTAACCATACTCTCAACTTGTATATGTGCATCATATACTCGTCCAATAACATGCGTTTTCAAATAGTTTCTATCAATTTTGCCAGAACCAGTCATCGGAAATTCATCTACAACTTCATAATAATAGGCAGAATCTCTTGCAGCTAAAGTATGACTTGCGAATTCAACAATATCATTAATTATACTTTTTTCATCTTCAATAGAATGATTTTTTAATTTAATCACAGCCTTTGGTAAATATTTTGTAGAGTTTGGATCATTGACTGCAATAACAGTAACCTCTTCTATCAAAGGATGAAGAGATAAACATTTTTCAATATTAGACCTAGATGCCTTATGTCCATCCGCTCTTGCAATTCTTTCATCATTTATTCTTCCTTTATAGAAGACTAAACCATCTTTGTCAACATATCCAAAATCATTTGTATGTATCCATAATTTTCCATCACTATGTCTTCTTAAAATCATATCAGTTTCGAATTCATTATTTAAATAATATAACATAGTTGTTGGTCCACTAAAACATAATTCTCCTACTTCACCATAAGGTAATTCATTTTCTGTTCTAGTAATTTTTTCATCGTCATCAACAAAATATTCAAATGAAGATATTGAGTTGCAGAAAAAAGGCATAGCAGCAGAACCAATTTTATAATTATCCATATCAATTAATGCACCCATAGCAGCACCTGCCTCAGTCATTCCATAACCAGGTTCTAATTTATATTTGCATCCATGTTCAGATAGAAATTGATTAATTTTTTCATGCATTTCATCAGAAATCCAGTCTCCGCCAACACCAGGTGTAACAAGAAATGATAAATCGAAGTCTTCCATCTTCTTACTTTTCATCATTGCTTCATACATTGAAGGGATACCCATAAAATGCTGCGGTTTCTTTTTCATTATAAGTTTATCAAATGTCTTTAAATCAAATTGAGGCACTAAAATATTGGTCATTCCAAGAGAAAGTGGCATATGAATACCACATGATAAACCATACATTAAAAATAAAGGCATTATATTTAAAAATTTATCGCCAAATTTATGGGGAACACCACAATAATTATATTGAAAAGCTAGTGAATTTACACTCTCATTTGAATGAACAACACTTTTAGGATTACCAGTTGTTCCGCTCGTTCTCACAATTATTGCTGGCATATTTTCTTCATATTCACATTCGTTTCTACCAACAAATTTATTACCATATTCTATAAAATCACTCCAATTCATATAAATATCATTTGAAGTTAATGGTTTTTCTTTAGATTTTAAATATTTTATGTAATTTTTTAATCTCATACCACAATTTAATACAAATGGAAGTGAATCACTAACTGATACAGCGATAATTTTTTTTAAACTTGTATTATCCATTATTTTATCAAATTTAGGATGACATAAATCAATAATTATAGCATATTCACTTTTGGTTGAATTTATACTTTCTTCAATTTGTTCAGCATTTATTCTTGGATCCAATAAATTACACACTGCTCCCATTTTATTTAAGGCATACATGGCATAAATAGATTCTGGTAGCGTAGGCATACAAATGGTTACAACATCTCCTTTTTTTATACCAAACATGGAAAATGATTTTAATGCTTTATCTATGTTAATAAATAAATTTTTATAAGATATCTTATTTCCAAAATAATTTATTGCGGTACAATCCAAATTATTTTTGTTATTATTGTATAAATATTCAAACATTTTCATTTTAGGAATACTCTTTAATAGAACATCCTTTTCGTATGATTTTAACCATGGTTTATCAATACTAGCGTATCCTACAGGAGGTCCTTGCATCTCTCCATTTGCTAACTCTCTTAGATATAACTTCCTTTCTTTTCTTTCATCAGGTGATAAATTTGATATCCATTCCTTTAATTTATTTAATTCTTCTTTTGTCATACTTTCCCTCCAGTTAAGTTATATTAACATAAAACATAAATAAATAATATTCCCATATTTAAGAACATATTTATGTTTCTATTTATGCACTACATACTTATAATAACATAAAAGAATATTTTATACTAATTAAAAGTGTCAAATAGACAAAAAATAATATTTCAAATATCATGTTATATAAATAATTATAATCTATATAATACTGTTTACTTTATTAAAAAGCATTTTACGTACCTCAACATCACCTATTAGATTAATGGAAAATGTTTTATATCCAATTCTATTTATACTTGTTCCACAGTGGTAAATATCATTATCATCTATCATAAAATATCTATCATGGAATGTATTATCATATATTACCTTTAAGTTATGATATTGACTATTATATTTTTTAATATCTTGACGTGTCAAAAGATTATCTTTTTTAGTTATAATGGTTACAGAAACATTTAATCTTTTAATAATATCTAATATTGTTTTATCAGCATAAGCATCTATAATTATTAATTTATTTGTTGCAATTTTAAATATATCTTGTATTTTAGAATATGCATCATATATTTGTCCATTAAAATATATTTCGTTAACTTTTCTTTTTTCTTCTATTTTTCCAAATGATTCCTTCAATAATTTTATATCTGAATCATGTTCTAATACTAATTTATTTATATACCATTGTTCAATTAAGTTATTTGATATATACTTTCTCATAATTACAAAGGCATTAATTATTTGAATACTCATTTTTATTGCAATTTCCGTATGAATAACACTTGAAAGCATGGCAACACCTTGCTCTGTAAAAACATATGGATTATATCTTCTTCCACCTCTTACTTTTGAGGTTCCAGTTTGGAACCTCAAATTTTCATATTCATCATCTGATAACTGAAACATAAAACTTTCTGGAAATCTATTGATATTTCTCTTAACTGCTTTATTTATATCTTTTGTACCATTAGCACATTCATACAATCTAGCTAAATCAGAGTCTATTATTACCTGTTTACCTCTTATTTCATAAATTAAATTTTCTATTACTATTTCTTCTTTTGGTATATCCATTGTTTTTAATTCTTTCATTAATCATTCCTTTCTT
>CACZTI010000066.1 GCA_902783985.1 uncultured Erysipelotrichaceae bacterium | reverse complement strand
TTGAATTAATTGTTTCGTATCTTTTATTGCTAACTCATGCATACCAATGGTATCATAAAATTTAATTTTTTGATTTATATTTTTAATACTTGCACCATAAATAGATGGAAATTCTACTTTTATTTTAATTACTTCTTCTTTTGTATAACCTAGTTTTATCATATTATTCATTTTTTTATTTATTGGTTCAATATTTAAACTAAAAACCTTAGGAAAAATCCTAGTAATTTCTAAGACTTCTGTATTAGTGTATCCTAAACTTACCATATCATTTATTTTTTTGTTCATATTTTTATTAAACGGATTGTTTTACGTGTGTTTACATTTGAAAACTCTCAATGTGTCATATATTATTCTACGAGATTTTAAAAAAAGAAACAACTGTTTTTTTAGTTATTTCTTCATCTTTTATTATTTTTTTAACCCGTGTGTTTAGTTTTTAATTGTACCATATTATTTCCAATATATTTATTGGTTCTGCTATAACTCTTGCTCCTGGTGAGGAAAAACAAGTAAAAAATAAAGTAATTGGAAGAGATTTAAGTAATGCTTATAAATTAGAATTAAATACTAATGTCAATAATGCTGAAAAAAATAAAAAATAATTTTTTAACAAAAATATCAAAGTGGGATAATAATCTCACTTTTTTATTATTACAAAATAGAAAGTAGATGTAATCTACTTTCTATTAACTATTATTTTTCTTTTTTCTTGTTGTTTTCTTTTTTGTTGGCACTATTGTTTCTTCTTTTGATTCAACAATATTTTCTTTATTTTCGATAGATTCTTCTATCACTTTATCATCAGCAGTTTCTTTATTTACTACTTCTTCAGTATTATTTATTTCTGTGTCATTATTAATTTCATTTTCTTTTTTTGGTTCTTCTTCAATAACAGTTGATTTTTCTTGTATTTCATCACTTTCTTTATTAGTACTTTCATCTGTTATCTCAATTTCTTTTGATTCATTATTTTCTAAAGTAGTTTCTTCTTGTTCATTAATAATTTCATTATCACTTGTTTCTAAATCTTTATTTGCATCATTTGGATCATCACTTTGATCTTCTAAAAAATCATTATCTATTTTTTTCTCTTCTTCATCTTTTCCAAAATAACAACTAATTAGATATAAAGCAAGAAAGATAGCAGCTATGGAAAATTTATATTTTACTATTATATTTAAGATTCCACCCGAAATAATAACTTTACCAACAATCACACTTTTATCAATTTTTTCATCTTCAGTATTATTAGCATCACCTTTGGTAATAAAATAGTTATTTTCTGTTCTAATTATACGATGAGTTATAAAATAATTATCTTTTTGATATGTTACAACATCACCTACATTATAATCATTCTTTTTATATATTAAGATATAATCACCAACATGAATATTATCTTCCATTGACCCAGTTTTAACACTATATATTACAACTTTATTAGTAAATCTAAAGAAGACATATATTCCTAAAACTGCTATTAAGATAATAAATAATGTATTAACAAATATTTTATATATCTTAACCATCAGTACTTTCTGCCTTTATTTCGATTTTTAATCCATAGTTAGCATTTTCTGTTTTACCAATTTGAGTATCATTATCACTACTTACCCATTTCCATTCTAGATAATAAGTATCATTATTACTACTATCTAGTGTCATGTCATTAATATTTAATTCACTTGCTGATACATAATGGTCAATTAGATATGTATCATTCTTTTTAAGTTTATATTTCATATTAATGTTATATGGATTAGTTTCAATAAAATCAATATCATATTTTATATTATATTTTGTGTTATTTCTAACCACAAATTGATATGTATTACTACTTTCAGGAGCTATTTTACCATCCATTGTGTAAAGTGTTTTTTCAAAAATCTTTAAGTCATTTGCTCCATCCCAGGTTACTGGTGTATGTTCATCATCATAAACACTTAATTTTTCATTATTGATATTTTCATCAATAATTATTTTAGTACTTGCAACTACCCTACCATCTTTAGTTTTTGCGGTAATGGTTACAATACCATTTCTAATACCTTTAACAACACCATTAGCATCTACAGTAGCAACTGATGGATCACTACTAGTCCATACTAATTCACGGTTTGTAGCATTTTCAGGTAAAATATCCGCAATTACTTGAGTTGTTCTACCATTTCCGATTGTTTTTTCTAATGGTGTAAGAACTATTTCTTGTACTTCAATTGCTTCTTCAGTAACATTAACTTTGCAAGTTGCTGTTTTTCCATTAGCACTTGTTACGGTTATTGTTGCTGTTCCTACACTAATACCTTTAATTTTTCCGGATTCATCTACTGTTACAATACTTTCATTACTACTTTTCCAAGTAAGTTTACTTGATGATAATTCACTTGGTGTTACAATAACAGTTAATCCTAATGTATCATCTTTTTTAATACTAATATTATCTTGAGAAAATTTAATATTTTCAACTACTGGTTCAGGTACTTTAACTGTCAATTTTATACTTGCAACTACTTTGCCATCTTTTGTTTTAGCAGTTATAGTTACAACGCCATTCTTTATACCTTTAACAATACCATTAGAATCAACAGTAGCAACTGATGGATCACTACTTGTCCATACTAATTCACGATTAGTTGCGTTACTTGGTTCTACTTTAGCTTTAACTTGAGTAACTGAACCAACTGTAATTGTATTTTTAGGTACAGTTAAATTAATTTTTTTAACATTAACCGAATCATTAACTACTTCAACAGTACAAGTTGCTGTTTTTCCATTAGGAGTGGTTACCGTAATTATTGCTTTACCATTTTTTATTCCTTTTATTATTCCAAATTCATCTACTGTTACAATACTATCATCACTGCTTTTCCAAGTAAGTTTACTTGATGATAATTCCACAGGATTAATAGAAACAATTAATTTAAGACTATCTCCTTTTTTAATACTTACTTTATTATCATCAAAAGCAATACTTTCGATTTCTTTTGGTATCGGTTTACATTTATTATCATCACAACCTATTTCAATGATATCAATGTTTCCACCAGAATTTTCATATTCTTTATTCTTCTTTATAAGACAACAATTATGTATTAATAAAAAAATAATAATTACAATTAAAACAATCTTGATAATCCAATCAAGTGTCTTATTATTATCTTCTTTCCTTTTCATATTTCACACTCCATTATCCTACCCTTTAAAGTCTATAAACTTTATAGACTTTAAACGAAAGAATAATTTTCATTATTCTTTGTTATATTAAGCACCAACAACTTGTTTAGCTGTTAATGTTAATGGTACTGTAATAGTAGTTCCATTTAATGCTGTATCAGCATCATTGATAACATCAGCAGTTGCACCAGTAGCAACAACGCTATCATCTACATCATCCCAAGCAAGTGATACTGTAACAGTTGCTGTTTGAGGATTAGCTTCATATGATATTTGTCCATTTCCATTATCAGTAACATTTACAGTCCAATCGTTTTCATCACCACTAAGTGGACCACTAGTTGCAGTTGGAGTACCAGCTTGTACTGTATAAGCAACATCAACTTCAGTTCCTGTAGCATCAATTGTTACTGCTCCAGTACAAGTAGCACCTGGAGCAATCTTACCATTTTTAACATGAGCATTGTTTTCACATGTTAATTCAAGATTTTTTGTTGTTGTAATTTCTTCAGTTCCATCTGTAAATTTAACATTCCATACAGCAGTAGATACTTCAGCTTTACCAGCTACTTTGGTTTTATAAATAGCATAAGTAGTATAACTTACAGCTACTAGTAATAATAATACTGCAACAATTAATAACTTCTTGTTTCCTTTCATTTTCACACCTCCTTTACTTCTAGATTCCATGTAACGAAAGGCTTATTGTAAGTAATTATGGTTATCTTTACTACCTTTAGTTTACTAATTAAGTGTATCATAATTTTCGACATAAAACAACATTTTTCATAAAAATTTCATATAAAAAAATCCCTAATGTAAAGAGATTTTTTATAATATTGGAGTATTACTCCATTTTCTATTTTTTATAACTTTTTTGTTATTCCTATTATTATTAAGATTATTCCACATATTAAGTATATATATACTAATCTATTGGTTGTTCCATATATTTCTAAAACTCCTTGAAAGATAGAACCTATGGATAAAGTTACAATACCTAAATTATAAATGGTATTTAAATAATCTTTTTTGATATAACTTAGGATAAATCCAAAGATTAAAGGGATGGTAAAAGCATATATCATAAAACTTGAATATACTTCATGACTAAATGATTCATATATAATCATAAAGATTAAAAGAAATAATGAGAATAATAAGTAATTTTTTCTTATTTTTTTAACTAAAACGGGAAGAATTCCCCAACTTCTATTAAATAAATTGGGGATGAATTCAGCATATTTTTATTAAATTATAAAAAATATACCATTATATTGCAAAATATATTGTAAATTTGAAAAAAATTAT
>CACZTI010000065.1 GCA_902783985.1 uncultured Erysipelotrichaceae bacterium | reverse complement strand
TTCTTCTTTTGGTATATCCATTGTTTTTAATTCTTTCATTAATCATTCCTTTCTTTTAAACAGTAATTCCTATAGTTCATTTTAGAAAAATTTTTATCTATTTTCAAGTAAATTTACATAAAAAAAGATGATTATTTATCATCATCTTTCTCATGGATTTTTTCAATTATTTTTTCAATATTATTACCATATTCAATAGAATTATCATATTGAAAGATAAGTTCTGGTGTATGTCTTAAATCAATAGTCTCAGCAAGTTTACTTCTTAAAAAACCTTTAGCTTCCTCTAGATCAGCTAATACTTTATCTTTATCATTATCCATACAAGTAAAATATACTTTAGCAAAAGATAAATCATTAGTTATTTCAACCGCAGTTAAATTTACTTGTTTAATTAAAGGATTCTTTATTTCTTTAAAAATTATTTTAGATAATTCAGCTAAATATAAATTATTTAGTCTTTCTATTTTAACACTCATTATTTAACCTCTATCATTTCAAATGTTTCAATGATATCACCTTCACGAATATCTTGATAATCTTCTATAGTAATACCACAATCATATCCTGAATTAACTTCTTTTACTGCATCTTTTTCTCTTTGAAGAGATGCAATCTTACTTGTATAAATCACTATGCCATCTCTTATTACTCTTGCTTCACTTCCATTTTTAATAGAACCTTTAGTTACATGACTTCCAGCAATATTACCAATTTTAGAGAATTTAAAGATTTGTCTTACTTCGGCTTCTCCTGTAACTTTTTCTTCATATACAGGATCTAACATACCTTTAATAGCCGCTTCCATATCTTCAATAACTTTATAAATAATATTATATAGTCTTATTTCAACAGAAGATTCTTTTGCTAAATCACTAGTTTTATTAGTAGGTCTTACATTAAATCCAATAATAATGGCATTTGAAGCACTGGCTAACTTTACATCACTTTCAGTAATAGTTCCTACACCACTTCTTATAACATTTACTTTAACACCATCAACATTGATTTTAGATAATGATCCACGTACTGCTTCTTCACTACCTTTAACATCACATTTTAAGATAACACTTATTTCTTTAACACCATCTTTTACCATGTTATAAAGTTCATCTAAACTCATTCCAGAACGATTGGTATCTTTATGATTACTACGAAGTTTACGTTCTTCTGATACATTTCTTGCTTCCTTTTCTGTTTCAAAAGCCATAAATTTATCTCCTGCTAGAGGAAGTTCAGTAATACCTGTTACCTCAACTGGAGTTGATGGTCCTGCCATCGTAATATTATTTCCTTTATCATCTTTAATACTTCTTATTTTTCCATAACTATTTCCGATAACAACAGGGTCACCAAGTCTTAAAGTACCACTTTGGACAAGCAAACTTACAATACTTCCTATTTTACTATCATTTCTTGCTTCAAGAACAGTTCCAGTAGCGTAACGATTTGGATTAGCTTTTAATTCTTTCATTTCACTAATTAATAAAATAGTGTCTAATAGTTCATCTATTCCTGTACCTTTTTTAGCAGAAATATTACAAGTTACCACATCTCCACCGAATTTTTCAGGAATAAGACCATTTTCGGTAAGTTCTGTTAATACACGGTCTACATTAGCATCTGGTAAATCAACTTTGTTAATTGCTACAACAATAGGTACACCTGCTGCTTTAGCATGATCAATAGCTTCCTTTGTTTGTGGCATAACGCCATCATTAGCAGCTACAATTAAGATAACGATATCAGTGACACTAGCACCACGACTTCTCATCTCGGTAAAAGCTTCATGTCCTGGAGTATCAATGAAAGTTATTTTTTTACCATTTACTTCTACTTGATAAGCTCCAATAGCTTGGGTAATTCCTCCGGCTTCACCTTCGGCAACGTTTGTTTTTCTTATTGTATCAAGAAGAGTTGTTTTACCATGATCTACATGACCCATAATCGTAATAATTGGTGCACGAGGTTCTAAGTCTTCTTCTCTATCAACAATTTCATATTCCTCAAAATTAGATTTATCTGTTTTCTCTTCTCTTGTTAATTTTTTATCATAATCAATAACTATCATTTCACAAGTATCAAAAGGTATTTCTTGATTAATAGTAGCCATAATACCTAAATTAAATAGTTTTTTAATAATTTCAGAAGCTGATACCGCTAAACTATCGGCAATATCACCAACAGTCATTCCATCATGATAAATAATAGTATCATCCATAACTTTATTATCCATTAATTTATCACGATGCTTATATATTTCTTTTTTACCTTTTAAATATTTATTTTTATTAAAATTATTATTAACTACTTTATTTTGTTTTTCTTGTTTTTTAAGTTTTTCTGGACGAGTATCTACTTCATCTAAATCAATATCAATACTATCAACAAGATTTGATACTTTCTCTTCTAATTCTTCATCTAGTTCATAATCAGGGTTTGTATTCTCTTTCATACTATCTATTTCATTATCTAAGATAGTAATTTCTTCATCTGTTAAGAAGTCTTCTTCTTTATTTTTTTTAATTCCAAGTTCTTTACATAACTCGATAATTTCTGAAACTTCTTTTCCGACATCTTGTGAATATTCTAAAATATTCATATTCTCACCACCTATCTAATTATTTATTATATTTCTTATTTCATCATATATGCTATTTGGTATATCACATTCTAAGTGTTTAGCAAGTATTTTATTTTTTATTTCTTTTTCTAAAACACTAATATCTTTTTTAATATATGCACCTTTGCCATTCATTTTACCAGTTTGATCTACTTTAACTAAACCTTCTGGTGTTCTAACGATCCGAAGTAATTCCATTTTAGGATATTTCTCTTTAGTTACCACACATGTTCTTAAAGGTATTTTTCTCTCTTTCATTATTCACCTTTAATATTAATTCCCATTTCACTTGCTTCTTCCATATTTTTAATTTCTATTTTAAACTTTGTTAAACGACTTGCAAGTCGGGCATTAATTCCTTTTTTACCAATAGCTAATGAGTAGTTATCTTTATCTCCAATAACAATGGCTTCTTTATCCTTTTCATTAGTTATTAAAACCGTTAAATTCTTAGCTGGTAACAAAGCATTTTCAATAAAGATTTTAGGATCTTTATCATATTTGACAATATCTACTTTCTCTCCACCTAATTCTTTAATAATATTAGCAATACGAACACCTTTTTCTCCAATACAAGCACCTATTGGTTCAAAGTTAGGTCTTTCAGAGTATACTGCAACTTTACTTCTAACACCTGGTTCTCTTGCTACAGAATACATCATAAGTGTTCCATCACTAAATTCTGGTATTTCATGTTCAAATAATCTTTTAACAAAACCAAAATGACATCTTGATAATTTAATAACCAAATTTCTTCCAGAATTATCTATTTTAGTAACATAAACTTTAATGGTACTTCCCATAACTATTTTTTCACCTGGAATAATATCTCTTTTTGGAAGTACTCCATTACTTCTTCCAAGATTAATATAATAGTTATCAGTATCTTCCAAAGCTACTGTTCCCACAAGTAATTCATCTTTTTTATCTTGAAAATCATCTAAAATCATTTGTCTTTCTGCTTCTCTTACTTTTTGAACAACAACTTGTTTAGCAGTACTTGCAGCCACTCTTCCAAAATCATCTGTAGGTACTTCAGTATCAATAGTATCCCCAATTTCTAAATCTTTATTTATTTTTTTAGCATCTTCTAAACTTATCTCTATTTCAGGATTTGTTACTTCTTCTACCACTGTAACATATGAATATACTTTAATTTCTCCAGTTACAGGATCAACTTTAGCTTTACCATTACTTTTACCAGTATGCTTTTTATAAGCAGCAGTAAGGGCAAGCTCCATTGCTTCTAATATTTTAGCTTTATCAATTCCTTTTTCTTTAACAATTGCATCCAATGCTCCTAAAAATTCTACTTTAGGATCAATTCTTGTTTCTTCTTTCTTTTTCATTATTCACCTTTACTCTTTCCATATACATCTAAAATATATTCTTCATTAATTAAATCTAATTCATCAATTAAAGGATTAATTATTTTAGTAGCTTCTACTATTTTTTTAACATCAATAATATCACTACTATCTAAACAAATTCTTAAATAATTATTATTTCCTTCTTTTTCATACTTAATACTATCAATAAATAAATTAAGATTATCTAAACTATTTCCTATTTTATTTTTAATTTTCTCTTCCATAATCCCTCCTAAAGATAAATTAAAGGAGTGGGTTTCCCCACTCAACATAATAATTATACCATATTTTTTAACTATTGCAAGTATTTTGTTACAATATCTTTATATCTTTATACTTCTTGAATAATAACAATAATAATTGGACGAGATTCAGTCTCTTGATAAAAATATTTTCCAAGTTTCTCTCTTATTTCATATCTTATAGCATTATAATCAAGAGATTCATTTGCCACAAGATAATTTTTAATTACTTGAGATGATATAACTTCACTTTCTTTTAATATATCCATATTGTCTTTAACATAGATAAATCCTCTTGTTGATGTAAAAGGACCAGATAATATTTCTTTTGTTTCTTTATCTAAAGTTGTTGATACAATAACAATACCGCTATCAGCAAGCATTTCACGATCTTTTAAAACAATTTCTCCTATATCATCAGAACTTTTTCCCGAAATTAATATTTCATCAATATCTACTTTATCATAATTATCAATCATTTTTCCATTTACAAAAGTAACTACATCACCATTTTGTTTTAAAATAATATTTTCTTTTGGAATACCACATTTAGTAGCAATAAAGGCATTTTTATATTGTTCTTTATACTCTCCTTTAACTGGAAAATAATATTTTGGTTTCATTAAATTAATCATTAACATTAAATCTTCTCTTGATGGATGTTCTAATAGATGTTTTTTACTTGATAAACTAATAACATTAATATTTAATTTAGCAATCTCATCCATAATAGTTACCATTCTTTTTTCTGTTCCAACATACATTGGTTCTGTTATAAAAATAGTATCTGTTTCTCGAAGTTTAATAATTTTGTCATTTCCTTTAATAATTCTTTCAATATTGGCATAAGGTTTTTCTTTACCATCACTGATTAATATTACAACACCCTTATCATTAATATCTGATAAATTACCTAATCTTAATGGATTAATTTTTAAATACTTGTTTCTTAAACACATATGTATTAAATTAATAAGTTGTTTACCAACAATAACTATTTTTCTATTTGTACTTTCCACTTCATCAAATATTTCTTGAAGTCTAAAGATATGAGCTGGTAATACACTCATAATAAATCTATCAGAATAATTATTTAATTGCTCTCTAATAAAATGATTAACACGATGATTTGGACTTGTAAAACCAGTGTGGTTAGCGTAAAGACTTTCATTCATTAAACATAATACACCATTTTTCCCAACCTCAGCTAATTTTCCTAAATCCATTTTATATGATCCTTGCATACCTGGATCAAAAATAAAATCACCAGTATATACAATAGAACCATCATTTGTATTTAATACAAAACACATACTTTCTGGTATAGAATGACTAACACTTATTGGTAAAATACTATTATCACCAAATTTAAGGATTTTATTTTCATGTATTTCTATTAAATTATAATTTTTTATATCATCGTTTGCAAACTGCATTTTAATAATTTCACATGTAAATTTTGAAGCATAAATAGAAATATCAGGTAAATCCACAATGATATCAGATAATGCTCCCATATTACTTTCATGTCCATGAGTTATAAAAATACCTTTAATATTTTTTATATTTTTCTTTAAATAATCAAAACTTGGTATGATGTAATCAATACCTAACATATGATCTTTAGGATATTTAAGACCAGCATCAAATACAAAAATATCATTATCTACTTTAACAACATACATATTTTTGCCATCTTCATTAAGTCCACCTAAAGCAAAAATTTTAATTTTACTCAATTTAATTCCTTCTTTCTTTTTTTAAGTTTTTTATCATTTATAATGATATCATTAAATATTTTATTTTACAAGAAAAATAATATCTTTATTATATTTTCTTTATTCTAAAATGAAAGTGGAATTATTTTGAAAGGAGCTTTACAGATGAAAAATTTATAAATTTACATAAAAAAATTCAAGTAA
>CACZTI010000064.1 GCA_902783985.1 uncultured Erysipelotrichaceae bacterium | reverse complement strand
ATCAAAGAATTAGATTTATTTTAATTACAATGTGTGCCTTTCGGAGGACCGAAGGGACGAAAGAAAGGAATGTTAGTTAAAAATGAAGAAGATAAAGAAGTTTATTAAAGAAAATGAAATGTTTATTATTACCATTATAATTCTATTAGGTGGTCAATCATTAATGTATTATGGATTAAAATTTTTCCAAACTAATCCTAATTACATTAATTATTATTTAGATGATCAAATTCCTTTTATTGGTTATTTTATCTATATTTATAATATCTTTTATCCATTTACCTTAATTGTTTTATATTATCTATATAGAAAAGATCCTGAAACATATTATAAAGGAATTATATCTGGAACTATTGGATATATTATATGTGACATAATTTTTATATTATATCCAACAATCATGTATCGACCTATTATTCCTGATTTACCTCCAATAACCAATTTTATTATTAAATTAACCTTTTTATATGATAATCCACCATTAAATTGTTTTCCATCTATCCACTGTTTATTTTCTTTTCAAGTAATATACAGCACATTATCATCAAACATTTCTAAAAGAAATAAATTTATTATTACTTTTATTGCACTACTAATTATTATATCTACATTATTAGTAAAACAACATTATATTTTTGATGTAATCTCTGCCCTATTGATATGTATTATTACCAATATATTAGAAAACATCTTAAAAATTTATCAAAGAATCAAAAAGAAAATTTCTTGTAATTAACAAGATTTTTTTTAAAATAATTTACTTAACAATAAAAACATGATATACTTATCTATTGTAGAGGTAAAAATGAAAAATAAAAAAGAAAAAAATAAAACTAAAAAATTGATTAAAAACATATCTTTTTTAATTACCTTAATTATGTTAACATACTATTTTATATTTCGAAAAATTGATCGTAAAGGATTACAAGCTGCTCTTTCAAATACTAATTTATTATTTATTTTATTAGCTTTAATAGTAGCTTTCGGTAATATTTATTTTGAAGCCGTTAATTTATATCGTAATTTAAATTTATTAAATGAAAAAGCTTCTTTTAAAGATTCATTAAAATATGCCATTGTCGGATTCTTTTTCAGTGCGATAACTCCAGCAGCAACTGGTGGTCAACCTGTACAAGTATACTATATGCATAAAGATAATATAACTTATACTAATGCCACAGTATCAATTCTCGTACAATCATTCTCATACCTATCGTGTATGTTATTACTTGGAGTCTTTGGATATATCTACAATTTTAATTATATAACTAGTCTAGGTTTCTTTGAATATTTCTTTTTCATTGGTGTAATTGTCAATCTTGCAATTATAACCATTAGTTTACTTGCGATGTTTAGTAAAAAACTAGCTAATAAATTATTAAATATAATATATAAATTACTTGATAAATTTAGTCATGAAAAAGCAGTTAGTATTAAAGAAAAGATGACTAATAATTTAAAAGAATATCATGATAGTACTGATTTTATAAAGAAAAATAAAACAGTTCTTCTAAAAAGTATTTTAACAAGTTTATGTCAGTTAATATCATATCATAGTGTTGCCTATTTCGTATATTTAGCACTTGGTGTGGAAAATCTAAACTATCTTCAAATAACAAGCCTACAATCAGTTCTTTATTTATCAGTTTCTATTTTACCACTTCCAGGAACTGTTGGTGTTAATGAAACTGGCTTTGGAATCATTTATAAACCTCTAATTATGGCAGCAATTGTTGATTCATCAATGTTACTAACAAGAGGTATTGGTTTCTATTTCTATGTTGTCTTTACAGGTATTATCCTTCTATTTGATAGTTTAAAAAAGAAAAAACCAAAAAAGAATATTTAACACAAATATTCTTTTTTCATATACTAGGATATATCTCTTCCAAAAAATATATGTAAAATTATGTAATATTCTTGATACAATGTCCTAGTTATGATATGATGTATCAAGAATAGGTGATGAAATGAGAATATTTAAAGCATATAAGTTTAGATTATATCCCACAAAAGAACAAGAAATATTAATTAATAAAAATATAGGTTCATCAAGATATGTATATAATTATTTCTTAAATAGAAAAGATGAATAT
>CACZTI010000063.1 GCA_902783985.1 uncultured Erysipelotrichaceae bacterium | reverse complement strand
GATAATTAATGTAAAAAAATTATAAAATAAAAGTGTTTAAAAAAATAAGAAAGGAAATACCCGAGACACAGTTTAGTGAACGGGGTCCGCAAATTGCAAATTATAATTGATTTATAAGATATTTGGAGGTTAAAAATGATTAAAACAAAAAAGCAAATGTATTTAGTAATTGGTGCATTTGCTTTAGTAATGTTATTAGGTGGTGTCACCTATGCATTTTTCAATTACACTAGAACAGGTACTGCTAATACAATTCGAGTAGGAAGAATTAGTTTTAATACATCACAAAGTAATACATTAAATTTAACAAATGTATTTCCAATGAGTGCAACAGATGCAGGAAATGCTAATTTAGATGCAGTATCAGTTAGAATTTGGGGAGATACAACATACTCTGATGGTGAAGAATTTGAAATAAGTATTGTTGATGTAAATAATACTATTGGAAGTGGTCAAAGTGCAAAAACAATACCAATAAACTATATAGCAAGTTATAGTGCAACACCAGTACAATCAGGAGACCCTAATGTAATAGGCACAAATAGTGATAGTTATTTTACTGCAAGAGGACAAAGTAGTCCTGTATATCAATTAAATGCTACAGGAGAAGCAACAAATGGCGAACAAGTATTAATAGGATTTATTCCTAGTGGAGCAACTGGAATAGATGGAACATTAACAATAAAAGCATATTTAGATAGTAGTAAGATAGCAATAAGTGATACATATAATGCTAGTGACCCTGAAACAGATACAAATGGAACGACAACAGATTGGGTAGCAGGAAGAACAGTATTAACAACAAGTGAATGGAATGCATTACAAAATACACAGACACCATTATCATTTAAAATAAAAGCAGTATCACAAGAAGGAACTTGGGTAACTAACTCAAATGGAACAAATAGTTCTTCAGAAGAAGACATATTTATTTGTCCAACTTCGCAATGTGTTTATGGAATAACAGAAGGAGCTATTGGAGAACAATTAGACGGAAATATAGGTGATGATTTTTATGATTTTCATACTGATTATAGTGTCTTTCCGGATTGGTTTTTTGCTTATGCCTTAAACAATGATTCTGAGGTAGAACAAATCTATGTATGTACTTATGGTACTGGTACTTATGATAATCGTGGCGAAAATCTTTATTGTTTAAGAGGTGGTGTTGATGAAAGTAGTGATGATGAAAGACCAATTTTTAATGATAATATGACAAAGGCACACAATGCATGTGTTAGTGTATATGGTTTCGAAGGATGTGATAATACGGATAATTCAAAATATGATGACGATAATGATTGGTACCATGGTCATGTTGGACGTAGTTTTACAATTTATCCAAATGGAAATATGGAGTTTGGTGATGGTGATTATGGAATTAGTTCTGGTCAATCATGGCAAAGTTCTTACTAACGATATTTAGTTATATCTAAAAAAAATACATTTTAGTTTATAAACTGTGTTATTAAACCTCTTTTACAAAAATGACCATCAGAAATAAAATTCTAATGGTTTTTATTGTTTTTAAATACAGTAATTTTTATATTAAAGTTATAATTTTTATGGAATACAATGAAAAAAACTTGTATTATGAAATGTTTAATGTTATATTATTATCAGTGATTGATAAAAGTCAATTGTCCAATGCGAGTGAGTTGTAAAATACTTCCTCATTCGCACCAAAGATGTATTTATATGAACTAATTTAATTAGTTCATTTTTTTTAAATTGACATTTGATATTTTTTTTGATTTTTTATATAATATCTTATGAGGTGATAATGTGAAAACAGAAAAAAATATCTTTCTTGCTTTTATTCTTAATTTATCATTTTCGATAATAGAATTTTTTGGTGGAATATTTACTAATTCTATCGCAATACTTTCTGATTCATTACATGATTTAGGTGATTCTTTATCTATTGGAATATCTTATTTTCTTGAGAAGAAAAGCAAAAGAAAAGCTGATAATACATATACTTATGGGTATATTAGATATTCGGTACTTGGTAGTGTTATTACAACAAGCATCTTGTTAATTGGATCTATTTTGGTAATAATAGGTGCTGTTAAAAGATTATTTAATCCAGTAGAAATAAATTATAATGGTATGATTATCTTTGCTATTTTTGGAGTTATACTAAATTCAATAGCAGCTTATGTTACAAGAGATGGTGATTCTCTTAATCAAAAATCTGTAAATCTTCATATGTTAGAAGATGTCCTTGGTTGGGTTATTGTTTTAATAGGATCAATTATTATGAATTTTACTGATATTAGATTACTTGATTCTATTATGTGTATTGGTGTTTCTATATTTATTTTAATTAATGCTCTTAAAAATTTAAAAGATGTTTTAGATATTTTCTTAGAAAAAATACCAAAGGATATTGATTTAGATAAATTAAAAGAACATTTACTATTGATTAAAGGAATAGATGATATTCATCATATTCATATTTGGAGTATTGATGGATTTCATAATTATGCTACAATGCATATTGTAACAAAGGTTAAAGATATTTCTAAAATTAAGAAAAAGATTAGAGAAGAACTACAAGAATTTAATATATGTCATGCTATATTAGAAACTGAAGAAAATATATGTGATGAAAGAGAATGTCATGTTGAATTTAAAGATATTCCATTACATCATCATTAAAAAAAAAATCATGTGAATGATTTTTTTATTTATCTAAAATTTTTCTTTTTTTGGTTATCTAATCTTATTCCGAAAATATTCATGATAATGTCTTTTTCTTTATCACTAAATAAGTAGTTCATCTCGTCTATATTATTTATCCCTATACTAGATATTTTCTTTATGATAATATTTTTAAAATCCAAAGTTTTTAAACATTCTATCACTTTTTTATTTGAATTTAATGCTAAAAATGATTTCATTGGAACATTTAAATTTTTTAATTTAATAATACTATCTAAATTCTCTCCCTCTTGATATTGATACACTCCATCAACATAATCAAGATGATTATATAAAGTAGAAGATATATCATCTTCCATAACAAAGTGGTACAATTTACTTTTTAATAATTCTTCTGTTGTATAACCTAGTAATAAACTATCAACCTTGTCAAATCCTAAAAATAATAAACCAGATAAAATATTTTCTAAACTAATTTTTTCCATATACTCCCCCATTGGTTTTTTATTATATCATCAAATTCATGATAAATCAAGTTTTTCTTGTTCTAGATCTTTAAACATCTTTTTCATTGTTTCATTATTATATGTTAATTTCTTTATAGTTAAATCCTCTACTTTGTTATTAGCAAGTCTTAAATTATCATCTGTTTTAAGTAAATTCTCTTTAATTTTATTCAAATGGTCAATAGTATTATCTATTTCATTTATTGCTTTACTAAATCTTTCAGAAGCAAGTCGATAATTTCTTCCAAAACCTTCTTTAAATTTATTAATATTATCTTCAAAGTGTGTTATATCAATATTTTGATTTTTTAGAATATTTAACTCTTTTTTATATTCTAGTGCTTTACTAGATAAATTTCTAATTAATGTTATCATTGGTATAAAAAATTGTGGTCTTATTACATACATCTTATCATATAAATGAGATACATCTACTATACCTTCATTATAATAATCATTATCAATTTCTAAAAGTGATACTAGTACCGCATATTCACAATTCTTTTCTCTACGATCTTTATCTAGTTCTTTTAGAAAATCTTCATTTTTATGTTTTGTAGCGGTTAAATCATTTTCATTTTTCATTTCAAACATAATAGATACTATTTCATTATGATTATCATCAAAATCTCTAAAGATAAAATCTCCCTTAGAACCTGTTTTACTATCATTATCTTTATTAAAAGTAGCGTTTTTAAAAAGAGGTCTTAGTTTATTAAATTCATTACTACAGTGAACTTCAAGGGACTCTCCAACCATTTTAGTAGATTGTCTTGCTTTAAAATCTTTATAATAAGCAATTTGTTCTTCTTTATCTTTTAACTTACTTTCATATTTTTCTTTAATAGAAGCTTCTTTTATTTGATGTTCATTATCTAAAATATCTAATTTATTTTTTAAATTATTTATTTCTATTTCTTTCTTATTTAAATCATTTTGGTATTTTATTTCCATATTTTTTGTTAATAATTCTTCTTGAATTTTTAATTTATTTTCTAAGTCTTTAATCAATATTTCTTTATCATTTATTTTACTATGATACTCTTCATTTAATTTAGATTCTAATAATTTTAAAGATAATTCTTTATCTTTATTATAATTATCTTCTTCTCTTTTTAATTCTTTTTCAAATTCATGATCCCTTATTTGTTTAACAATAGATGCATAATCCATTTCATCTATTTTAAATATTTTTCCACAATTAGGACATTTTATTTCATTCATATTCCCTCCATTAATTAAGTTTAGTTTATCATTAAGAAAAAATTTTATCAACAAAAAAGAGAATAAATTCTCTTTTAATATACTTTAACATGAATATTACTTAATGTACCCTTAAGAAATCTTCTTAAATTTTCATCATGACCCGCACCAAATACTAAAGTATTATTAAAGTATGTTGTAAATGTTGAAAAATCCATATTACCAGCGAAATTTTCTCCACCATCTAGACTATATGATATAACATTATTTCTTCTTTGTAATTTCTAAATCACTTGCTTTAACAGTATATAAATATACTATATTTTGATGAGCTATATAGAAATAACTCTTAACATGACTTGTAACATTATAATACATTATTGGTAAAGTTAAATTATCATGAATATCTAATAATTCATTAAAAGTATTAACTTTAATAACTTCTTTATCTTCAAAGGAAATAATGGTTTTCGATTCAGCAATTAACCTATCATATTCTCTTAATAATTTCTTGATATAAGCATCATATACTTTATTATTATCAGGAACACGATATTTTCTCATGGTCATAATCATAACATATAATCCCATAAAAATACTAAATCCAGAAACTACTAAATATAATGTATTTTTAAGAACTAATCTTTCTCTTACAATCATATTACTTTTTCTATTAATATCAACAAAGTTTAATTCAACATCAATCGCTCTTTCAGATAAAGGAATTGTTAAATACATATCACTATCACTTGATATACTAAATTTACTATCTTCATTTAAAGAATTTTTCTTAATCTTCATTGTTACAATAAGATAACTTTCAGTATCAAGCCCATAGGCTGATTTAAAAGAATTGGCAATATCATTATATTTATTATAATCAATATCAAGTGTTTCATATATTCTAGCATTTTTATCAGTGCTTTTTAATTCTTTTTCTTTTAGTAATTCATAATCTTTTTCATAAAAGGATTTTCCACTTTTATCTTTAATAACTAATTTACCATCAATATTATATTTAAAATCAATATCTCTTGTTTCATCAATATCAAAATTATAATCAAATTTAACTTGAATATTATCAATTAAACTTGCAACATATTTCATATTTTTAGGTAAACATTTTGTTTCATAAAAAGAATTATTATTTAGACATACACTATAATCAATGTTACTTTTTTCTGTATAAGAAACACTTTTACCTGATTCTAAATAAATTGTCTTTAATAAAAGATATGTTCCAAAAGATAGTAATAATAATACTAATATTATTCTTCCCATAATTCTTAAAGGAAGTCCAATATACATACCATGTGGTTTCTTTGAAATTTCAATTTCCTCATTAAGATTTACTTCTTCTTTTACAATTTCTTCTTTTTTAGAATCACTTTTTTCCTTTGTTTTAACAACCTTACTAGGTGTTTTTTTAGTTTCTTTTTTTGTTACAGCGTCATCCTTTTTTTTCTTATTTTTTTCAGTATTTGCCATTATTTCACCTCTTATAAATCATTTAACCAAACAGTTGGTAATCCAATGTATGGTATTTTTATATTAACAACGCCAATTATCATATCTTTATTAACAACATAATTATCTAAGGATTTATTAGCATCCCCTTTAGTATAAATATATAATTCATCGTTATTATTTACCATTTTGACTATTCTATGAACTATTATTTTATTATCATATTTAACTGCAATAATATCGCCTACTTTAATATCATTTAAATCATATTTTTGATTAACAATAACTACATCACCAATTGATATATTAGGTACCATACTTCCTGTTGCTACCGCAATAGCATAATATTTAAAAAATCCTGATGAGAAATAGACAACAACTGCTACAAATATTCCAGTTAAACTAATTCCAAGTAATCTATGTTCATTATTATTTCTTAGTGGTTTATTCATTTTTCTATTTTGAACAAAAGTAAACACAGAATAGAAAATGATTACGGGAAACAATAACTTTAATAGTGATCCCACATAATTTCCGGTACTAGGCATAATAGGAATAATACTTGAATATAAATTAACAATTAAAAGCCATAAGATATTAGGAATAAAAGAAATCTTTTTAGCTATATAAGTAGCTGTGACATTTCTACTAATAGATGGTAAGAAAGTTAGAGAAAAAAATAAGAATTTACTATACTTACTCCCAGTAAAACCATTAGCTAAAGTAAATGTCACATCTAACATAATAAATAAAATAATTGTTAATACTAATAAAAATTTTGATTTTTCCCCTTTTCTTAATAAATTATATCTTAGTATTTCTTTTAAAACTAAAGATACTGTAAAAGGTATTATGAAATTAGTTAGTCCATAAATACTTGTTAAAGTATCTGTTTTTACAAAACCAATAATTAACCCAGACAAATAATAAATAATAAAACAAGTTAAAATAACTATTAATAAATTAATAATTATTTCTTTATTATATCTATTATTTTTTTTTTCAAAGCCAAATAAATATTTTGTAATAATCATCATTCCAATTAATAACAAAAGGATATTTTGATAATTTAATATGCTTGATATAAAACTATTTAAAATCAACAAGAATATAATAATAAATTCAAATATGAATAATTTTAATTCACCCTTTTTCATTCTGCCTCCAAATAGTTTTATTAAAGTATATTAAGAATAATCTTAATATATCTTTTTATTAATCAGTTGACTTATAAGTTAAAGCAATAAGTGGTATAGTAACAGTGAAATCACCATCAGTTACTGCAGAACCATCAAGATATTCAATTTTTAATGTAATATCTTCTGTTCCAGTTGTAGCAGCTAAAGAATGATTTGAAATATTACTTACATTACCAGCAGCTGCACTTGTTACAACCATTTGATTAGTTGTATCAGTTCCTGGAGTAACAGTCACTTTAATACCAGAACATGCTTCATCGATATTTTGAGTTGCGCTATTAACACCTGTTCCTGTTTTAGCTTCACAAGTAATCTTATTAGATCCTGTTGTAATTTGATCTAAGTAAGCAATAAAAGTACTTTTATTTTCAACAGTAGCTTTTAGTGTTACAGCCTCACCTGGTGCAGTAAAACCAACTTGAATACCAGACCATAAAGTCTTTTCTGTATCAATTGTACCTGCACTTGTTACTGTAGCATTACCAGTATGACCTACTTCAACTGCAGAATTTTCTTTATATTTAACGTTAGGAGTAAATGTATTTTCTGGAGTAACATCAAATTTTGTTTCTTGAATATTTAATGTTTGAGTATAAGTAGCAAAACCAATTGTTAAAGATAAAGTAGCCATTGCAAGAGCAGCCAAAGCAATAATCTTTCCATTACCTTGTTTCATATGACACCTCCTTAAATATTTTATTTATTAAAAGATAGTTACTCTGAAACTACCCTTATAATATAATTTTATTATACTACAAATAAGGTTAAATTACACACTTTTTTCACATTTTTTATAAAATATATTAAAATTTTACACTTTGCAAAAGAAAAAAATATTTTTATACATATAACAAAAAAGAGGTTATCTGAAAAAAGCATATTTATTTTTCCAAAATAATCTCTAATTTAAATAACTATCTTTGAGTATAACTTCCGCTAATGTTGTTTAATCCGTTTTGTACTAATCTCTTTGTGATTTCACCACCAACTGATCCATTAGCACGGCTTGTTGCATCAGGTCCTAGATTTACACCAAATTCGTTAGCTATTTCATATTTCATTTTTTCGATAGCTTGTTTTGCACCTGGTACTCTCATTTTTAGAGAATCTTTATTCATGTTTTTCACCTCCACACTTATAGAATGTGAAGATTTATCTATTAAATACATTCTTTTTATTGGTAATTTTTTCCTATATTAAATCATTAAACTCTTCGTTATTAGATATTTTCATAATATTAATATTATCTATTATTTCATTAATTAATGTTTCATAATCAATTTTATTTTCTTCAAGAATAGCTTTGTCCATTTTAGGATTTATTACCGGATGTTTTGGTACAAAGACAGTACAACAGTCTTCATATGGTAATGTACTTATATTAAATGTATCTATTTTTTCAGCTATATCAATAATTTCTAATTTATCAAGACAAGCAACAGGTCGAATTACGGGAAGATTGGTAACACTATTAATTACCGCCATACTAGTTAATGTTTGAGAAGCTACTTGACCGATGCATTCTCCATTAATTATGACATGAGCATGATATTTTTTAACTAATTTATCCATAATACGATACATCATTCTTCGCATAATGGTTATCATATAACTAGGATCACATTTTTTATAGATTTCTTCTTGTAACTTCGTAAATGGTACAATATATAAATTTAAATTATTTTGATAATTTAATAATTTTTTGGATAAATTAATAACTTTTTCTCTTGCTTCTAATGATGTATGTGGTATCGCTTCAAAATATACACAACCAATATTTATACCTCTTTTCATGGCAAGATAACCAGCAACGGGAGAGTCGATTCCTCCTGATAACATCAAAAGTCCTAATCCTTGAGTACCAACAGGATAACCTCCAATACCTTTATATTCATTAAAATAAATATATGTATAATCATTCCTAATTTCTATATGAAAGATAGTTTCTGGATGATGGACATCGACTTTAATATCTTTTTTATTTTTTAAAATTAATCCACCAATTCTTTTACTGACATCCAAACTTTCTATAGGGAATCTTTTATCGCTTCTTTTAGTTTCTACTTTAAATGTTTTAAAATTAGTACTAGGTAAAATATTTAGAATATTTTCTTCAATAGATGTAATATCACTTTCTATTTTATAAGCTACGGTATATGAATATATTCCAAAGATTTTATTAATTCGCTCTAATATTTCATTTAAATCTTCATCACGAAATTCAATATACATTCTAGATAGATCTTTTTCAATGTAAAATGCAAGACCTTTAAGTTTATTATTAATATTGTTATAAAGAGTATTAATAAATATTTTACGATTATCTTTTTTAGTAGTTAATTCTCCATATTTAATTAATATTACTCTATTCATTTCTATTTTTTCCATAATTTAATTTCCTATACTTTGTAACTTATTTATTTTTTCTTGTAATTTTTCTAAAAAATAAGTTATTTCTTCTTCTTTTGTTAAATGTGATAAACTAATTCTTATTGAAGTACTAGATAGTTCGGTATCTTTAGTTAATGTATATACTGCAAGTGATACTGACTCATTAGATGAACATGCTGTTTTGGTAGATATATATATTTCATCTTCTTCAAGAGAATGTAAAAGTGTCTCTGGTTTAATATTTTTGATACTAATATTAACAATATGTGGAAGACATTTATCATTACTATTAATAGTTACATTTGCTATTTTTTTTAAGCCTTCTTTTAACATTGTATTTAGTTTTTTAACATAATCTATTTTTTTATCTAAATCTTCATACATTAGTGATAAGGCTTTAGATGTTGATACAATCAAAGGAAGTGCTGGTGTACCAGAACGATATACTGTTTGGCTTTTTCCACCATGAATTAAAGGAACTAGTGAAATATTTTCTTTTTTTACTAATACACCTACTCCTTTTAGGCCATAGATTTTATGAGCGGAAAAACTATATAAATCAATGTTTTCTAGGTTAATTTGTTTTTTACCAATAGCTTGAGTTCCATCTACATGAAATAAGACTCTATCATATTTTTTTAACATTTTGCCTATTTCATTAACATTTTGTATTATACCAATTTCACTATTTACTTCGGCAATACTAACTAAAATAGTATCTTTATCTATTAGTTTTTCTAAGTCTTTTAAATCAACTTGTCCATCTTCTTTTATTTTTACATATTTAATAGTATAACCATTTTGTTTTAAATAATTAACTGTTGATAGAATACTAGAATGCTCTAGTTTCGTTGTAATAATTGTTTTACCTCTTGATATACCTGCAATACCTTTAATAGCTAGATTATTGGATTCACTAGCTCCACTTGTGAAAATCACTTCATTTTCTTTAACATTTAATATTTTTGCTACTTTACTTGTGGCTGCATCCATTAACTTTTTTGATTCTAATCCAAGTTTATGTAAGGAATTAGGATTACCGGGATAATCAAGACATGTTTTATTAAAACTTTCTAATACTTCTTTATTAACTGGTGTTGTTGCTGAATAATCTAAATATACCATTATTACCTCCAAAATACATATAGATTATACCAAGAAATAATGATAATATCAAGTAAGGAGATATGCTTAATTTATTAGTTTTCTATCTTTTCACACACAAAAAAGCACCAATAAAGGTGCTTTTGTAGAATGTCTAACGACACTTGTCATAGTACTGTATGTAATACAATACCGTAAAAAGCATTTCTGCTCTTGTATTTATATTCTACAATATTATTATATGTATGTCAACTATTTTTATACAGTTGATTTATATAACATTTATTGTTATTTTATAATAATGTGTATTCTCTCACGATTTCTCCATCTATTTTTCTCTGTAAATCATTCGAAATTTTAATGCTATTTAAATAATCAAATTCATTTATTGGTTTACAGATGGATAGTTTACTTACTGTTTTTAAATGTTTAATGCAAGCGTAGGATACTTTATCTTTTCTATTACTATAATAATTTATACATTTTTTTATTTTCTTTATAACTTTCTTATCGTATTCTTTTGTTAATAATTCTCTTAATTTATTTATTTCTTCTTCTCTATATAATAAATTATCTAACTCTATATTATAATTATGTCTCTTAGAGGTTAGAGGTATAACGTGAAGTATTGGATTAAGCATCGTATCTTGTTTTGAAATAACAATAGCATAGTGATCTCCTGAAAATTCACTTCCAATATTAACACCAAATTTAACTTTTACTATTTGACCTCTTGAATACCTTTTAAATCTAGTTGGTTTTACTTTTACTTCGTATAACAATGTTTCACTTTCGTTTAATTTTGAATTCTCAAATTCAGTAAATTTATCTTTTAAGTTCATGTCTGAAATTTGTATATCATTATTATATGCTTTCATTAATTTTAAATGTTTTGTTTCTTGTTTCATATATGCTATCTCCTTCCAATATCATTGTATATAAATTCAGTTATCCTTAGAAGTATTATTTTATTTCACTATATGTTTCTTTGACAACTTGTCGACGTCGACAAAATGTTCATTTACGCTATATCCACTATTTTTATAATCATTCGCATTATCATTTCTTTTTGACAACTTCCTGACATCAAGAAATTGTTCATTTATGCTATATCCACTATTTTCACATGCCTTTTTTGCAGTCTCTATAACCTTTTTAAAATTTTCCCATTTCTTGTAATCTAAAATTTTTTGTAATTCTCTATCATACCAAAATTCATTACCAAATTCATCGGTATGTTTAATACTATCAAAAGTATTATTTGTTTCTAAATAATTCATTTTTCTCTCCCTTCATGCTTATCACACTAGAGAGAACCTCTTTTATTCTTTTTTTATTTAATGATTACTTATTAATTTTCTATCTTTTTCAAGTTCTTTTAAACTTTTATCTGGTTTTGGTAGATTCTCTGGCATAGTACCACCTAATTCCTTAATAGTATTTCTAATTTTTCTTCCTACCATAAAATGAGTTAGATTAGCATTATCTTCACCTTCAATATTATCATTTCTTATTTTTTGATCGGTTTGAGATATTCTAAATAAATTTGCTATTAATTCATCACTACCCATATTATCAAGGATATCTTCACGATACCTTAGTCCTTTTCTTTTAGCAATATCATTTGCTGTCTCACCATTATATAATCCTTTATATCCATAATTATGAAACTTATCAAAGTTTTTTACTCCTGCTTTTTTTGCTGTTTGATTTAAAGAATAATTTCCTTTCTTGGTTAAATTTCTTTGATAAAGTCTTTTCTCATCTTCTGATAATTCACTATAATCTTTTTCAGATAATTCTTGTTTTCGTGTTTGAACAGCAAAGTATGTTTGGACTTTTGCAATAACTTCTTTTCTTGAATCTCCATTTTGGGCTATAAGATAACAAGCATATCGAGTAAGTTTATAATCGTCTTGCTTTCTTAATGCTCCTGACCCAATTTCAACCATTTTGCCAACATTGGCAAAATGGTCTAATATACTATTATTACTATTTTTACAAGCAACTTTTGCTTTTTCAATAACATCATTAAATCTTCTCCATTGAGTATAATTTAATGCCTTTTGTAATTCTCTGGCATACCAAAATTCATTACCAAATTCATCGGTATGTTTAATACTATCAAAAGTATTATTAATTTCTAAATAATTCATTTTTCTCCCTCCATGCTTATCACACTAGAGAGAACCTCTTTTATTCTTTCTTAATTTAAACAGTAATTCCTATGTTTCATTATACTATTACCTAAAATATTTGCAACAAAATTTTATAAAAAAAACTAGAATTTTCTAGTATTTTAATCAAACATTTTTAATCTAATTTACTTATTAATTTATTAAATTGTTCTTCAGTTATATGTGAACCCATAATATTCTTTCGTTCTTTTAATCCTTCTATTATTTCTTTATCATTAATTTTATCTATCATTGAATCAATATTTAAACAATGTCCTACTGCACATATTAATTCTGAAAGGTAATAAACATCTTTTTTCTCTATAAAATAATTTACTATTTCATCAAAATTAATATTTTTATTTTCGTAATTAAAAGCTAAACGCCAAAGATACTCTCTTTCATCTTTTTCTATGCCAACTTTAACTAATTTATTAAATTCTTCCTGACTAAGTTTCGGAGGGTTTGGGGCTTGGATATTTTGAGCAATAAATTCTAAAAATTCGTAATCAGTTAGATTATCAAAACTATCATTAAAATAATCATTGTTAATTATACATTCTGCTACTTTAAACCATCTTTCATGTGAATCTCTTTCTTTTTTATAATCTTGTTTTAAATGTTCTAATTGTTTGTTAAAAAAGTCATTCTTCTCTTTAAAAGATTCAAAACGATCTATTAACTTCTTAATCTTTTCTTTTTCTTTAATGATATATTCATCTTCTTCATTTGGAATATCTTTTGATATTTTTTTAATTTCATTAATTAAGTTATCTAATTCTTTTATCTCATCTTCTTGAAGATTATCTTTGTTAATATTTTCTAACATTTCAATTAGTTTATTAACTGTTATAAAACGATTTAAAAGTTTATAACAAATATTTAATAATTCTTTATTTTTCATATTGTACTCATTTCCTATTTATTTCTTCAGCATGATAAAGTTTATAATATTCTTTAGAATTTTTCATTAATTCTTGGTGAGTTCCAGTAGCAATTATTTTACCTTTATCAATCATAATGATTTTATCACAATTAACAATAGTTGATAGACGATGTGCAATAATAAGGATGGTATATTTACCTTTTAAATTATTAATAGAATCTCTTATTTTTTCTTGGGTTTCATTGTCAAGGGAACTGGTTGCTTCATCAAAAAGAATTATTTCTGTTTTCTTGATTAAGGCTCTTGCAATAGCAAGTCTTTGTCTTTCACCACCAGATAGTGCGACACCACCTTCACCAACAATGGTATCATATCCATCTGGTAAACTCATGATAAAATCATGTAATTGAGCGGTTTTACAAGCCTTAATCATATCTTTTTCTGTTACTTTATCTTTTACAAGTAATAAATTATCTCTAATTGATAAATTAAAAATATAAGGGTTTTGTGATATATATGAAATATTATTTCTTATAGAATCTTTTGTTAACTCATTAATATCATTACCATCTATTAAGATAGTTCCACTATCAACATCGTATAACTTATTAAGAAGAGAAAAGACTGTTGTTTTACCACTACCACTTCTTCCTACAAAACCAACTGTTTCATGAGCTTTAACTTTAAAACTAATACCATGTAATATTTCTTTATTTTCTTTATAAGAGAAATGAACATCACGAAACTCAAAATTACCATTAATTTTATCTAATTTTTTATCACCAAATTGTTCTTTAGTGAATTTTTTACCATCAATTATTTCAAAGACTCTGGTTGCTGATAGATTAAATGATTTAATATGATCTATTAAAAATCCAAAATATGAGAACAAGTAATTTACCCTACTTTTATACATATATAGTACTACAAAGTTTGCAGGTAATAGTAATTTATTTGTTACTAATATTACTCCCAATAAAAAGAATAAAAATTCACATAAATCATCTATTACATTTTCAAATAAATAATATTTTCTATCTGAAACAGTAAGTTCAATTCTTTTATTATTAGCTTCATTAATACGATTATCAAATTTTTTCATAAAAATATTAGTAGCATTTAAAATTTTAATATCTCTTGCTCCTCTTATTAATTCACTAATAAGTGAGGTATTATTTTCTTCAATTTCACGTATTACAGCATGACATGTATAAAATCTAGTAGTTCTTCTTTTCTCCATTATGATTGATTTAATACCAACTATAATAAAGAAGATAAACATTATTTTATTAATAAAAAATAGAACAATTAAAATACCAATATTAGTTAATAATTCTATTATTGTATTAGCTAGATCATTAAAAACATTAACTATTTTCGATGTATCGGTTCTTAATCTATCAATAAACATACCTGTTCCACTATCATCATAACATTTAGTACTTAGTTTGAAAGTTTCTAACATTACTTCTTTTTGAATAGAATAATTCACAATGGTTGTAAATTTCTCATAAACAATTCTTGAAATGAAACGAAGAATATCTTCGATAATTCTCACAATGAATATAAATAAAGCTACTTTAAGTAAATCTGTATATAATTCACCGTTTAAATCTAGAACCATTCTAGCTGATAGTATGGGGTTAATAATACTCATTGGCATAAAGATAGCACTAGAAATAATAACTAATATTAAACTTTTTTTATTGTTCTTTAAAAATCTCCAACTTTTTTTAATATTTTTTTTAGTATCTTGCCAATCACTTAATTTAAAATTTTTCTTTTTATTCATATCTTCAACTGAATCTCTATACATCTTATCTCTTACACCACCTTTTATTACTTATTATAGAAAATGTAACACTACTACACTTTTTATTATTTATATTTAGTTCCTATTTTCTCTCCAACTTTAACGATTGTTTCTTTACCTAATGCAGAATTAAGTAAAAGATCATTATCTAAGATAATCTTTTTGTCTTCGACAAAGAGAATAATCGTTGAACCACCAAATTCAAAATATCCTTTTTCTTCTCCCCTTACAAATTTCTTTTTGTCATAATGATTAGTTATTTTACCTACCATCATGGCACCTACATCAATATCTAAGATATCCCCAAAGTTTTCTGTATGAAGAATAGTGTATTCTCTAGAATTAGTATGAAATACTTTATATTTATTATAAGCAATTGGTTGTACTGTATGAAGACATCCTTTAATATATTTATATTTATCAAGATATCCATTATCAATAAAATGGAATCGATGATAATCGGTTATTTCTAATCTAAATATTAAAGCATAACCATTTTGGTATTTTTTAGATAAATCTTTATCAATTATATCTTTCATCGTATAAATTGATCTTTTAATATCAAATCTAGCGTTTTTATCTAATTTTATAGCAAGTAATTTAGCATCAGCAGGACTTACAAAGTGATTTTTATTCTTATCTATTTTTAACTCTTTTTTCTTTCTTATAAAGAAATCATTAAAACAAGTATATTCTTTTTCTTCATATAAACTCATATCAATATTATTTTCTTTTATCGTTTTATTAATTCTTTTAATAGATAATTTACTATTCATATAACTACCTACTATTTTAGATACCAAATGATTATTAATTAATTTTAATATAACTCTTCCTAAAACATTGTTATAAAGAAATTTTACTGATTTATCATAATTCATTTCATATTCTTTTTTAGTTTGTCTATCTACTATTTTCATAATTACCTACTCTATTTCTAATCCAGGATTGGCATTTAAGGTAAAATCAGCCTTAATACCTTCTTTATAGGCAAAGAATCCTGCAGCTGCAATCATAGCAGCGTTATCTGTACAATACTTGATATCTGGGAATGTATAATCTATTCCTTTTGCTTCACAGATACTTTTAAATTTTTCTCTTATTCCACGATTTGCTGATACACCACCAGCAAGAAGAAAATTTTTAACATTATATTCATTCATAGCTTTAATTGTTTTTCTTGATAAGGACTCTATTACGGTTTCTTGGAATGATGCCAGTAAATCTTCTTTATTTATTTCTTTTTCTTTATGAACTAAATTAATTACGGAACTTTTTAATCCACTAAAACTAAAGTTATAACTATCATCATTAAGTGGTGCCGTAAAATGATATTTACTACTGTTACCAAAATGAGCAAGTCTATCTATTTCAGGTCCTGCAGGATAATTAATATTCATAACTTTACCTACTTTATCGAAACATTCTCCTACGGCATCATCTAAAGTTTTTCCAAGTTTTTTAAAACTATAATCTTTATCCATATAAATAAGTTCGGTATGACCACCACTAATTACTAAACATAAAAGAGGGAAAGTCATTCTTTTAACTAGGTTATTAGCATAAATATGTCCTTTGATATGATTTACAGGAATAAGGGGTTTATTAAATAACCAACATAGTGTTTTAGCAGTTTCCAAGCCAACTAATAAACTTCCTACAAGACCAGGTCCATAACTTACAGCAACAGCGTCTATTTCATCCATGGTCATATGTGCTTTTTCTAAACATTCTGCTAAAACAAAAGTTACATTTTTTACATGCGCTCTACTTGCTATTTCTGGTACAACACCACCATAATCTTTATGAATATCTATTTGACTAGAGATAACAGTTGCTATTTCAACATTTCCATTTTTAACGATAGAAAAACTTGTTTCATCACAACTGGATTCAATTCCTAATATATATACATCTTTCATTTTTAACTAACATTCCTTTCTTTCGTCCCTTCGGTCCTCCGAAAGGCACACATTGTAATTAAAATAAATCTAATTCTTT
>CACZTI010000062.1 GCA_902783985.1 uncultured Erysipelotrichaceae bacterium | reverse complement strand
GTTACATATACAGGAATAAATTCTTTTCCATTATGTACTGCAAATGTATGTCCAATAAAGTCAGGATAAATAGTAGAACGTCTTGACCAAGTTTTAATAACTTCTTTTTTTCCAGTTTCATTTAATACTTTAACTTTTTTTAGTAGTCTATCAAATACATAGGCTCCTTTTTTCAAACTTCTTGCCATAATTATTTCCTTTCCTTATTATTTACCATTTCTTCTTCTTACGATAAACTTATCACTTGCTTTTTTAACACGAGTTTTATATCCAAGTGCTGGTTTACCCCAAGGAGTAACAGGTCCCTTTCTACCAACTGGTGCACGTCCTTCACCACCACCATGTGGATGGTCATTAGGGTTCATAACAGAACCACGTACTGTTGGTCTTATTCCCATATGTCTTGTTCTACCAGCTTTTCCTAGTTTAACAAGTTCATGATCAGCATTTCCAACTTCTCCAATAGTTGCATAGCAAGTACCAAGGATTTTTCTTTGTTCACCACTTGATAATCTTACCATTACATAGTTTCCTTCTCTTCCTAATATTTGAGCAGAAGTTCCAGCTGAACGACAAAGTTCTGCACCTTTTTTAGGACGAAGTTCGATATTATGAATTACTGTACCAACTGGAATATTCATTATTGGTAAAGCATTACCAACACGAATATCAACATTTTCACCACTAACAATTTCCATACCAACTGTTAAATCTTTTGGTGCAATAATATATCTTTTTTCTCCATCTGCATAATTAATTAATGCAATGTTACTAGTTCTATTTGGGTCATATTCAATAGTAGCAACTTTACCTTTAATATCATATTTATTTCTTTTAAAATCAATAATACGATATTTTCTTTTTTCTCCACCACCTTGGTGACGAACGGTAATTTTACCTTGGTTATTACGACCACCATTTTTCTTTATTGTTACAACTAAACTTTTTTCTGGAGTATTTGTAGTAATTTCTTCATTAACTAAAGTACTCATTTTTCTTCTTGCGTTAGTTGTTGGTTTAAAATTTCTAATAGCCATAAGAACCTCCTACATATTTTCGATTGTCATACCGTCTTTTAACTTAACAACAGCTTTTTTACCACGGTTAGTTAATCCAGTATAACGACCTACTCTTTTTTCTTTTACTTTAATATTTGTTGTAGAAATACTTTCTACTTTAACTTTAAATATTTTTTCTATAGCTTCTTTAATTTCTGTTTTAGTAGCTTTTTCACTAACTAAAAAAGTATATTTTCCATTTTGTTGTTCACTTCTTGCTTTTTCAGTAACTAAAGGAGCTTTAATAATTTCTAAATATTTTGTATCCATTATTTAAATGCCTCCTCAACATCACTTATTGCTTTCTTATCAAAAAGTAAAACATTAGCATTAATAACATCTAGTACATTAATTTCGCTTGGTTCCATTAATAATACATTCATTAAATTTCTACTTGCAAGTATTACGTTTTCAGTAAGCTCACTCATAACTACTAATACTTTTTTATCAGCAAGATTAAGTTTTTCAAGTTCTTTAACGAAATCTTTTGTTTTATTACTTTCTAAATTAATTTCATCAACAACCACAATTTCTTTATTCTTATTTTTATAACTTAATGCAGAAAGTAATGCTAATCTTCTTTCTTTTCTATTCATTTTAACAGAATAGTCTCTTGGTTTTGGTCCAATTGCAATTCCACCACCACGCCATTGTGTAGCTCTAATACTTCCTTGTCTTGCACGACCAGTACCTTTTTGTCTCCATGGTTTTCTTCCACCACCTGATACTTCACTTCTTGTTTTAGTGCTATATGTTCCTTGTCTTAATCCACATCGAGAGACATTAATAGCATCAAATATAACACTTTCATTAGGTGTAATATCAAATATTTCTTTATTTAATTTAACATCTATTTTTTCCATATTATCCTCCTTCTCTTAAATAATTAACATTAATTATTCTTGAGTAATCCCTTCTGCAGTTTCATTAGCAACCTCTTCTTTAGTTTCTTCTACTGCATAAGTTATTAATTCAGGAGCTGCTACCTTTTTACCATTTGCTTTAATACCATTTCTAATGATTACTAAAGATTTCTTTGGTCCAGGTACATTACCTTTTATTAATATACAATTATTTTCTAAATCAACTTTAACAACTGTTAAATTTTGAATAGTAACTTTTTCATTACCCATATGTCCAGGTAATTTCTTTCCTTTAAGTACATGCATTGGAAGTAGTGTTCCAAGTGATCCTACACCTCTATGGTATTGAGATCCATGTCCCATAGGTCCTCTAGTTTGGTTATATCTTTTAATAACACCTTGATAACCCTTTCCTTTGCTTACTCCAGTTACATCAACTATTTCACCAGCTTCAAACATACTTGCGTCAATTACTTGTCCTAAAGTATATGAACTAGTGTCAACTCCCCTTATTTCTTTTAAGAAGCGCTTAGGTTCAGTATTAGCTTTTTTAGTATGACCAATACTTGCTTTATTACTTACTTTTTCTCTTATAGTAGTATTTCCTAATTGAATAGCATCATATCCATCAGTTTCAACTGTTTTAATTTGAGTTACAACATTAGGTTCAACTTCAATAACAGTTACTGGAACTAAAACACCATCATTAGTAAATACTTCTGTCATTCCAATCTTTTTTCCTAAGATTCCTTTCATTTTCCATTTTCCTTTCTAATTTTAATTAAATATTTTTAATATCAATATCAACACCACTAGGCAAATCAATGTGAGTTAACGCATCAATAATTTCCTTACTTGGATTTTTGATATCAATAAGTCTTTTGTGAGTTCTTCTTTCAAATTGTTCACGAGAATCTTTATATTTGTGAACAGCTCTAAGGATTGTGTACTTCTCTATTTCTGTAGGAAGTGGCACAGGTCCTGATATTTCCCCACCTGAACGCTTAATAGCATCAACGATTTTGGTACATGCAGTATCAAGAACACGATGATCATATGCTTTAAGTCTAATTCTAACTTTCTTACTCATTTTGTGTTTTCACTCCTTTCGTCTATATCTGGTATAGGCATGCTCCGTGTGAATAACCCGATACTCCAATTTTTATTTAGCAACTCTTCCTGGCGTATCAGCAACCTCACACATCAATGCACTAAAACACACAGTGTTAATTCTAACATAACCACTATCTAAATGCAAGCATTTTTTTAACTTTTTTTCATATTTTTTCTATATTTTATGCAAAAAAGAAAAGATAATGTTAAAAACACTACCTTTCTAGTTATTTTAGATTAATTACTAATTCAAAATATCTTCAATGTTCATTTTTTTATATAGAATTCTTACAACAGTTATTATCTTTTTATCATCATCAATTATATAAAACATAAGAAAATTTTTTATTTTTATACATCGGTATTCATAATTTAACTTTTCTGAAGTAGTATAAATAGATGATCCAAAAGGAAAATCCAAAATATTTTTAGCTCCATCTATAAAACTTTTAGCTAATTCCTTTGCCGCAACATCATTATTCAAATTATAAGCAACATAATAAATGATATTTTCCATATCTTTTTTAGCAATTGGTAAAAACTCTAATTGATACATACTACTTCCCTTCTATAATATTATTTAAACTACTTGAAATTTCATCTAAATTATATCGTTTATTATTTGTTTGCATTTCAATCTCTGCTTCATATAATTTTTCATAAACTATATCTTGAGATAAATTACTTTTTACTTCAAAAGGTATTCTTTGTTCTCTTAAAACAGCCTTAATAAACATATTAACAGCAGTAGATACATTAATTCCTACACTATTACAGAATTTCTCAAAATTCTTTTTATCATTACCATCAACACGAACATTTAAAGTTAAAGATTCCATATTTTCATCACTCCCAATTACATTGTATCATTATTTTTATACAATGTAAACATAAAATAATACTTCATCTATATTTTATGCCAAAAAGAAAAGATAATGTTAAATTATCTTCAAAACAATTACCTTTTTTTCTATCTCAAAATTATTTTTTTAAATTTTATTAATTACTCTTGACTAACAAAAGTTTTTTGATATATTATTTAATTAATTAAATTTATTCAAGAGACTTATGTTTAATAAACATATTTATAAGGGCGTGCCTTCCGGTAGTATTAAAACTATTAAGATCGCTAAGGAAGGACGCTCTTTTTGCGCATATAGGAGGTTATTTATGAATGAATTTGAAGAAAAATATTATAACGATATTAAAAATGAATTAATGCAAAGTGTCATTGATAAAAAAATCGATACTTATTTTACCAATCGTAATGAACTTACCCACTATTACAATGTTGGTAAAATGATAATCGAAGCTCAAGGCGGCGAAAAGAAGGCAACATATGGCAACAAAATTATTAAAAAATATTCAGAAAGATTAACAATAGAATTAGGGAAAGGATATTCTATTCAAAATTTAAAGAATATGAGACGTTTTTATTTATATGTAAAAAAAGGACAACCACTGGTTGTCCAATCTATAAGTTGGTCACATTATATTGTATTAATGACTTTAAATAATAAAAATGAAATTAACTATTATATTGAACAAATTATCACTTATCATTGGGGAAGAAGAACTTTACAAGAAAAAATTAAAAATAAAGAATATCAAAGATTGGATGATAAAACAAAAAACAAATTAATCAATAAAGAAAAACTAGATGTTTATGATAATATTAAAAATCCAATTTATATCAATACATATAATAGCAACATTGATAAAGAAAATTTAGAGGAAAAAGCATTAAAATCTTTTATACTAAAAGATATAGAAAACTTTTTAGAACAATTAGGTGATGGTTTTTATTTTAGAAAAAGTGAATACAAAATAATAATAGGTAATAAACCTAATTATATTGATTTACTACTTTTTAATTCTAATTATAATTGTCATGTAGTTGTTGAATTGAAAGTAACTGAATCAAAAAAAGACCATTTAGGTCAAATACAAGTTTATATGAATTATATAGATAAACACATCAAATCTATTAATCAAGAAAAAACTATTGGCATTATTGTATGTAAAAAGGATAACAAATATTTAATAGAATATTCATCAGATGATAGAATTAGAATAACAACTTATGAGTTAATTTAATACTAATTTTTCTATATCTAATACTCTTTTATCGTTAACTTTTTACCATTACTATAGATAAAACCTTCATCTTTTAAATTCTTAATCTCTCTCATCATGGCACTACGGTCAATCGATAAATAATCCGCAAGTTCAGTATATGTAAGTGGCAAATAAAAAGATTTCTTTCCCTTTTTCTTAGCAACAATATTTAAATAACTAAGTACTTTCTCTCTAATACTTCTTTTAGATAATACTTCTACTCTTTCATTTAAATCAATTATCTTTTGGGATAATAATTCAAAGACATTATCTATTAATTTATTATGACAAGGACAATTCTTTTTACACCTATTCATCAATAATGTATAATCAAGTAATAAAACTTCACAATCTGTTGTAGCTACTACAACTACTTCATTATCTAAATAAGAAAAAGTTTTCCCAAATACTGAGTCTTTCTCTAAACTTTCAATAATACTTCGATTACCATTATAATCATATCTTATTAAATTAGCAGAACCAGAAATAATAATCCCTACTAAATTAGAATTTATTACATTAGAAAGAATCGTTCGATCTCTTTTATAAGTTATTCTTCTTCCATCAAAACACTTAATCATCTTTAAAATATCAATTAATTCAATATCATTAAATATTTTTAATTCTTCCATAAATCCATCCAAAATAATTATAATATTTTCTTGTTGCATTTGCAACAATATTTATCACTATTCCATTGCTATAATTAAGTTATGGAGAACCTATGAAAATAATTAAAAGAGATGGAAGAATCGTTGAATACGACAGAAGTAAAATATTTACTGCAATTAGTAAAGCCAATAGAGATGTAAGAGAACCAGAAAGAGCCTCTAATAAACAAATAGAAACTATTATTAAACATATTGAAGAATTAAATAAAAAACGTATGCTTGTAGAAGACATCCAAGATTTTATTGAAACTGATCTTATGAAAATCAAAAAATATGCCCTAGCCAAAAGTTATATTATTTATAGATACACACGAGCTTTAGTAAGAAAAAACAACAATACTGATGAATCAATTCTTTCAATAATAAAAAATGGTAATACAAATAATGATTATCAAACTAATAATCAAAATATTGTAACAAATAGAAATTTAATCGCTAGTGAAGTGTCAAAAAATCTATCTAAAAGAATCTTACTCCCTGAAAAAGTAGTTATTGAACACGAGAATGGCTTTATTTATTTTCATGATTTAGAATACTTCCTAGAACCATTTATTAATACATCAACCATCAATTTTATTGATATCTTAGATAGTGAAACAATAACTAATAAACCAAATAATCTATTAAATGCATGTTTAACACTATCAGAAATAATTAATATAACTTCATCCAATCAAATTAATGAAGTAAATATTAATCTAACTAAAATAATTAAATACTATAAACCAAAAGACAATATTAAAGAATCAATTAACATATTATTTCAACAATTATCTACTCTAATTAATATTAAAGGTACATTACCAAAAGTAAACTTTTATTTAAAAATAGAAAAAGATTATGAAGAATTATCAGTTAAATTAATTCAAGAAATTATTAATAAATATCAAAATGATTATCAAAACATTAACTTATATTATGAATTAAATGAAGATAATTATATTAATCAAAAATATTATTATTTAACTAAAGAAATAATGAAATACCATATCTTTATTGTTAACAAAAGGTTACTACAAGAAAACTATTTTCAAGAAAATACATTTAACCAAGGAACTGTATCTCTAAATCTTGTAAGAATAGCCTTATCTTCAAGTAATGAAGAAGATTTTTATAAAATACTTGATGATAAACTTGAAATAGTTAAAGAAGCCTTACTTTCTAAATATCATTCACTTTTAGGTACCTTAAGCAATACATCCCCTATTCTTTGGCAAAAAGGAGCTTTAGCAAAACTAAATAAATTTGATAAAATAGATAAATTATTAAAGAATAATTCAACATTATCCATTGGTTTCCTTGGATTATATGAAGTAAATAAAATTATGAAAAAAGATGATTTTTCATTAAAATTAATTAAATATCTAAAAAAAACATGTGATAATTGGAAAAAAGAAACTAATTTAAACTTTAATTTAGTATCCATTTATGATAAAGAAATAAGTTCTTATTTTCTAAAATCAGATTTAGATAAATTTGGATTAATAAAAGAAATAACTGATAAAGAATATTACCATTTATCATATGAAATGGAATATCAAAATATAGAAGAACAGTTAATCACGGAAAATAAATATCAAAATATAACAAAATCTTATTCAATAATTAAACAACATGATGATATTGAAAATATCTTAAAATTAATATATAATAATACCCAAGTAATTAAAATAAAAGGAGAATGAAATGAAAGAAGAAAAAATTAATATTAAATTACTAAATGATGATGCTATTATTCCTACATATGGAAGTAACTTTGCAGCAGGTGCTGATCTTTACGCTAACATCCAAAAAGATGAGATAATAAACCCATCAGAAACCAAATTTATTAAAACCGGAATATCTCTTGAAATACCAGATGGTCTTGTAGGATTAATCTACCCAAGAAGTGGATTATCTTGTAAAGAAGGACTAGCTCCTGCTAATAAAGTAGGTGTCATCGATTCTGATTATCGTGGTGAAATCATTGTAGCTTTACATAACCACTCAAAAGAAATTAGAACCATCACACCAAATGAGAGAATTGCCCAAATTGTCTTTACCCCATATATTAAAGGAAAATTTAATATAGTTAAAGATTTATCTGATACTAAAAGAGGTAATGGCGGATTTGGATCAACTGGTAAAAAATAAATAACTGTGTAAAGTAATATTTTATTATTTTGAATAACAAGGCATAATAATGAATTTAGAAGAAATAGCTAAGAAAAGTTTGGGTCAACAAGAAGAACTATTAGAATCTTTAGGTAGACAACAATATATTGCATATGAAACAAATGAATCAATTCAATTAGCAAAAGAAAATCCTGAAAGATTTATGAGAGTCGGAAGTAAAACAAATATAACTACAAAAGGAACAAAATAATAACATTAATAATTTATAATTAATTCATCCTATAAAGTCTTATGAAATTTAGACAATAGGATGTTTTTTTTACATTCAGCACATTACATATTTTATGAAACGAATTAGACAAAAACATGTATTGTATAAATTATATTAAAATAATCAAAGATATGATACAATAAAACAAAAGGAGGACAATAATGGACGATACAGTAATAAAAGATGCTCTTTCATATGCATTAGGTTCAGATTTACATGAGGCATGGAGAGCACCAAGAAAAAAAGAAGATGGTACTTTCGAACCAAGAATTAAAATATCAAAAGATGAAGCATGGAATGCAAATCATGGTACTGATAAAGTTGATATTGCAAATTGCTTATTTGAAGAATTACCATCAAATTGGCAATATGAAAACCTTGAAGCCGCTAGAGTGGCCATTGAATTAGTTTATGATAAAACAATAGCTAACGAACCAATTACACCAGAAGAATTAGAACAAATGGGAGCAATTATTCATGAAGAATGGTTAAAAAGAAACCCTTGGGTTTATGATCCAAATTATGGTGACCCAAAACTAGCTGTTCCATATGAACAATTATCAAAAGAAGAACAAGATAAAGATAAAGCACAAATTGGTCCTGCTCAAATTAAAGTACAAGCTTATATGAGTGGTTTAATTGATATTACAACAATTTGTGAACAATATGGAATCCAATCATCAGGAAAAATATTAAAAAAAAGCATCCTATAAAAAATAATAGGATGTTTTTTTATTAAACATATATATAAAATATATCACTTTAAATAAATTTTTTTAAATATTATCCAAAAATCATCTATTTCATAGAATAAAGTAGAGGTGAATATGAATAATATTGATTTATATATTGTAGAAAAAGGAGATACTTTATATAACATAGCTAAAAAATATAATATAACATATAGAGAATTAATGAATATCAATAATTTAAATACTACTCTAATTAACATTGGAAAACAATTAATTGTACCAAGCATCAATAATAATCCTATAAAATATTATGTTGAAAAAAATGATACTATGAATTCTATATGTAATAAATTCAAAATAGATATCAATACCTTAATGCAACAAAATAATTTAAATACTAAAGATTTAATAGAAGGTCAATTATTAATCATAAAAAAATAGAGTAACCACTACTCTATTTTACATATTTTACAATCTTGTTTTACTGAACTTTACAAGTATAACCTTGTTTTTCAAGTTCTTTAGTTGCTTCTTCAACATTAGTTTCTTTTGATAAGTCATCGCCTACCATCTTATCTAAATCAAAGTCAGCAGTAATTTCAAGTATTTTATTATTTACGCCTTGTTTACAATTAGTAAACGCTTCACCTAATCCACTTGCAGACATAGATGCTTTAACAGATGCACACATATCTTGATCTGATACAGCCTTAATTTGTTCATCATTATATTCAGATAAATCCATGGTATATTTAAGTCCTAAAGCTTCAAGATTATCTCCCTTAAAATCTGCAATCATATCAACATTAATTTTCATACCACTATATGATTCTTCTTGTGAACAAATAAGTCTTTTTTCTTCTTTCTTACCACATCCTGTTAAAACAAGTAAACAAGATAAACCAATAATAAATAGATATTTTTTCATTCCTTCCTCCTCTATATAAGAATATCATATTTAAAAGAAAAAAAGAATAGTTTTTTTAACTATTCGTATTTTTTGTTAATTTAATAGAAGTAGTTGCTATTTTTCCATCACGATTATAAGTAACCTTTACAGTATCACCAGCATTATATTTATATAATAAATATTTTAGATAAGCTGAGTTTTTTACTTTAGAACCATTAAGTTCAACAATAACATCACCTTTTTTAAGATCAGATTTAGCAGCTCCATCACTTGTTTCAACAACTACTACACCTTCTGTGACATTCTCAGGCAATGTAATTCTATTTTGCCATAAAGCATAACTATCCGTTACATTCATCATACTAATTCCTAAAAGAGGTCTTTCTATCTTTTCTCCTTTTTCAAGTGATTCAATATGACTCATAGCATAGTCAATTGGTATAGCAAAACCCATACCTTCAATCGAACTTTCTACAAGTTTCATAGAAATCACACCAATTACTTCTCCACTGGAATTAAATAATGGTCCACCAGAGTTACCAGGGTTTACTGCAGCATTAGTTTGAATAACTTCCATAACCCAATCACTTGTTGTTCCACCAAATAAACTTGAACCAGTAGATTTAACAGATACTTCAACTAAACGATTAACACCTGAAACAATTCCATTAGTTACGGTATTGCGATATTCATATCCAACAGGTGAACCTATTGCAAAAACAGTATCACCAAGACTTACTTTTTTATCGCTAGGAACCATTGTTACAGCATTCATATAACTTTTTTTATCAACTTTAATAACTGCTAAATCAAGGTATTCATCACTTCCCAAAACATTTCCATATATCTCATCATCTTTTGTTGTTACAATACTCCATTTGTTTCCACCAGATACTACATGATGATTAGTCATAATATAAGCATATTTATCATCCGTTTTATAAATAAATCCTGATCCACTACCTGATAGTTTATCATTTTTATAATTTCTAATTAAAACAACAGAATCGTATACCTTTTCAACACTTGCAGCAAGACTTCCATTTTCCATAATAACGGTGCTATTACAACTTTTACAAGTATTAACAAGTTCCGTTTTTGTACCATCATGATTTTCAACTACAGTAACACGATGCATTGAGCTAAAATAATACATTGCAAGACCACCTAATACAAAAGCAAATAAAACAACTATTCCATAACTAATTTTATCTTTCATATACATCACCTCTCTAATTATATTCCATTAAACTCATCCAATTAACTGGAAATCCCATTCTATCTAAAACTTTTTCAATTTTTATAGTTGATAAGTTTAATTCTAAATTCTTTAAATTTCTTTCAATTTCTAAAGATAAATTTTTAAATTCTTCTTCTTTTAACATTGCTTTCATAATAATTATAAGAGCAAAAACATCACCCTTACCATAAATATATTCGCCATTTGTAACAGGAATATTAAGTAATCGATGATACTTAGTATCTTCTATCATTCTTTGGGTTTTATTTTCAAAAACAATATCTTCATGAGCACAAATATTACGATAATTTGAAAGTAATACTAAATAATTACTAAGGGTATTACTATCTAAATTATAAATATCCGCTATTTTATCTTTATCATCATCTTTTAATATAGCGTAAAATTCTCCAATAAGACCAAATGATAACACTTTAACTAATACCCATAAAGGTATATATCCATAATTATTAACATAATGCATCGTTGCAGAGTGACTACTAGCATTTGATTTAACTTGTCTTTTTATCTTCTTAACTACATCAACAACTTGTCGATATTTATTAGGATTATTACTAAAATTTCGATAATTTAAATAATCTTTTTCACGATATCCATATTTTAAAGATAATTCATAGCTCATAATTGACTTAATATTATTTTCAATAATTAAAATATTTTTAAATAAGATATTACGAAAACTTCTATCAAACAAAAAGATACTGTATAATTCTTCAAATGTTGCCCCTTTAATATAAGTTTTATCTGTTTCACTCTTTATTAATAGATGCCTATATCCATTTAAAAAGAAATAATTTTCACGAAATAATACTTCTTTAGCATACTCTTTATTTTCAATAGTTAAACCTTTATTAATAAGAATATCTACTTGTTCATCAATCTTTTTAAATTCCTTATTTCTACCCATTCTTTTCACCCTACCATATAAGTATAACACATTTTTTTAATTTTAGTATGACATTTTTATGAAAATTTAGTATAATTTATACAAATGCATATATTTTTATTAAGGAGGAAGTTATGCCAAGTACAATAACTCATGCTTATATAGGTCTTGATACCTTAAAAAATTTAAATGATAAACCCAAAAAAATAATTAAAAATAATCTTAATAATTATAAAGTATATTGTCAAAATATGGATGTCTTATATTTCTACCATATATATTTATTAAAGAGTAATAAAATAGAAAAATTAGGACACCTATTTCACACAGAAAATGTTCTTAATTATTTTAAAATGTTAATAAATGATAACAAAGAAAATAAAGATTTAGAATTATTTACCTTTATATCAGGATTAATTACTCATTATGTAGCTGATAGATGCGCCCATCCCTATGTTAATTATCATGCTAAAATAAATGGAGCAACCAAAAGAAATGATCTTCATTTTGATATAGAAACATATTTAGATAATTATTATGTAAATAAATTTGAAACAAAAGATTACTATAAACACAATCATAGTAAATTAGTATTTAATTATACGGAAAAAGATATTATCAAAAAAGAATTAGATAAATTATTTTTAAAATTTTGGAATACTCCTAATATGGGAAAATATTACTATAGATCCCTAAAAGAGATGCAGTTTACTTATAAATATATAAGATATGATAAATATGGTATTAAAAGATTCTTATATTCTATCCTAGATTTAAATCCTTTTAATATTAAAAGATGTAAAAATTTATCATATCACTTTAAATTAAATAAAGATAACCTATATCTTAATAAAGAACATCATAAATGGTATAATATTGAAAATAAAAAAATAACATCTAATAAATCATTTGAAGAATTATATGAAACAATTACCAAAGACTCTGCAAATATTATTAATAAATTATATGAATATATATTTGAAGATAAAGATATAAACCTTGATAAATTAATAGAAAATTATAATTATTCAACTGGTCTACCTATAGAAAAAAACTAGCTAACTAGTTTTTTTTCAAATCTTTTTCTATAAGTACATTTCCTACATAAATCACAAACTATTATTCCATTTTGAAAACCATTTTTAATATCATTAAATAATTTACTATTAATAACAGTATCTAAATCATCATGAAAGATATTACCAAGTTTTATATTAGCAGAACTATCCAAACAACATGGTACAATATCACCATTAGATAGTATGGCAATATGACTTCTTGTTCCCAAACATGTTCCTTTATCACTTTGACAACTACCATCATTTGGCCAAACAAATTCTATATCTTTATCCACATAAATGTTATTATCTATTTTAATATTTTTTTCTATTTTTATTTTATTAACAATATCTGTTGATAATTTATAATAATTTTTAATTTTATCAACAATTATTGGGGATATTTTATTTAATACCCATATTCTATAAATAATAGTAGTATTATTTGATAATTTATCACATGATTTAAATACTTCATCAAAATAATTAGAAATATTATTCTCTGAATGTAAAGATACATTAATTTGTTTAATTTTTCTATTTAATAAGATATCAATTTTTTTATCAAGTAAAGTACCATTAGTAGTAATAGATACATTAATATTATTATCATTACATATTTTTAGTATTTGATCTAACCTACTATGTAATAATGGTTCTCCTTTAACATGTAAATAGACATTATCTGTATATTTTTTTATTTTTTTGATAACAATATTAAATTCATCAACACTCATTTCTTTCTTTATTCTATTATCAATAGAACAAAAAGAACAATTTAAATTACAATAATTAGTTATTTCAATATATATTTTTGAGAATAATTTTGCCATATTATCACCTATAATTAAAATAAAATCCTAAGAAAACCTTAGGATTGTTTATCAATTTCAGATTTAGTTGGCATGCAAATAGCACAAACAAAATATGCTAAAATCCCAGTTCCAAATGCAAAAATCATAATCGCCCAGCCAATTCTTACAAGTGTTGGATCAACATCAAAATACTCTGCAATACCACCACATACTCCACATATTTTTGCATCATTTTTTTCAGTACGATATAATCTTTTTTTAACATTTTTGCTCATTTCTACCACCAAACAAATAATATCATAACATTTAGTTAAAGTCAATAAACATTATTCACTTTTCATCTCCAACCAAATATCTCTAAGTTCCATCGCTCTTTCAAAATCAAGTTCTTTAGCAGCTTTACGCATTTCTTCTTCAATTTTATTAATGTTATCCATTCTTTCTTTCTTGGATACTTTCTTTGGTTTATCACTTTTAGAATCATCTATATTACTAATTAAATCTCTAATTTCTTTAATAATTGTTTTAGGAACAATACCATGTTCTTTATTATATGCTTCTTGTATACTTCTTCTTCTTTTAGTCTCATCAATAGCCACTTTCATACTATCGGTTATTTTATCAGCATACATGATAACATGACCACTTGCATTTCTTGCACATCTTCCTATTGTTTGAATAAGACTTCGTTCACTTCTTAAGAAACCTTCCTTATCAGCATCCAAAATGGCAATTAAACTAACCTCCGGAATATCTATTCCTTCACGAAGAAGATTAATGCCAACCACAACATCATATGTTCCAAGTCTTAAATCACGAATAATTCGAAGTCTTTCTAAAGTTTTAATCTCAGTATGTAAATATGCTACTTTAATATCTAATTCTTTTAAATAATTAGTAAGTTCTTCTGCCATATGAATAGTCAAAGTCGTAATTAAAACTCTTTCATTTTTCTTCATACGATCTTTTATTTCACCAACTAAATCATCTATTTGAGATAATGTAGGTCTAACTTCAATAGTAGGATCCAATAATCCTGTTGGTCTTATAATTTGAGGGATAACTTTGTTATGAACAAGTTCCATTTCATAATCTCCAGGTGTTGCTGATACATAAATTACTTGATTTAATTTACTTTCAAACTCATTAAACTTTAAAGGACGATTATCAAGCGCACTAGGAAGACGAAATCCAAAATCCACAAGGTTTTGCTTTCTCATTCTATCTCCATTATACATTCCCCTAACTTGTGGTATTGTTACATGACTTTCATCAACAACAAGTAAAAAATCTTTAGGAAAGAAATCAATTAAACAAGTAGGAGCTTCACCTTCCTTTTTACCAGACAAATGTCTTGAGTAATTTTCAACCCCCCTACAAAAACCTGTTTCCGCAAGCATTTCAAGATCATAATTAGTCCTCTGTTCAATTCTTTCAGCTTCCAATGGTTTATTATTATCCTTAAAAAATTGTATTCTATCCTTTAATTCTATTTTAATATTTTCAAGAGCCTTTTCAAGTTTATCTTCACTTGTTACAAAGTGACTAGCTGGGAAGATACTAACAGATTTTTTATTATTTAAAACAACTCCTGTTAAAATATCTATTTCACTAATTTTATCTATTTCATCGCCAAAAAATTCTATTCTAATTCCCTTAGCATGTTCATTTGTTGGAATAACATCAACTATATCCCCTTTAACTCTAAAAGTACCTCTTTTAAAATCTATGTCATTTCTTTCATACAACATGTCAACAAGTTTTTGTAATACCGTATTTCTTTCTATGTTATCACCAACACTAACCGTTAACATATGATTCTTATAATCTTCAACATCTCCAATACCATAAATACAAGATACTGATGCAACAACAATAACATCATTATATGAAAGTAACATACTAGTAGCGTAATGACGAAGTTCATCTATTTCATCATTTATAGATGCATCTTTTTCAATATAGGTATCACTTGAAGGAACATAAGCTTCTGGTTGATAATAATCGTAATATGATACAAAGTAACATACATGGTTATTTGGAAACAACTCCTTAAATTCACTATAAAGTTGTCCTGCAAGAGTTTTATTATGCGCAAGTACCAGTGTTGGTTTATTAACTTCTTTAATGACATTGGCAATTGTAAAAGTTTTACCAGTTCCTGTTGCACCTAAAAGTACTTGGTTTTTCTCACCTTTTTTTATTCCATTAACCAACTTCTCTATTGCTTCAGGTTGACCTCCTGAAGGCGTAAATTTACTAACTAGATTAAACATTTCTATCAACTCCCTAATATCATTATGACTACTGCGGACCAATTAATTCGTCCATGTAGGTCAAAATAAAGTCCAATTCCATAAAATATAATACCACAAAGTCCTAAAAAAAGGAACTTTTTCATACCTTCTCGAATCAAAGTCACAACTTTAAATTAGGATTATTTAAAAATATTAATTTCTGTTTAGTCTTTTCCTATTATATTTAATTAAAAAAAGACTATCAAAAAAACTAACTATTTAGTTTTCTGACACTCCTTAAACAATTACTACTTATTAACATACTCAATAATATCACCAATACTACAATTTAATACAAAACATAATTTTGATAAAATAGCTGCATCATATCTTATCATTTGATTATCAGCATATTTCTTTATAATATCGTATCTAATATTAGTTAATCTTGCTAATTGAAAAATTGAAACTTTCCTAGATCTCATTAACTTATAAAGATTACATCTAACTCTACCATATTTTGTATCCCACAAAATTATTTTTTCAGTGATCAATTTATCCTCCTTTACAAAAAAATGAACAGTATTACTGCTCACATATAAATAGTATCATTATTTCTTAATAATTTAAAGGGTAATATTAAATATCTTGACTAAAATTTACAAAATATGTGTTTTTTTTTACAAAATTATTGTATACTTATTATAGAAGGAGGATATATGAAAAAGTACATTGCTGAATTTACCGGAACCCTTATGCTTACATTAATTGCCTGTGGTATTGCTGTTACAACAGGAAATTATTTAGGTATAGCTCTTGCTTTTGGTTTAGTAGTTGTTGCTTGTGCATATTCTATTGGAAATGTCTCTGGAGCTCATATTAATCCAGCAGTTTCCCTTGGTTTTGCTCTTACACATCAAATGCCTTGGCAAGAATTTGGAAAATATGTATGTGCTCAAGTATTAGGAGCTATTGCAGGTAGTGGTATTTTAAGTGTAATAACTGAAAGTACTAAAAACTTAGGAGCTAATACTTATACAGGTAGTGTTTGGATTGCTCTTCTTATAGAAGTAATTCTAACATTTATCTTTGTACTTACTATTTTAGGTGTTACCGATAAAAAAGAAAATACTCATGTAACAGGTATTGTAATTGGTTTAACATTAACTCTTGTACATTTATTTGGTATTCCATTTACAGGAACATCAGTAAATCCTGCAAGAAGTCTTGGACCTGCAATATTCCAGGGTGGCGATGCCCTAAGTCAAATTTGGGTATTTATTCTAGCACCTATGGTTGGTGCAGCACTTGCAGCATATTTCTTTAAGTACATCTTAAAAAAATAATAAGTAATCATACTTATTATATGAAAATAAATTAGTTTTGCTAATTTATTTTTTTATTACACTATTTAAACTATTAATAGTTTTTACCAAACTCTTATTTATTTCTTCTAATCTATTAATTTCATTAACATTATTTACAAGCATACTTCTAACTTTTTTAAGATAATCAATTGGTCTCATCATATAATCAGTACCATAGATAATCATTCCATTAGCACATTCATATTCCATATTATCTTCACCCATGACCCTATATATCCAAATATAATAAGGTTTTCTATTATATGATAAATTCTTTGACTTGTAACTATATATAATATAACCTTTAATAAAGTCACTTTCACATTGTTCATATATATCAGAGGCATTTCGAAATATTAATACTTCTTCACCATTCATTAGTCTTTCTTCCATAATAACCCCACATGAGCACCTATTATACCACAAAAAAAGATATTTGCATATCTTTAATTGGTTATTTCTTTAAAATAATTATATTTAAGTACTAAATCATTTTTCTTAACTAAATAATCTACATAACTATTCTTTTCTTCTAATAAGTCATGATTAATCTTTTTATTATTTTTCACTTCTCCATCTTCCACATAATAAGTTCCATCATACCAAGACATATCTGGAAATATAGCAATAGGTTTATAATCTTTTGCAAAAACATCTTTTCCTAAATACCATTTTTCATTATAATTAACATCCATTAAATTTAGGAAAGTTGGTAAGATATTAAGAGGTGTAGTAACTTTATTAACTTCTTCTTTCTTCATCCCTGCACTCCAAATAAATAATGGCGTATGATTTATTAAATTTGTATCAATATCTTTACCATGTTCTTTTAATATTTCTTTATCAGATACCGTATATAAGTAATGATCTCCATACAGAAATATTACTGTATTATTATATAAACCATTATCTTTTAATCCTTTAAGCAATAATCCTATCATATCATCAGTTTCTTTAGCTTGTCTTTTTATACAATCAACTTCAGTATAATTTAAATTTTCAAGGAATTCTTTTTGTTCATCATCTTCCATATCCGCTAACTTCTTTTCATAATCTTTTTTTAATAACTGATTACAAACACCTTTACTAGCATCAAATGGTAAGTGATTACTATAACTTATAATATAATTAATAAATTTACCAGTATTTTTAAACATTTCATCATAGAAAGTTTGATTTAATACAAGTTCCCTATCTAATTGATAAGAACTATCAGTGTATTCTCCTAAATCTTTTAAACCTAAATAATTATCATATCCCCAATTAGAATAATTAATACCTCTACTATAATATTCTCTAGTATTCATATGAAAAGCTTTAATACCATAGTCATTCTGTTTCATCAAATTAGCCATCGAATATGGAAAATCACTTTTATTTAAAGTATAAGCATTCATTGGATATGTAAATGGAGTTGTATAACCAACATTAACCATAAATTCTGAATTAAAAGTACTACCTCCACCAGTATAAAAAGAATAATGTTTCTTAAAATTAATTGCATTATCAAGAAGTTTATATGTATTTGGCATAATATCCTTTGTCAAAATCCAATCATCAATACCTTCAAGTTGAAGAAAAATAACATTTTTTCCTTTAAATTTTCCAGTATATTTATTTTTAGAATAACTATCATTTTGATCACTAAATACCTCACTTAAGAAGTTATTTTCCGTATCACTTTTTTTTTCTTCACCTTTTAAATAATTAATATAAAAATCTCTAAAAGTATATTCATAAAAACCACTAATACTAAAACATTTATTACTATCATTAAAATTATTATAAACATTTCGAGGATTCTTCCATGTATCCCATGTTAGTTCCACATTAGCAGATCCTAAAAATATTTTACTTAAAACATGCAAAATTATAAAAACAATTGATACCTTTATTATTCTCTTTTTATTATAAGATGTTTTTTTAGGATATTTCTTCATTGCAAAAATATAAATTGTTATTAATATAATTGCAATAATATAGACAAAAATATTGGTATTTTTAAGAGCATCTAAAAAATAGTCACTACCTTCTCCTGCTAAAGCCATTAAAGAAAAACTAAAATAATTATGCATTGTTCCATAATAAACTGATTGTACTAAATACAAAACAAAGAAAATAAAGAAACATCCGCTATATAATATCTTTCCATATTTATTTTTAATATTTAATGATATTCCCAACATCAAAATAATATAAGATAATGAAAATAATCTAGGACTTATTTTAAATAATGAATAAAAACTAACATCAAAGCCAAAAATTCTAGTTGCCAAATCCATGATAATAAATGGTAAAGCTAAAAGTAAAACATTAAAAATATTCTTTTTTAAACAATACTTCCATAGACCAATTATCCATTTTTTTATTTTTTTCACTTTTCCTTTTTCTTTAAAGAAAGATTTAAATTCATCTTTAAATCTCGAAAAACCTTTCTTAACTTTTTTTCTTTTAATATTAACGCTATCTTTTATTTTTACAATCATACAGCCACCACTTCTTTAGAAACATTATACTATCAATATAAAAAAAAATCAATATTCACTGATAATGAATACCAATTCCAAGTTTAGAGAAAATCTAGAATCTACATTTTAAGTAGAATCATAAATATTATCAGTATTTATGCTAGAGATTATCATTTAGAGTATCTTCTCTCAAAACAATTGTTGCACTTAGTGGCTGATAAAAATTCTTTCTTACCCCATAAAGAGAGAACAAATAATTATAGAGTCCATTAAATTGTAATTATTTATTCGCCTTTACTATACTAAGTAATTACATTGTATCATGAAACAAAAATAATTTCAAGATAAAAAAGCAAACAAAAAATGACATCCTCTGATAAAGAATATCATTCCGAGTTTAGAAAAAGTTGTAACAGTTAACACTAACATCGACAGTTAATGTATAACCTAAAATAAATATTATCAGTATTTACCACAACATCTTATCATTTGAGTTTTCTCTCTCACAAACAATTGTCTTGTCTTGAGGCGATAATTACTACACAAAAGTAGTTTTTCTTACCAACAAGTACTTAATAAACAATAATTTATCTACAGTACCTATAAAAGGTACAGCTATATAAAATAGCAAATAGTCAACAAAGGACTACAAACAAAACGGTTAAACATTATACCGTAAGAATATCATAAAGATATTCCAGTAGTTCAATAAATGAACTACAAGATTCTAATCAAAGAATCTAAAAAAACATTAAGTAGAATAAACTATTCTTGGTACTTATTATTATCAAGACATTATTAGTATATGCTATTTTTTTAAAAAATGCAATAGTTTTTTTAAAATTTTTTTAATTTTTTTTAATTTAGTGTTTTTATCTATAAAAATCAACAAAAAAATAATAAAAAGTTATTGACTTTAATACACTAAACATGTATAATCTTAATTGCAAGTCGCAATTGGGGCATTAGCTCAGCTGGGAGAGCGTCACGTTTGCACCGTGAAGGTCAGCGGTTCGATCCCGCTATGCTCCACCATTTTGAATGACAAATGGATTTAATCCATTTTTTTTATTATTAAAGCAACCATTCGGTTGCTTTTTTTATATTTCTCGATATAAATTTTTATTTTTAAATGGATCATTTTTATCAATACGATCTACAAATAATATTCCATTTAAATGATCTAATTCATGTTGAAAGGCAATTGCTAATTCTTCTCTTCCTCTTACTCTTATCTTATTACCATCCATATCATATGCTTCCATAGTAACTCTTGCACTTCTTGGAACAATTCCAACTGTTTCCCTATTAATTGATAAACATCCTTCCCCTTCACCTACATAAATCATTTCTTCACTTGATGATACTATTTTAGGATTAATTAAAACATAATTATCGAATTTACCTTCTTCATACTCATGAACAACAACAAAATATCTTTTTTTGATACCAAGTTGAATTGCCGCAAGTCCCATACCTGGTCTTAAATCATATTTCTCAGAAAGTTCTGGTATTTGACTATTTGTAAGCATTTCAATAATATCATTTATTGTCTTTTTATCAGATTCAGATAAAGGAAAAGTAACCTCTTCACTTTTTTCTCTTAATATTTTATTCTTTTCATCTAAGATATCACTCATTTTCAACATACTTCGTCACCTGCCGTTAATTATAACACAAAAATGAGAAAAAAGAAAGTTTATTGACTATTTATCATATATATTGTATGATTTAATTAAATGAAAAAGGAGACAAAATGGATACAATATCTTTAATATTAATTTTAAGTGCTACACTGATATCAGGTGGTGCATCATTATTTATAAGACATAATTACAAAAAATACAAACAAATAACTCTTAAAAAGAAAATGACTGGTTATGATGTTGCAAGAGAAATACTTGATAAAAATAATTTATCTAATGTTTTAATATTTGAAACCGATGGTGAACTATCAGACCACTATGATCCATCAAACAAAACCATCAAATTATCACATGATATCTATCATGGTAACACAATTGCAGCAGCATCAGTAGCAGCCCATGAATGTGGTCATGCTATTCAAGATAAAAATGGATATACTTTTTTAAGATTTCGTAACAAAATAATCCCTATTGTTAATTTATCATCTAAAATGGGATATATTGCTATTATGTTAGGTGTAATACTAAGCATGGTAAATTTAATTTGGATTGGTATTGCTTTTGAAATAATTATCCTTTTATTTCAATTAGTTACCTTACCAGTAGAATTTAATGCATCAAGTAGAGCTTTAAAAATAATAAAAAAATTAAATATTGTTAATAAAGATGAACATAATGGTGCTAAAAAAATGTTAACATCTGCTGCCTTAACATATGTTGCAGGCGTTTTATCCACAATTTTAGAAATATTAAGACTAGTGTTTATGTTCACAAGGAATGATCGAAGATGACAAAAGAAATAAATTCTCTTGTTCTTGCATATCTTGGTGATACCATTTATGAAGATTATATAAGAGAATATTTAATTAATCAAGGAATTAGAAACGTTAATGAACTACAACAAGAAGCGATTAAATATGTATCAGCCAAAGCTCAAGCTAAATTCTTAAAAAAACTATTAGATAACGACTTTTTTAATGATGAAGAAGTAAAAATCATTAAACGAGCTAGAAATCATAAAAATAATTCCCATCCCAAAAATTGTGACATTGTTACATATAAATATGCAACTGGTTTTGAGGCATTAATTGGTTATCTAAAATTAGAAAATAAAATATCTAGAATAAATGAAATAATAAACGAAATACTTAAGGAGAATATATGTTAGTATCAGGAAGAAACAATGTTAAAGAAATATTAAACATTGATCATTTAAAAATAACTAAAGCAATACTACAAGATAACTTTAATGAAGATAAAATTATTAATCTTATTAATAAAAAACATATTCCTATAAAATATGAGTGTAAAATTAAGTTAGATAGTATTGCCAAAAACAATCATCAAGGTGTAATATTATTTGTTGAGGATTATTTATATTCATCAGTTGATGATATAATTAATAATAAAAATAAATGTACTATTCTTATTTTAGATCATATTGAAGATCCGCATAATCTTGGAGCAATTATAAGAACAGCTGAAGCCAGTGGTATTGATGGCATCATTCTTCCTATAAATCGTTCAGTATCTGTTAATGAAACAGTTATGAAAACAAGTGTAGGAACCTTATATAATGTCAAAATAGCTCAAGTAAACAATTTAACTAATACTATTAATAGGTTAAAAAAAGAAGGATTTTGGATATATGGTGCTGATATGAATGGTAAAAATTATCATGAAGTTAATTATGCAAACAAAACTGCTTTAATTATTGGTAATGAAGGAAGGGGTCTTTCAAGAATAGTTAAAGAACAAACTGATGAAATAGTAAGTATTCCAATGTATGGAAAGGTTAATAGTTTAAATGCTTCAGTAGCAACCGGGGTACTTGTATACGAAGTCATTAAAAGGTAAAATATTTTATGTATAAAGATTTTAATGATTACGAAATAATATATATGGTAAGTGAAAACAATAATGACAATTTTAAAATATTGTGTCAAAAATATAAACCACTAATAAAAAAATTAGTAGGAAAATATTATAATTTATTTAAAAAATTTGGATATGAAATGGATGATTTAATGCAATTAGGTTATATTGCACTTTATAAATCTTCCTCTTTTTATAATGAAAAGAAAACAGCAAGATTTATAATCTATTTAAAAAAAATTATTAATAATATGTTATTATCTGAAATAAAAAATAATTATTCAAATAAAAAAATAATTTTAAATAACAGTTTGTCATACGACAACTTAAATAATAATATATCATATCTTGATTTTATAAAAGATGATAAAGACATTTTTTCATATGAAGAAGAGAAAGATTATTTTATCTATTTTAAAAACACATTAGATTATATATCAGCAGGTATTTTTGAAATGTATTATAATGGTTATTCTTTAGATGAAATAAGTAAAATGTTTGAAGAAAAAAAGAAAACTATCATTTTCAAAATATCACAAATTAAAAAGAAATTCCATTATAATTTTTAAAAAAAGTTGATTTATTAATTAAAAATTTATATAATTATAATGAGGTGTTGTATGACGATAGATGAGTTATGGGCAGAATGCGAACAATTATCTAATGATATTGAAAAAATAAATAATGAAATTAATGACCAAGAGCAAGAAATTCTTGATGAATATAGTGAATTATCTATTCCAACAGATGTCAGTGTCACCACCAATAGTGTTTCTACTAGTGGTGGAAGTTACCACTTAGGATTTGATCGAGCACCAGCAAATATGGAAAAAGTATCCAAAGAAGAATTAACACAATATTTTCTATCTCACGGTGGAACCCAAATAAATGATGATACATATGCAATAAATATTGATGGAAAAAATTATCAATATAACATCAATACCGAAAGTGTAACTGTAAATGGTGAAAATTACATTGGATGTAGATTTTACAAAACTCCTAATACAAAATTAGGAAATATTAACAATACCATAACCATATTACCAGGATCAGGTGAAACAAGATATGGAGCTGTAAAAAGAAATAATGATGATAATAAAAATGCCTTACCAAATAATATAAATATAAATGATGGTAGCCTAGTTATTGTACCTTACTTTCAAAAAGAAGATTATTACAACATGTATCGTCAGGCAGATAAAGTAATTCCAGCAACCTATCTAGGAAATTTTATGGCATGCGGAAGTACCACAACCACCAATCATGTAAGAAATTCAATAGTTGGATACTCGATGGGAGCAACAGCATCTTTCCCATTAATTTGTGAAGCTCCAAAAAATTACTTTTCAAGTCTCGTAGCTGTTGATTTAGGTTCATACATGCAAAAAATGGATGGATCATATTTTAATACAATATCAGAAAGTGATTATAGTAAAATGACTGACATGGAATTTATTTTTATGTCAAGTGACGGTAATGATCCATGGCAAGATAAATCCATGGCCCAAACATATCATAACTTAAAAAAATATGGAGCTCAAAACATTGTCTTCTATACCAATGCTGATAAAACACTAAATCCTAATATTGGTAATGGTGTATATTATGTAGAAGATGCCGTTGATACAAGCAATCAATGGACTTATAGTAGCCATAACCACGGTTATCAAATAATAAATGATACAAACATTTTAAGTTATCTATCAAGATAAAGAGGTAATTATGAAACAGAAAAAAAACAAGAAAATTTTAACAATTATGATAATATGTATAATAGTAATTTTAATAGAACTATTGATTATGTTAATAATATATATATCAAGAGAAAGAACTATCAATCATATTGATAGTTTAAATAATCTAATAAAAACCAATAATGGTTATATTGGTGTTGGAATAAGTGACTTTAACAATAGTAATTATTTATCTAAGAAAATATATGAATATACTGATGATACTACCAAACAAAAACAAAATGTTATTGCAACACAATCCAAACTAGTAAAATATGATAATAATTTTAATCTAATATGGGAAAAAACATTTGAAAATGATTATGACTCAACATTCTATGATATTATCGAAGTAAATGATGGATATGTTGTAGTTGGAAGTTATGCTAAAGATGCTAAACAAATATCTCTAAATACAAGAGATGCATTAATAATTAAATATGATTATAATGGAAATATCATCTGGAAACAAACATACTCTGTCCTAAGTGATACTGAATTTTATAAAGTAATAGCAGATGATGATAAATTAATCGTTATTGGACAAAGCATCTATGAAAATATGGAATTAGGTAACCATATAACAGGTGGTGGCATCATTGTCAAATATGATATGAATGGCGAATTATTAGAACATAATAACTATGGTGGTAATAAATCAGGAAAATTTAATGATATTATTAAAGTTGATGATGGATATATCGTTTGTGGAAAAGACGCTACAAATTATGGAATATTAGTTAAATTTAAAAAGAATTTTAATAGAGAAGAAAACGATACAAACTTAATAAGTAAGAAAGTTGTATGGCAAAGAACCTATTCCAATACTGATTATGAAGGTTTTACAAGTATAGCAAGAAATAATGATATCTTATATCTTGGTGGTGCTATAAATATTGGAACAGAAAAAGATAAAGATGGAAATCCCATTTTTCAATATGATGCTGGAATTGTATCATATAATACAAATAGCAAATATCTTGGAAGCTATTCCATAAAAAATAGTACACACCATCGTATTAATACTATGGTTATTGATAACAATAATTTATATGTTAACATATTGTTAAATGTTGATTCAAAAGATGAAAATAAAATTAGTATGATTAGAAAATATAATTTAACAGATGTAAATAAATTAAATGATAATATTATTTATTCTAAAACATTTGATAATCAAAATAATTTTATTATAAATAAGTTAACCAAAATAGATGATGATATAATGTATATCGGAACTACAAATAAAGAATGTCATTTCTTTACTGGATGTGACTACCAAAATATTATAGAAAAATATCAAGAAAAAAATTCCTAATATAAAAAAAATGAAAAATTTACTTTTTCATTTTTTTATTAATTTCTTTAGTATTTTCCCAAATACCAATTAAAATCATACTTGCTTCGTAAACAACTCTTGTACCAACAACACCTAATAATAGATAAGTTATAAATGTCATAAAACTATAACTTATAAAACTAAATGCTGATAATACAAAATAAACTGTTACAAAAATATAAGTGATTTTAAGAATTGGAACAATTAATAATTCTTGAAAATTCAAGAAATCTCTGCACCATGTTACAATTTTGTTAGAATATTTTTTTTCAGGTTTAACAAAAAAGAAATAACCACCAACAGCTGCTAAAATAGCAAGAACAAATGCAACAGTAATCCATACATCAGTTCCAACTACTCCTAAACTTAAACCAAATAGATTTGAAACACTACCCATATAAGTACTCCTTTCACTTATATAATATCACAATTATTTCATAAATAAAACAAAAAAAAGCAAAAAATTATTACTTTTTGCTTTTTTAACTATCTATTATAGAATTCAACAATTAAAGCTTCATTAATATCTGCATTTAATTCATTTCTTTCAGGTAATCTAACATACTTAGCTGTTTTCTTATTTGTATCATAATCAATATATTCAACTCTTTTAGTTACAGCAGCTAAAGCATCATTAACTGATTTTAATTCTTTAGTATTATCTTTAAGAGAAATAACAGATCCTACTTTAACTCTAAATGATGGAATATCAACTTTTTTACCATCAACAGCAATATGTCCATGATTAACAAGTTGTCTTGCTCCACGTCTTGTATTAGCAAATCCCATACGATAAACTAAGTTATCTAAACGACTTTCAAGTAGTTTTAAGAAATTTTCACCATGTACACCAGCCATTTTACCTGCCTCAATAAAAGTTTTCTTAAATTGTCTTTCATTAAGACCATACATAAATTTAACTTTTTGTTTTTCTTTTAACTGAGTACCATAATCAGAAAGTTTTCCTTTTCTATCACTACCATGTTGACCTGGTCTGTAAGGACGTCTTGCTAACTCTTTGCCATTTTCAAGAGTAGAAAATCCAACTGATCTACTTCTCTTATAACTTGATCCAGTATATCTTGCCATAATATCCTCCTTCAATTATTATATTACATATAATTGACATTTACAAATACTCTAGGGAGTTTTTTCTAATAGTTTCACCCGATAGCCAAAAGTTACTTCTAAACTTAAAAAACACATTAAAATATCGATAAATTGGGCTGTCAATAAGAATATGCAATGATATTATATAAATATTTTATATTTAAGTCAACTCTTTTTTTTAAAAAAAACTATATTTTTCATTTATTTTATGGTATTATTAATATAGTAGAAGGTGAAATGATGAAAACAATTTATATTATCATTATATTTGCATTTATTCTCTTTTTAACAGTATCATTTTTTGTAATCAAATATTTAAGAAAAAAAGAAAATAATAAATTAAAGCAAGCTCAAAATTTATTAGAAATTAAAAAGAATAAATTAGAAAGTCTTCCTGTTCTAATAGAAATTGAAAAAATAGAAGAAATCGCTAAAAGTGAACAATTGGAAAACAAAATTAATAGTTTTAAAACACAATTTGAAAATGCCAAAAATGAAAAATTAACTAAAATAGAAGACATGTTAATTGAATTAGATGATAGTATAAAAAATAGAAATGAAAAACAATTTTATGAAATATACTCAGATATTGAATTAACACTTAATGATGTTGACTATATATTTAATAATATTTTAAACGAAATAAAAGAAATATCATCATATGAAGAAAAATATCGTGAAATAGTAACTAAATTAAAAACTAAATATCGTTATCTTGATCATACATTTAAAGAAAAAGAACCAATGTTTAAAGATTTAGCAGATACCATTAAAATGCAGTTTGAAAATATTGCTAAGAGATTTAAAGATTTCGATAAAGTAATTGATGAAAAACTATATAATGAAGTTGTTTTAGTAGTAAGATCACTTGACACAATGATAGATAATTTAGATATCATTATAAAAGAACTTCCAGATATCTTACTATTATTAAATGATTTGATACCTGGTAGAATTAAAGATTTAAATGAAGAATATCAAAATATGCAAAATGAAGGCTATACTCTTGGATTTTTAAACTATGAAGAAAATATCAGTGACATTGAAAAAAAAGAAAATGATATTTTATCACGAGCTAAAGTTTTAAATATTAATAATAGTTTATTTGATTTAAGAATGATTCTTGAATATCTTGATAATTTATTTAAGGATTTAGAAAAAGAAAAAGATGCTAAAAATCAATTTGACCAATTAGATACTGCTTTTATAGATAAAAAGAATAAATTAGAAAAAGTAGTTAAAGATATCTATAGTCAATTAGATGACATTAAATCATTATATCATTTAAATGAAAAAGACCTAGAAATTATTGATCAATTGAATCTAAAACTAGCCCAAATTATTAAAGATTATAAAAAATTAAACCGTGATAAAAAGAAAAAACAAGAATCATTTCAAAAAAGAGTTATTTCCATTAATGATTTATTAAATAGAATTAATACTACATCACAGGAATTTGATACTTCGTTAAGAACACTTGGAAGTTTTTATGAAGATGAAAAAAGAGCTCATACTGAATACAATGATATTGAAGAAATTATTAAAAAATGTCGTTCAGAAATAAGAAATTTCAAATTACCTATTATTCATGATGAATACTTTATTCAAGAAGAAGAAGCCTTAACAGCTCTTAAAAACGTTGATGAAGAAATTAACAATAAACCAATAGTTATTAAAAATCTAAATATGCGTGTTGAAACAGCAAGAGATCTTACATTTAAATTATATAAAACAACAAATGATATGACTAAATACGCTTATTTTACAGAACAATTATTAATTTATAGTAATAAATTCCGTAATGATAAAAATTTAGATAAAATTTTATCTAGAGTAACTGATTTATATTATGAAGGAAAATATCAAGAAAGTTATCATCAAATATTAAAAGCAATAAAAATCATTGATGAAGATTTTGCCAATAAAATAATTAAAATAGCAAATTAAAAGATCACAACAGTGGTCTTTTAATATACAACTTTATATAAATATAATCCTTCAGCATGAGCAGTAATACTAGCATATTTTCGATCTTTCATATCTAGTATCTTAGGAATATCTTCTTTTTTCTTTTTATGTTCCCCTACTTTTATTAAATATCCTACCATATTTCTTATTTGATATTTTAAAAATCCATTACCTCTAAAAGTAAAAATTAAAGTATTATCAATAACCTCAATATAACAGTCACTTATCTTTCTAACATAATTATTTCTAATGTCTTTATTAGGTGTAAAACTTTTAAAATTATGTTCTCCTTTAAAAAACTTTATTGCTTTACTTATTTCATCAACATCTAACTTTTTACAGTATTGATATTCATAAAATCTTTTACAAGGATTATATTCTCCCATATTAAGATAATACTTATACTCTTTTTCCTTAACCATATATCTAGCATGAAAATCATTATCAACCAAATGAGTACTAATAATATGGATATCACTTGGTAAATTAGAATTCATCGCTCTTTTTAATTTATAGCAAGTAATATCAACAGATAAATCAAAATGACATGCCATAGACATTGCATGAACACCTTTATCTGTCCTTCCAGAACTAGTAACCAATACTTCTTTTCCTGCATTAATAAATTTCAACGCTTTTTCAAGTTCTTCTTGGACAGTCCTTAAACCATCTTGTTTTTGATAACCATTAAAGTCTTTCCCATCAAATGAAAAGTAAACTAAATAACGCATGATCCAATAATAATTGATATAAATAATAAAAACAAATGAAATAATACATAAAATATTTCTTGCATTGAAATATTATTATTTTTCTGATATGTTTTTACAAAACCTCTATTTTTAAATTCTTCTAAATCATATTCAGTTTTATTTTTAATTATATCTTTATCAATTACTTCTCCTTCCTTAATATTCTTTAATTTTTTTTGATTTCTTTTAAATAGTTTATCATAAATTATATCATAATTACTAAAAATTTCAATTTTTTTATACTTAACATTATCTTTTAAATAATAATAACTATAACTAATTACCAATAATAATCTAATTAATATATAATATTTACAGGTATATCCAACCATAAATCCAATAAAATTAAGAACCATTAAAATACTAATAAAAATATTATTATCAAGTCTTACTAAAAGAAAAACAATGATTGCAAGAATACCTAAAACATATAAATTATCAACAAAAAGAATTACCGATACAAATGTTAATAAGCATATAATACGACAAATTAAACTAATATTATTATTTTTAAACATTCCTATACACATCCTTAATCAAATCTCTAATATCATTAGAATAATCTATCATTATTTTTTTATTATTTCTTATTATATCAACAAAGCTTACAATCTGAGGCTTTTTTATATCATATAAAGATAAAATATCATTGTTACTAAAAACATCGTTAATATCCCCATAAAAATGCTTATTATGAGATAGTAACAATACATAAGAAGATATACTATATATAACATCACTATCAAAACTACCAATAATAATTGTCTTATGATTATTTAACATTTCTTTTAATAAAAATATAATTCTTTTCTTCATACCATAATCTAAATCAAGAAAAGGTTCATCAATAACTATAATTTTTTTATTTCTAATAAATCCAATTAAATATCTTAAAAGATGCTTTTCACCATATGATAAATCAGATATCTTTTTATCTAAAAAATCCTTATTTAACATTAATTTATCTAAATAATAATTAATACTATCAATATCATTATTATAAAGATTTATTTCACTAATAACATTATTAGTATAAAAATTATCAATCTTTCCAATATATGATATATTATTCCCACCTATTGATACCAAAAACCTATCATAATTAATACCCATAACACCAATTATTTTATTTTGATGAATCTTAATATTTATATTATTACTCTTTAATACTAATCCCATATATTATCAACCAAAGCCTTTATATCATCATAATTTTTATCAATAATATTATACATTCTTAATTTAATATTTAAATCCACTATAAAAGGTATTTCAATATTATTATCATAAAATATTTTATCATTATCATAAAGATCTTGATAATGATATTCACCAACATATTGATTTTTATTGAATAATATTATTTTATTACTATAATAACCATAATTTAAATTATTAGTAAAATACACAATTGATAAACCATCATGACATTTCTTTTTTAATATTTTTATTATTTTAATTGCATCTTCTTTTGGTAAAATATCCAAAGGATTATCCATTAATAATACATTAGGATTATGAATAACTCCCATTACTACTAATAATTTTTGTTTCTCATAAATATCTAAATCGCTGGTATTTTTATCATGAATATATGATAACTCAAATTCATTTAATACATCATCAATCATCTTTATGGCAATATTTCTTAAATATCCTCTATTTAGTAAACAAAATAATAATTCATCAAAAACTTTTTTATAATAAAAACTATTTTCATTAATTCTTTTAACTATCCCAATATCTTTTAAATAATTATTTTTATTATTTAATATATTACCATTTAATGTAATAATATTAGGTAAAAAAATATCTAAAGAACATATTTTAAATAAATAGTCATTACTACCCAAAATTAATGACATTTCATTACTTTTAAATTTTAAAGATAAATTTTTAATATCTAAATAACTTAAATTATTTATTGTAAATATATCCATAACCATATACCAAAAAAATAGATTTAAATCTATTTTTTATTAAAATACTCCGTAATAGAATCCTCAGTATTATATGTTTTAACAATACTATTTCCTTTAATAACAAATAATGTTGGTCCAACTATTTTTAATTTAGTTAAATCACTTGATATAACTTCTTTATCACCAATAAATTTACTATTAAAACCACTTGATAAATCTAAACGATACAATGTTTTAGAATCATAATAATTTTCTGTTAAGGCACCATAATAATCATTTTCATTACGATCATTCATATCATAAGCTAAAACAAGATACTCTTCATCACTTTTATTAAACATCGTACCAACCATAACCATTTTGTTATCAATTGCTTCTACTTCAATATTACTTTTATTAAAAATATTCCAATTACCCTTAGCTATATTAACAAAACAAAAAACAACTAATACAAAAGCAATAACTGATACTGTAGTAATAATAATATTCTTACTAATATCTCCTTCATTATTAAATAAATAAGTAGACTCTCTTTGTTCTTTTTTTAATCTCTTTTGTTCCTTTAACATTTGTTTTTTATTCATAATCTCACCTCTATAATCAAAACAAGATATAATTATCATATCATTTTTCTCTTTTATAATCAATTATTTTACAAAGTATTTTACAAAAAACCTTGTATAATTATATATAGTTCTATTTAGAATTTATAATATATTATACAAGGTTATAATTATTTTAAATAATTAATATTTTTTATCATTCTTTTTTTATTTTTTCTTTATCCAGCTAAATAATAATATATAGTGCCTCCTGAATTATATTGCCAATATTCATATCGAAAACCAACTTTAACATTTCCAGAAGTACTAGTTTCTGCATACATATCATCATTTGAAAAATAATATGTTTTCATACCTCCATAACCGCTAGAAACTTTATCAAATATTCTTTTTAATATAGTTTCATTTCTTTCATATACTGTAGAATTATTTGTACTACCTTCCAAACAAAATCTTATATTTTTATATTCATTAACACCACAAATATAAGCTTTATCTATCATATTATTACTATCTAATACAACTCCCAAAAGATTTCCTTCATCCTCAACATCACTATAACTAACAGCATTAGTTATCACCGTTGGAGTTTTTCCATCAAGATTATTTTTCGTATATATAATTGTATGTATTGACATACCATGTGTTGAAATAAAAACACAGTTAGGACAAATATCATCAATATTATCTACAGGAGTAAATACATATGTACCAGCATATGTATCATTAGCAAAAGTATTATCCCAAGTACCAGGTCTTAAAGTAAATATTGGATAAGTAAAATCACTTGGAACACATCCAATTGATGTAATTTCAAACATATTATTAAAATTAGATACATTTCTTACATTCCAATTATTAATAGGTGATGCGTTATTATAATCTCCACAATTATCAACATTCCAAACACCTCTAAACATTTCACTCATATTTGTAACACTTGAAACATCCCAATTTGCAATTTTTGAAAAATCCACTTCAATACTATTTTTAAACATACCACTCATATTTGTGACATTTGAAACATCCCAATTTGCAATTTTATCAAAAAGATTCTTCGAAGTAGAATAATAAGAACCAACGTATTCCATCGTCAAGCCATTAAACATATATGCCATGTTTGTGGCATTTGAAGAATCAATAGTTTCAAGTCCAGAATAATCTAATGCTTCGATATAATCAAACATATAACTACTATCTGCATTTAAATAAACATCACGAGCATCTGTATACCAATAAATATTATTTTCATCATCTTTCCATGCATATATTAATTCCTCAGAAGATGAAGATGAAATAATATTCTTATTTGTAAAATCACTTATATTTGGTTTTTCATATACTCTAACAAATTGATTTAAAGAAAACACACTATAATCAGTAATATTACTAATGGATGTACCTTGTAAATTTTGTCCTGAATAATCATCTTCTTTGAATAGTAATTTCAACTTTGTATTAACAACACTTCCTACATCAAATGTAGCAGTGGCATTAGGATTTCTAACCCATATTCCAGGTCTTGCTTCCCCTTTTACTTTAAAAATTATTCCATTTGTTTTTAAAGCATTCCAATCATCTGTTGATATAACTGTTTTTTCTGTAGTTACTGTTCCATCAGTATATCCTGTTGGTGCTTTACTTTGATCATCTGGAGTATCTGTAATTAGAATATTATCCGTATCAATAAAGGCTTTTATTGTTAATGTACCATTTACTCCGTATTGACCACTTTTAATATATCCTGCTAGTAAATATTTACCTGTTTCAATATCGGTTATTACTTTATGATTAGTACTATTAATTATAGTATCTACTCCTTCTGTTTTATACATTGATGTATCTTTACTATTTCTTGCAGTATAATAATTTGTATTTTCTAATACTGCTACACTATTTTCAGTAATATTTACATCCATTATTAAACTTATTGGGACATTTGTATCTCTTGATACAGAGTCAATACTTAATAAGTATTCCATTCCATCTGTATAAGTGGTATCTCCATTAAAAGTTACTACTAATGTTCCATTAGTACTCGTATTTGCTAAAGCCTGTTCTTTAGTCATTGGAAAAATATTATTTAAAGTAATGGTATTTTGATTTGTTTGTTCCGTACTAAAATAAATTCTTCCTGTATTTAAGGTATTAGCTGGTCCTGTTCTTGTATAATTAAAGAATGCATAAGTTACACCTACTAAAACGAATACAATAGCAAATAACCCTGATATTGTTAATATTGTTATTTTCTTTTTCTTTTTAATAATATTTTCTTCCATTTTTTAAATCCGACCCCGTTCACTAAACTGTGTCTCGGGTATTTCCTTTCTTATTTTTTTAAACACTTTTATTTTATAATTTTTTTACATTAATTATC
>CACZTI010000061.1 GCA_902783985.1 uncultured Erysipelotrichaceae bacterium | reverse complement strand
GTAGGATTTATAACAGCAGATGAAATAGCATATGCCGGAGGAAAATATAGTTCATCGAATAGTACATTCTATTTAAATAATAATTCAGGTTATTGGTCTGGCTCGCCTCGTAGCTTTAGTAATGGCACTGCTTACGAGTTCAATATGTATGGTGGCAACCTTAGCGTCAGCGGTGGTGTGGCTAGCGCTAGCTCGGGCGTGCGTTCTGTCGTTTCGGTCGTTCCTGGAACAGCAATAACTTCTGGAGATGGAACACCAACAAATCCATACATTGTTGGATAGAAAGATAAGAAATCAAAAAGATTTTTTATCTTTTTTTGTCAATTATCTTCATTAATATCAATTATTATGATATTATAATTGGTGAATAGAAGGAGAATGTTATGTATAGTTATATTAAAGGTATGGTTGTGGAAATAAATAGTAATAGTATTACTTTAGATAATAATGGAATTGGATATTTAATATATACACCTAATCCATATTCATTTGAAGAAAATAAAGAGTATACTGTTTATATCTATGATTATATTAGAGAAGATGAACATAGTTTATATGGATTTAAAAAATATGAAGAGAAAGAATTGTTTTTAAAATTAATTGATGTTAAGGGACTAGGTCCTAAGATGGCTCTTCCTATTATAGCAATGGGAAGTATTAATGGGATAGCTGATGCTATTAATCGTGAAAATATTTTATATTTAAAGAAATTTCCTAAAATTGGAGATAAATTAGCAAGACAAATGATACTTGATTTAAAAGGTAAACTTGTTATTTCAGGTGTTGTAGAAGAAGAAAATACTGATAATGAACTATTGGAAGCTTTAAAAGGACTTGGTTATAAAGATAAGGAAATTAAAGTTGTTATTCCAAGAGTAGATAAAGAAAAATCAATTGAAGAACAAATAAAAGAAGCTTTAAGATTATTAGTTGGTAAATAATTAATAAAATGACATATAATAATAGTGATATACTATTTGACATTTTCGTAAATTTGTAGTATATTAATTATGCATCAAAGAAATTTGTGTGTAAATGTTTCTCGCTCCCGGATGGCTTGCGAGTAATAAATTATTCCGGTCGACAATGTTTCTCACTTCCGGATGGTGTGAGTAATAAATTATTCCGGGTGAAAATGTAGAAAACTCTTATATTATATAGAGTTTTCTTTTATTTTGTGTTAGAATGTCAATAGGAGATGGTTTTATGGAAATTCAAACAGGATACTTATATCATATAAAAGATGAATTTTTTGATATTGTAAATGATAAAAATTTAATGACTAATCATGAAAGGGGTAAAAAGAGACCCACATATTTTACAATAAAAGAAGGAGATATTTTGTGGTTTATTCCATTAAGTAGTAAAGTTGATAAGTATAAAAAAATAGTTGATAATAAAATGAAGAAATTTGGTAGATGTGATACAATACTAATTAGAGAAATTTTAGGTGAAAAATCAGTTATTTTATTACAAAATGCTTTTCCAACATTAGAAAAATATATTGATCATATTCACTTAACAAGTGATGGTAAACCTGCTAAAGTTGTTGAATCAATAAAAGAAGAAATTTTATATTATTTTGAATATTTAATGAAATTAAAAACTAGGGGTATTAATTTATTTTTTACAGATATAGATTCAATAAAAAAACAAATGATGAAAGAAATAAATAATTAAATTTGTCAAAATATTGTCAAATAAAATAAATAAAAAATATTATTATGATACAATTAGATAGAAATAGAAGGATGGTGTTTTAATGGAAGATGTACTTGATGCAAAAGAATTAAATGAAGATAAGGATAGTAGTATTAGACCAGAAAGTCTTGATGAATATATTGGTCAGAGTGAAGTAAAAGAAAATATTAAAGTATTTATTGAAGCTGCTAAAATGAGAAATGAACCACTTGATCATGTACTTTTATATGGTCCACCAGGACTTGGTAAAACAACCCTTGCTAATATTATTGCTAATGAACTTGGAAGTAATTTAAAAACTGCTAGTGGTCCTGCTATTGAAAAATCAGGTGACTTAGCTGCAATACTTTCAACTCTTGAACCAGGTGATGTCTTATTTATTGATGAAATACACAGAATGCCAAGATTCATTGAAGAAATACTTTATCCAGCAATGGAAGATTTTACATTGGATATTGTTATTGGAAGTGATAATAATACAAGAAGTATAAAAATTGATTTACCACCATTTACTTTGGTTGGTGCTACTACAAGAGCAGGTGACTTGACAAGTCCATTAAGAGATCGATTTGGTATTACTTGTAAACTTAAATATTATGATGAAGATGAACTTAGAATGATTATTGAAAGAACTAGTAGGGTTCTTGATATGCCAATATCACATGATGCTGCAATATCACTTGCCAAAAGAAGTCGTGGAACTCCAAGAATTGCTAATCGTTTATTTAAAAGAGTACGTGATTTTGCTCTTGTTGAGGGATTAGAAGAAATAAATAATGAGATAACGGATAAAGCATTATCAAGACTTAAAGTAGATAAAGTGGGATTAGATGAAACTGATCATCAATTCTTGCGTGCTATAATTGAAAAATTTAATGGTGGACCAGTTGGTATTGAAACAATTGCGTCTAGTATTGGAGAAGAGATAAGTACTATTGAAGATGTTTATGAACCATACTTACTTCAAAATGGTTATATTAAAAGAACCGCAAGAGGAAGAGTAGTTACTAAAAAAGCATATGAACATTTAGAGATAGAATATCAAGATAGATTATTTTAGTGTCAAAAAAAGTTAAATTTTTAACTTTTTTCTTTTTTTATGGTATAGTATTCACACGGGAGTTTATATGTTTGATAAATTTGATTTAAATCCCTTTGAAATTACTAGTTATTGGTGGATTAATAAAATTAGGGATAAAGTTAAAGAATTATATATGTCAGATTATTTTACAAGAAGAGAAGAATTATTTTTAAATATTTTTAAAAATTTTACTGATGAAGATTATCGTACAATGTATTTAGAATTAAAAGATTTAATATTTCAAGATGTTATTGATTACCATTCTTTTAATAATGTTGGTTTATATAATCAAGACACAATAGTTCATAATCATGATAGGTTAAATAAAGAATTATCGACAATTATCAATGTTGATATACCAGATATTAATTTACATATGAGAAATATGAAAAATTATAAAATATATACAGGTTATGATGGTGCATATCAATATAATTATTTAGATAAAATTGAAGAACTAGATAAAACATATGATAATGATTATATTATTAGTGGTAATAAAGAAATATTAAATTTATATAAAAGTATTATTGTAGCTATTAAAGAGTTAAGTATTAATAATGAAGATATTATTACAGAATTATTCATCAAATTATTTTCTTTAGAATATCTTAATTATAATAATTTAGATATTGATATTGAAATGATGAAAGAATATTGTTCATATATGATTAATAAAATAAATGATTTGGGTATGATAAAAGGAAGAAGTTATAATGAAATAATAAGGGTTACAGAAATAATAAATTTTTATTTAAATGGAATTAGGGGCTATAAAAGAATTGGAAAACACTATGCGAATTTTATTCAAGAAAATAAAGAAAAAGTTTTAAAAAAATAGAATAAAATTATTATAAGAAAGAGGTTATTATGAAAAAAATATATAATGATAAAATAATTAAAATTGATGAAATAAATATTCTTGAAAATGAAAATTTATTTGATAAAATAAAAAATACTGATAAACACTATGTTTATGTAGATTATATTCCTGAAAAGATATTGAAGAACTTTGATTTTCAAAATCAAGAAGATATCAAGAAATTTCAAAATATTTTTTATAAATGTGATAGTCCTGCGATGGGAATGATGGTATATGATATTAAAAATAATGTTATTATATTAAGAGATCCTGAAAGCATTATTAAGGGTACATTTATATATCAAAATGGTATATTGACATATAATCCTAATGGTCAAAATATTGCTTTCGAAAAATCTTCTGAATATTTTTTCACATCAATTAGTTTTCGTGAAATTTTAAAAATATTAATTAATAACAGTAATAAATATGAAAGAATTATTGATAATCAAAATGTATCATGGGATATTAGTAAATTTTTATTAATCATAAATGATCAATATGAAGATAATCATAAAATACTTAAAAAAGTAAAATAATACTTTTCTAAGTATTTTTTTTAAATTAAAAAAAACTAAATTTTAGAGCATTTTAACTTGAAAAAAAACAAAATATTTACTATAATGGATATATAAGAAAGTAGAGTGCATTATGGCAAAGAGAAAAAGAAAAAAAGAAACAAAAACGAAGTTTTCTTTAAGTATTGAAGTGTATGGAATTATTTTAATTTTATTAGGTGTTTTAGGAATATGTGGATATGGTCCTTGTGGCAAATTAATTTGTGCTTTTTTTGCCTTTTTGTTTGGGAGTTTATATCTAGTTCCTTTGGTATTGATTATTTTAATAGGGTTATATGTTTTGTTTAATAAAGAATATCCTGATTTTTTAAGTTCTAAGATAATAGGTCTTTCTTTAGTGATTATTGGGGTATTAATATTAGTACATATTAATTATATTGAAGAAGGTAGTACATGGAAAAGCATTATTAATAATACTTTTAATGAAACAATAAATGTTTTTAAAACGGTTAATGGTGCTAGTCGTGATGCTGTATTTGCTAATATTGGTGGAGGAATACTTGGAGGATTATTGTTAAGCCTTTGTTATTCTTTATTTGCCCTTGAAGGTACAAGAATCATTTATTGGATATTAATTATTGGAGGATTTACATTATTCACTGGTATTTCAATCGTTGAATTAATTAGAAAAGGTTATGATAAGAGTAAAGAACTTGTTCCAAAACATGAAAAGAAAGAAAGAGAAAGTCATTTAATTGGGGTAAGTGATGATTCTGTTGTTGATGTTAAAATTAATGATAATACCAATATTGATGATACAATAAAAGAAGATAAAGAAACATCTAATAAAGTGATTATTAATAGTTTAGATGAAATAAAAAATAGAAATAAACCAGATATCAAAGAAGAAAAAGAAGATGACGATAAGGAAGGAATTAAAACTCCTGTTAAAATAATAGATAATTATAATTATCATTTGCCACCAACGAGTCTTTTAAACAAACCAGAAAAATCAAAAACAAATAATCAAGATAATATTGAAAAGAATATTAATATTTTAGAAGAGGTTCTAAATGAATTTGGTGTTGTTGGTAAAGTTGTTGCAGTAACAGTTGGACCTGCTTGTACACAATATGAACTTGCTATTAAGGCAGGTACTAAGTTATCAAGACTTACAAGTATCAACAAAGAAATATCTTTAGCTCTTGCTAAAAAAGATGTTAGAATTCAAGCTCCAATTCCAGGAAAGAGTACATGTGGTATTGAGATAGCTAATGATACAGCAACAATTGTTTATATTCGTGAAATAATGGAAAAACTTGTTAGTGAACCAGTTAATCCAAATAAGATATTAATGGCATTAGGTAAAGATATTAAAGGTGAAATTAGAATGTATCCTATTAATAAAACACCTCATATGTTAGTTGCCGGAGCTACTGGTAGCGGAAAATCTGTTTGTATTAACTGTATTTTGGCAAGTATATTAATGCGTTGTAAACCAGATGAAGTTAAATTATTATTAGTAGATCCTAAAAAAGTAGAGTTATCAATGTATAATGGTGTACCTCATTTATTAAGACCTGTTGTTACTGATCCTAAAAAAGCATCAGCTGCATTACAAATGATTGTTTCGGAAATGGAACATAGATATGATGTTTTTGAAGAAAGTAAAGTTAAGAATATTGAGTCATATAATCAAAAGGTTGAAACGGAAAATAAAAATCGCAGTCAAGAAGATAAAATGGCAAAAATGCCATATATTATCGTTGTTGTAGATGAATTAGCGGATTTAATGATGGTTGCTAGTAAAGAAGTTGAAGATAGTATTATGAGAATTACTCAGATGGCTCGTGCTGCTGGAATTCACTTAATTATTGCTACTCAAAGACCTTCAACAGATGTTATTACAGGTGTTATTAAAGCTAATATCCCTACAAGAATTGCTTTTGCTGTATCATCAGGAATTGATTCTCGAACAATCCTTGATATGCAAGGTGCTGAAAAACTTCTTGGTAAAGGTGATATGTTATTCCTACCACAAGGAGAAAATGCTCCAACAAGAATTCAAGGTGCATGGATAAGTGAAGAGGAAATATTAAGAATTGTTGAATTTGTTTGTAAAGAACAAGTGGCTCAGTATGATGCAAGATTCGAAAATCTTGATCATGTTCAGGGTGAAACTACTGGAGTTGGGGAAGCAATGGATAAAGATGAAGAATATGATGATCCATTATATGATGAAATCGTAGAGTTTGTTGTTAAATCTGGAAAAGCTTCAGCATCACTTCTTCAAAGAAGATTTAAACTTGGTTATAATCGAGCTGCGAGAGTAATCGACTTATTAGAAGAAAGAGGTATTATTGGTCCAATGAATGGTAGTAAACCTAGAGAAGTTTTAGTTAAATTGAATAATACTGACGATGAAGAAATAATATAGGTGGTGTTTATGAATATTGAATATTTATATAGTATAATGAATTTATATTTTAGAAAAGAAAACAAAGATTGTAAAACAAGTATGAAAATTGTTAAAAAAAATGAAAATATTGAATTTAATTTTAATATGAATTCAGGTGGTTCTAATAAAACTTGTTTCTTTTTTCCAATGGATTTATTTGATGAAAATCTTGATACTTTATTAAGTTTTTATAAGAATTCATCTGTTATTGTTGATGAAAAGTATCAATATGATAGAAAACAAGATTATTGTAAGTATTATGCTCAATTTAAAAATGGTAGAAAAATACAATTAAATGGTTTTGATATTAGTTATATTAATAAAATTAGAAATAGTTTGTATAATAAAGTTATAAAGATTAATGAATTAAATCTTAAGTTAAATGATGAATTAAATTATGATAATGGACGTTTAACTCCAGCTTATTCCGGTTTTGCTTCATTTAAATCAATTTTATTAATAAGTGTTTTCTTTTTAGTGGTATTGGTTGTTAGTTTAATATATTTTATGTAATAGGTGATGAGATATGAAAAAGGGATTTACAGTAGTTGAATTAATAGTAACAATGGTAATTATTGCATTGTTGGGAGGAATAGGAATAATAAGTTATAACTATATTTTTGATACAGCAAGCGATAATTATTATAAAACAATAGAAAATAGTTTGTTATTATCAGGAAATGAATATTTCGAGAAGAATCGTGAAGAATTACCAATAAAGGGATACAATATAGTTGCATTAGAAAACTTAGAAAGTGGTAATTATGTATCACCAGTAAAAGATAAAAAAGGTGGAACATGTGAAAAAGGTGATGTCTATGTATTTCGTGATAGTGTAACCAATACATATGATTATGAAGTATGTTTGAAATGTTTAGATTATGAAAGTGATGGAAAATTTTGTCAAGGATATGTACCAGGAACGATAAATGTATCAGCAAAAAGAGTAAATACAGGAATTAGATATAATCCATTGTTATCATATAAAAACGTTGAAGTAATAAATGAAGGAATACAAGTAGAATTATATTTAGATAAAGAAGATATAGCATACTATAGCATTGATAAAGTAAATGATCATTGTGTAGCGGTAAGTAAGAAGTGTACTATAACAATCAATGATGGAGGAAGTTATTTAGTATCAGCCTATAATAGAAACGGAGAGAAAGTAGCAGATGATAGAGTAATCAATGTCAAAATAGATAAAGATGCTCCTACATTTGAAATAAAGAATGAAAATAGATATACGATAACAGATGGAACAGACAAAAAGAATGTTAATATAAAATTAGATAATGTCAAAGATGATATGGGAGTATCAAAAATAGAATATTGTCTAAAGAAAGCAAATGAAACATGTAGTGATAGTGATTATAAAACATTAGCAAGTAATGTATATAATATCAATGAAAAGTTAGAAAGTGGAAGTTATCAATTAAATGTTAGAGTATATGATGTTGTAGGAAATAAAACAGAAAAAAGTAGTAAATTTGATGTATCATATTATATAACATTAAAATATGATGATGGAACAACCGAACAATATGAAGTAGTAACAGGAAAACCATATGGATATTTAGATAAATTACCAGGAATATATAATAAAAAGTTAATAAAATGGATGTACAATGGAAGTGAAGTAACAAATAATACAGTAGTAACGCAAAAAAAGACACATATGTTAACGACAGAACATACCGATAAAGTAAATGTAACAACGAATATTTATTGTGATGATATAACATATAATACAAAGAGTCAAAAAATAACGGTAGCCCCACCAAGTGGAGTAACATTTGTAAATAACACAGGAACAAATGCAGGAAATTATACAGTAACAGCAAAAATATTATATGGATTAGCATGGAGTGATGGAACAACAACAGATAAGACATTTGTATGTAATATAAAGAAAAAATTACCAGATATGTCATTAAGTAAAACAAGTGGAATAGCAATATATGAAACAAATGAAACAGTAACAATAACAACAGATAGTAATGGAGCATTAAGTTGTACATCAAGTGATCAAGCAGTAGCAAAATGTAGTATAAGTGGAAATACTTTAACAGTAATACCACAAGCAAATAGTGCAGATAATAAAACTGCCACAATAACAGTAAGTCAAGCAGAAACAGCAAATTATCTTGCAAATAGTAAAACATATAGTGTAACAGTAAATAGAAAGACTTTAGCATGTCCAGGAAGTCCTGCTGATAAAACATATAATGGAGCAGATCAAAATAGTGGAGTAACATGTCCAAATGGAAGTACAGCAGGAGGAGATTTAAAAGGAAAAAATGCCAATACATATCATCATAGTTGTACAGCAAACGCGGGATATAAATTTTCGAATACATGTTCAGTAAGTTGGAAAATAAATAGAAAGAATACCACAATGAGTTTAAATGTAACAAGTGGGACATTAACATATGGAACAAACGGAACAGTAACAATAACGACAGATGGAGATGGAGCATTAAGTTGTACATCAAGTGATCAATCTGTTGCAAAATGTAGTGTAAGTGGAAAGACTCTAACAATAATCCCACAAGCAACAACAGCTGATGGTAAAAAGGCAACAATAACAATTACGCAAGCTGCTGGAACAAATTATAATGGAGTAAGTAAGACGTATACAGCAACAGTAAATAGAATGACCATTGCATGTCCAGGAAGTCCTGCTGATAAAACATATAATGGCGCAGATCAAAATAGTGGAGTAACATGTCCAAGCGGAAGTAGTGCCGGTGGGACTACTAAAGCTCAAAATGCCAATACATATTATCATAATTGTACATCAAATGCAGGATATAAATTCTCAAGTAGTTGTTCTGTAAGTTGGAAAATAAATCCAAAAGCAATAGGAAGTTGTCCAACAGGAGCAACAAGAACATATAATGGTGGATCACAAAATAGTGGAGTATCATGTCCAACAGGAAGTAGTGCAACAAGTGGAACAACCTCAGCAACCAATGTTAATTCATATTCATATACATGTACTGGTTCGGGAAACTATACTGGATCATGTTCAGTAAGTTGGAAAATAAATCCAAAAGCAATAGGAAGTTGTCCAACAGGAGCAACAAGAACATACAATGGTGGATCACAAAATAGTGGAGTATCATGTCCAACAGGAAGTAGTGCAACAAGTGGAACAACCTCAGCAACCAATGCTAATTCATATTCATATACATGTACTGGTTCGGGGAACTATACTGGATCATGTTCAGTAAGTTGGAAAATAAATAAAGCTACTCCAACTGCCCCAACGTTATCTAATGCCTCTTTTGATAAAGATGGTAATTCCCATTGTATAGGAGAAACTGGTGGAACATCAGGATTAACCACAGAATATAGATGGAGAAATGTTGGTGGTTCTTGGTCGGCTTGGAGTTCGGACAAAACTAATACCGCTTGCGGAAAAGAAATCGGTACTTGGGAAATACAAGCAAGAAAGGCTGGAAATGCTAATTATAATACGTCTTCAGAATCAAATGTGGCAACATTAACTATCAAAGAAGAATGCTATCGTTGGACAGGATGTGTTCGTTCATGTAGTGGTGAGAGAGAACATCTTACCACTTGCCATGATCCTGTAACAGGTAATTTTGATGGTATGATTTGTGGAAGCCCATGCTAATAAAATGTTATAAAGTAAGGAGACTTAATGATGAAAAAAATAAGTTATATCTTAGGATTATTAGGAGTAATATCGATTGTTATTTCGATATTACTCTTAACTAAAGAAATCAATAGTGAAAATACTTTATTATGGACTACTGAATATCAAAATAAAGAGGATATTTCTATCAAATTTGAAAAATATAATGCAAGTTCCTTCCAAAAAATAATTATTAATAAAGATAATGCGATATCTTATATTATACCTTTAGATGTGTACTTATATAAGATAATAAATAGTATAACGGAATATAATAACAACGATATTAATATTTTAAAATACAACAATGCTGTGGATAATGATGAAATATTAAATTTAATAGATTTGTCAGATGAATCAAATACTTCCAAAGTAGTTTTAAAACATGAATTAGATAATGGTAATATCATTTATTTAGAAAAAAAATTAAGAAATGGTAGTTATAATGAACGATTACATATATTTATTAAAGCTTTTGAACAACATTATTATTATGTATGTTATCAAATAAATAATAAGACTTTTAGTGATTCATTTATTAATGAAGTAATCAATATGGACAAATATAAAGACGATAGTAATTATTTAAACCAAGATGGAAAATGGTATTTATATCTACATGCCAATAATAAAAAGGCTTTTGAATTGAATTATAATCCATCAAAATATATAAAAAATGATGATTATCAAGGTAATATACTATCTTTAAAAGTTGATAAAGATTCCGATAAATTAATTAACATATATTTTTACTATGATCAAAAGGGAATAGATGAAAATATTAATACTACATTTACTATTAAAAATAGTAAAAAGTTGATGCTTAAAGATTATGTTGCTTGGTTATATACAACTATTCACAAAGAAGTAGAATATGATGATTATATCATAATGATTGATGATTATACTAAATTAAGAGTTACTTTTCCTAAATCATTAGAAGACAAAGTTGATATAAATAACTTTTTAAATTTTACTTATGAATAATAAGTAAAATTTTTCTTTAAAAAATAGTTGAATATTTTACAATAATTAGATATAATATGGAAGAAGTGGAGGAATTATGGAGAAATCTAAAAAAGAAATAAGTTATAAAGTAGAAGGAGAAAAATGGACAAAAGCTCTTGATAATGCTTTTAAGAAATTAAATAGTAAAGCAAAGATTGATGGTTTTAGACCAGGTAAAGCTCCTAAAGATATTTATATTAAACATTATGGTATGTTATCATTATATGAAGAAGCTGCTGATAAATTAGTTCAAGAAGCATATCAAGATATGATAAAGAAGGAAAAACTTGTTCCTATTGTACCAGGAAGTGTCGATATTAAACATGTTGATGATAATGGAATTGAATATGTTTTTACTGTTATAACTAAACCAGTTGTTGAAATAAAAAAATATAAAGATTTAAAAGTAAAAAAGGAAAAAGTTAAAGTAACTAAAGAAGAAATTAATAAAGAAATTGAAAATTTATTAGATAGATTCACGGAATTATCTGTTAAAGAAGGACCTTTAGCTAAGGGTGATACTGCTATCATTGATTATGAAGGATTTAAAGATGGAGTAGCCTTTGATGGAGGTAAAGCCGAAAATTATTCTTTAGAAATTGGTAGTAATACTTTTATTCCTGGGTTTGAAGATAGTTTAATTGGGATGATGCCAGGAGAAGAAAAAGAGATCAACTTAACTTTCCCTAAAGAGTATCCTAGTGAAGAACTAAAAGGAAAAGATGTTGTCTTTAAAGTAAAATTACATGAAATTAAAGAAAAAGTTAAAAGAGAATTAAATGATGAATTTTTTGAAGATTTAGCAATTGAAGATGTTAAAAATAAAGAAGATTTAGAAAATCACATGAAAAAACATCTTGAAGATAACAAGAAAATGGAAGTAGAAAATAAATTTATTGATGAAATGTTATCTAAAATTGCAGAAAATACAGAATGTGATATTCCAGAAGAACTTATAGATGATGAAGTTCACTATATGATTCATGAATTTGAACATACATTAAATTCTCAAGGATTATCACTTGACTTATATCATCAAATAACTAAAACTACTCATGAAGATTTACATAAACAATATGAAGAACAAGCAAGAAAGAATGTTTTATATCGTTTAATTATCGAAGAATTATTTAAAATGGAAAACATTGATGTAACCGATGATGAAATTAATGAAGAGATTAAACGTCTTGCAAAAGAATATCAAGTTAAAGAAGAAGAAATTCTTCGTGAATATGATAGTAAAGATAACTTAAAAGCTAATTTACAACTTAAGAAATTAGTTGACAAATTAGAAGAATATAATAAATAATATGCTAGTTAATCTAGCATTTTTTTATTTATAATGATAAAATAACATTGTGATGTATATGGAAGAAAAATTAGAAGAACTTTTTAAATTATTTGATAAAAACCAAGATATTCAAAATATTGATTTATTAAAAAATAAAATAACTGATACAGAAAAAGAATTAATTATTAATTATCGTAATAATCCAACTATTGATAATAAAAAAAAATTATATGACAATGAGATAATTAAAGAATATTTAATTAGTGAAAATAATCTTAATTATTTAATAATGGAAATAAATAAAAAATTAAAAAGGAGTAAGGTATGCCAAAAGTAATCAGTGGTAATTTAAAGGGAAGAAAAATTAATGGTTTTGATATCGAAGGAACAAGACCTACAATGGATCGGGTAAAAGAAAGTTTATTCGCGATGATTTCTTATTATTTGCCAGATAGCATTATATTAGATTTATTCTCTGGAAGTGGTAATTTAGGGATAGAGGCAATAAGCAATGGAGCCAAAAAAGGATATTTTAATGATTATAATAAAAAATGTGTTCAAATAATTAAAGATAATATTAATAATCTTGGTATAAATGAAAAGTGTGTTATAACTTCTTTTGATTACTTAAAAGCAATAGAATACTATCATAAGGAAAATATAAAGTTTGATATTATCTTTTTAGATCCACCATATAAAGATTTAATTAATGAAAATATTATGGATAATATATTAAAAAAAGATTTATTAAAAGATAAAGGGATTATTGTTTGTGAAGTAAATTATTGTATGAATTATAATAATAGTAAGTATACATTAATTAAAGAGAAAAAATATGGTGATAAATATATTTATATATATCAATGGGACAAAAGTAATATGTAGGAATATAATATAGTATGAAAATAGAGAATTTAATTAAGAAAAAAAATATTAGAGTTAATACAAAAGATGTCAAAAAAGGAGATATTTTTGTTTGTACAACTGGTTTAATGGATAAAAATGAGTTTATTCCTGATGCTATTAAAAAAGGTTGTTCTTTAGTTATTACAGATAGAGATATAACTGATAAAATAAAATATCTTAAAGTAGGTGATATTGATAAATATTTAAGATATTTATTAGATATAAAGTATGATTATCCTTTGGATAATGTTAATTTAATTGGGGTAACAGGAACTGATGGTAAAACAACAGCAGCTTCAATTATTAAAGATATGATTAATGGTTCTTATATTGGGACAAATGGTGTTAGATATCAAGAAATGGTAATAGATACTAATAATACAACACCAAGTATTGATTATTTATTTGAATATTTCCAAATGTTTAAAGAAAGAAGAGTTCATGATATTGTAATGGAAGTTAGTAGTGAAAGTTATTTAACTAAAAGAATTCCTACTTTGAAGTTTAAAGTTGGAATATTCTTAAACATAAGTTATGAACATTTAGATAAACATCATACTTTTGATAATTATTTATCATGTAAAAAAGAATTATTAAAAAATAGTGATATTAAAATAATAAATCGTGATGATAAATATTTTAATGAAATTACTAAAGATATTGATAATTATTTAACATTTGGTAAAAAGAAAAGTGATTTAAGAATTAAGGATTATCAGTTATGCGAAGATAAAACAATAATTACCTTTATATATCAAAAAAAAGAATATCAAATTATAAGTCCATTAATAGGGGAATATAATGTTTATAATTTAGCTTCTAGTATTCTTACTTTGTTAGCGTTAAATTATTCCATGAATGATATTATTAAAAGAATAAAAAATATTAAAGTTATTCCAGGAAGAATGGAGCATTTTTATATTAATAATAAACATGTTGTTATTGATTATGCACATACCATTAAAGCAACGAATGAAGTATTAAAGTTTATGGATTTATTTCATCATAAAAAAATAATTACTGTTTTAGGTTGTGCTGGTGGTAGATACATTGAAAAAAGACCATTAATTGGGAAAATAGTTTTGAAATATTCTAAAAAAGCATTTTTTACTATGGATGATCCAAGATGGGAAGATCCTCGTGATATTATTCATGATATGTTAGCTGAGACTAAAAAGAAAAATTATGAAATTATTATCAATAGAGAAGATGCTATTAAAAAAGCAGTTAATGAAGCAAAGAAGGATGACCTTGTATTAATTTTAGGTAAAGGTAGAGATAACTATATGATTATTAATGATGAAAAAATACCATATAATGATATAGATGTGTTAGAAAGTTTGAAAAAAATATGAAATATTGTAAAATATCTTGTATTTTTTTTTCTAATAGTTTACAATTATATGTGTGTTAAATATGGAGGATGACATGAAGAAAAAGATTTTATTATTAATAGCAGTTGTAATGATATCTGTTCCATTTATTACAAATGCTAAAACTTATTATGATACTTATAAGACTATGAATTTAGTTGAAACATTAAAAGCAGAGGGTATGGAAATTGAAAATAAGGATTATAAAGAAACTAATGATCAAGCAATTGTTTATATGTTTCGTGGACAAGGATGTGGATTTTGTCGTAAATTCTTAACATTTATTAATTCTATTTCAAAAGAATATGGAAAGTATTTTAGATTAGTATCTTTTGAAGTATGGAATGACAAAGAGAATAGTGCATTATTTAATAAAATGTCTAAAGTAACCAATGTTCCAACAGAAGGTGTTCCATATGTTATTATTGGAAGTAAGGTATTTGATGGTTATACTGAAAGTTATGATAGTCAAATAAAAGAAGCTATAATGAATGAATACAATAAGAAAGATATGGATGTTTTTGAAAAGTTACAAGGTTTAGATGATGGAACATGGACAGCACCAGCAACAGATGATAGTCAAAATGGTAATGGTAATGCCAATACTTATAGTAATACATCATCAAGTAATGGTAGTAGTACTTTTGCTATTATTTTTTGGAATTTTGTTTTCATTGCAGCAGGAACAGGATGCATTATTTATTTCTTAACTAAAACAAGAAATGAAATAGTAGATGCTATTAAGAATAAAGATAATAAAAAAGAAGAAAAGAAAGAAACTAAAAAGAAAAAGTTAGATGAATAATTTAACTTTTTTTTATTTTAAAATATTTTGTAAAAAAATTTTTATACCTATTATAATTAAAATTATTCCCGCTATTTTGTTAGAATACTTATTTAATCTATTATTTAATTTATTACCTAATAAATAGCCTATTAAACACATAATAAATGTTGTTATTCCTATAATCAATGATGATACAAAGATATTTGTCTTTAAAAAGGAAAAGGATATTCCTATTACAAAAGCATCAATACTAGTAGCAATAGCAAGAATAATCATTTCACTAAATTTAATGGTGTCTTCTATTTTTTCTAAATTATCTTCTTTATATATTAATGTTCCTATAACTATTAATAGAATCATTGATATATATGGATTATAATATATTATTTTTTCACTAAAGATATTACCAATATAATAACCTAAAATTGGCATAATAAATTGAAAAATACTAAAATATAAAGATATTATAATAGCATTATGATAATTTTTCTTTTTACTACATAATCCTTTACTTATACTTACAGTAAAAGCATCCATTGATAACGATAAACCGGTAAGTATTATTTCTAATAATGTCATATTATTCCTCTTTAAATAATATGATAAAAATATTATTATATGATTAATATTTATATTGTAAAATAATGTAAAGATTTGTGTAAAATTAAAAAATAATCTTTTTTTATAAATAGTATAGCATGTCTATACTGTTTTTGATATAATATAAATAAGTGAGGTATTTATGAAAAAGGGAAAAAGATTAATTTTTAGTATTTTAGTTACATTAATAGTGGGATTTGTTATGTTCTATGTATTTTTACCACCAATTAATATTCATAGTGGTGCTTTTTGGGCTTATTTTATCTTTTTATTATTGGTATTTGGTATTATTAATTTTGGTAGTGGAATATTAAGCATTAGAAATAGAGAATTTGATTTAAAAAATAAAAGTAATTATTATCCATTTATATTACCAGTAATTATTATTTTATTGATTATTGTTATTAATTTTATTAATGGACCATTTTTTATGGCAAAGAAATACGCTAATCGAATTATCGTTAATAACGCATCTTTCCAAGATGAAATTAAAGAAGTTAATTTTAATACATTAGCAATAGTTGACCGTAATTCTAGTGAAAAACTAGGAGATAGAGTAATGGGTAGTATTAATGAACTTGTTAGTCAATTTGAAGTTAGTAATTTGTATACGCAAATAAACTATAATGATGATATTGTTCGTGTTACACCACTTGATTATTCTGATTGGATAAAGTATTTTACTAATAAAAAGAATGGTATTCCTGGATATGTAATGGTTAATTCTGTAACAGGGGAAGCTAAATTAATTAAATTACAAGAAGGGATGAAATATTCTGTTAATGCAATGTTTTTTGATAATATTTATCGTAAATTAAGATTTACTTATCCAACTGCTATTTTTGGAGATATTAATTTTGAAATAGATAATGAAGGAATTCCATATTACATTATGCCAACATTAACTTATAGTGCTGTTGGTAAAAGAGAAGATGTTAATGGAGCAATTATTTTTAACGCTATTACTGGTGAAAGTAAACGATATGATGTTTCAGAAATACCAAGTTGGGTAGATCACGTGTATTCACCAGAACTTATTATTGATCAAATTGATGATTGGGGTACATATACAAATGGTTTTTGGAATACATTATTTGGTCAAAAAGGTATGAAAATGACTACTGATGGTTATAATTATATTGCACAAGATGATGATATTTATATGTATACTGGAATTACAAGTATTGTATCTGATGAGAGTAATTTAGGATTTGTTTTAACAAACTTAAGAACTAAAGAAACAAAATTCTTTGATTGTCCAGGAGCTGAGGAATATAGTGCAATGGATAGTGCTAAAGGTGCAATGCAACAGATGAATTATACAGCATCTTTCCCAATATTAATTAATTTATCTGGAAGACCTACATATGTCATAAGTTTAAAAGATGCTGCTGGTCTTGTTAAAATGTATGCTTTTGTTGATGTCAGTGATTATCAAAAAGTAATTGTTACTGATTCTAAAGATGGTATTGAAGCTGCTGCTTATAATTATTTAAATAATAATGGTATTGTAACAAAAGGTAATGATATTAATATTACGATATCTTCTATTACATCAGTAATTATTGATGGAAATACATATTATTATATTATAGATACAGAAAATAATAAATATCGTGTAAGTATTAAGATAAATAGTAATTTATTACCATTTATTAAAGTAGGAGATAGTGTTAATATTGTATATTCTAATAAAGATGTTCGAGAGATAACTTCTATAAAAAAATAAATTTATAAAAATAGTCTCAAAAACGAGATATTTGCATAAATTAATATGAGGAGTGTATTAATGGCAAATTATCGTGAAATTATTTCTAAATCAGTTATTAGTAAAGGTAAGAAAACATTTAAAAAAGATGGTATTATAGAAGTTAATAATAAACCAAAGACAGTATTAGGATGTTGGGTTATTAATCATCAATTTACAGGTATTAAACAAGATAATCAAATATCAATTAATGGAAGTTATGATATAAATATTTGGTATTCATATGATAATGATACAAAAACGGATGTTGTTAAGAAAACTGAAAAATATACTGAAACTGTCAAAATGAAAGATTATAGTGATGAATATGATAATACTACAGTTATTGTAAGAAGTTTATCTGATCCAAAATGTAGTGATGTTGTAATCAAAGATCAAAATCTTAATTATCAAGTAGAATTTACTCTTGGTCTTGAATTAGTAGGGGATGTTAAAGTAAAGGTAGAGGTTTTAGATAATTTAGATGATTATGATCTTATTCCTGAAGAAAAACAAGATGATGCTCTTGATGAAATTAATAAAGTTGATGAAAATTACCTTGAAGATAAATAGTTCAATTTGAACTATTTTTTTGACAAATAAAAGGAATTTTACTATAATAATGATGTTTGTGGGGAACATATGGTTGAAGAGATTTTAAAAATAGTTTTACCAAGAAATATTAAAAATAAAAGACTTAATAAGGATGATATAAGAAAGATATGCTATATTTTGATTAATAAAATGAAATATGACAAAATGGTAAGAAGAATTATCTTTATAAAGGATAATGACAATATGGATGATGTAGCTAGTTTTGATGGTGAAGATTTGGTTTTTTATCTTTTAAATGGTTATGATTTAGCGAATGACAATTATCAGAAACTAAAAAATGATAATATTTATTTATATGGTGGGGCAATAAGTTATATTAATTTTGAAATATTAAATACTGTTTTTCATGAATTTGCTCATATAAGACAAGATTATTTAGTATGTAAAAGAATTAATAATAAAGAAGCTGAAATATATCGAATTTGTTATCAAATATTGGATAATATTAAGGGTTTTTATAAAGATCATTATGAAATATTTTTAACAGAGGTCAATGCTTTTAATGAAGGTATGTTAAAGGCATTTAATATATATAAAAATGCTCCTTCGGATATTATTAGTAAAAATGATAAAGAAATATATGCAAGACTTGCTTTTAAAGAAGTAATAGGTAAGTATTCTAAAGAAGATGATATAATAAGAAGTAGTAGTGAATCGTTACTAGAAGTTTTAAATTACTATCAAAATGATTATAACCATCTTGGAATAAATAGATTAAGAGAATTAATATATCAAAATAACTATTCTTTATTTGAAAGATTAAAAATGGGGTTGCCTATATCTATTAAAGAATATAACTATTTAAATATTCTTTATGAAAATATACCGGTTAATTATAACTTTGTTAAAAAAATAAAAAAATAACAAAGTTATTTTTTAATGCCATAATAATTAAAATTTGGGATAAAACTATCATTTTGAGTACCTTCAATTTGACAGAAAGCATTATTAATACCTAGTTCTACCGCATAATCAATTAGTTTATTATAATCATTTTCTTTAATCGTGTTTTTGAGTATTCCAGTTACTTCTTTATTGGGAGTATATTGATTCATGATACTTATATAGATATCATCGTGATATGTATCATATAAATATTTAATTATTTTCTTTGAATCATCTAAAAGTGTTGGCAATAATAAGTGTCTTACTATAATACCTTTTTTCATGATACCATTATTATCAAATGAACAAGTACCAGTTTGTTTAACCATTTCTTTAAGTGATGCTTTTGCATTTTCTACATAATTATTAATATTAGAATATTTTTTGGCTAAATCATTATTAAAATACTTGAAATCTGGTAAATATATATCAATGTAACCTTCTAATAATTTAATTGTTTCGACATTTTCATAGCCACTAGAATTATAGACTATTGGTATCTTAAGACCATTTTTTCTTGCTAATTTAATAGCTTTAATTATACTTGGGACAAACATTGTTGGTGTTACTAAATTAATGTTATGAACCTTTTTTTCTTGGAGTTCTAACATAATTTCTGAAAGTCGTTTAATACTTACATTAATTCCTTTCATATATTTAGATATTTCGATATTTTGGCAGAAAACACAACGTAAATTACATCCTGTAAAGAAGATGGTTCCAGAACCATTGGTTCCACTAATAGGTGGTTCTTCATAGAAAAAAGGTTTAGCAAGAGATAATTTAACTTTATTATTTAATTTACAAAAACCTTTATTTTGATAACGATTAATATGACATAGTCTAGGACATAATGTACAATCTTTATATAAATTCATAATATCACCAAGGTATATTATAGCGAAATTTAGAAAAAATAGATACATTATTTTGATTTTTTGATATAATACTTGTGGAAGTGATTGAAATGAATTATTATTTAATTGGTATAAAGGGAAGTGGTATGAGTACATTAGCTTGTCTTTTACATGATTTAGGAAATAATGTAATGGGGTATGATGATGCTGAATCTTATAAATTTACTATGGAAGGATTATTAGATAGAAATATTAAAATCTATACTGGAAGTGATCTTCCTAATTTAAATAAAGATACCATTGTTACTTATACTGCGGCAATTGATACTAATCATCATGAAGTAAAAAGATGTATTGATTTAGGATTTAAGGTTATACCATATAAAGATGTCATGGCAAAACTTACTCTTGATAAACAAAGTATTTGTGTTTGTGGAACACATGGTAAAACAACAACATCTCTTATGTTTGCTAAAATTTTAAATAAAGCTTTAGGATGTTCTTACTTCGTAGGTGACGGAACAGGTTTTGGTAATAAAAATAGTAATTTATTAGTTATTGAATCATGTGAATATAATAAGCATTTTTTGTCATACCATCCATTTGATACTATAATAACTAATATTGAGTTGGATCATACAGAAACATATCCAACAATCATTGATATGGTAAAGGCTTTTCAAGAATTTGTAGATAAAAATAAAAATAATGTTATTTTATGTGGAGATGATATTAATTCTTTAAAGTTAAAAGTTAATAAAGGATATTATTATGGTTTTAACGATAATAATGATTTAATAATTAAAAATTATCGAGTAGAGGATAATAAGACAAAGTTTGATGTTTATTATAAAGAACAATATTTTGATTCATATGAAGTAAATTTATTTGGTAAACATTTAATATTAGATGCTTCTGCTGCTATTCTTGCAAGTATTTTATATAATATAGATAAAAAGATTATTAAAGAAGAAATAGAAAGTTTTTCTCATGCTAAAAGAAGGTTTTCAGAAGAAATAATAGGTGATAATGTTATTATTGATGATTATGCTCATCATCCAACAGAAATAAGAGTTACTTATGATTCTGCTAAAGCTAAGTATCCTAATAAAGAAATAATTGCAATATTTCTTCCTAATACTTATTCAAGAACTAAAGCTTTAGAAAGTGATTTTATTAAATCTCTTAGTTTATATGATAAAGCTTATTTGATGGATATTAAGTGTGATAGGGAAAAACAAGAAGATTATCCTGATGTATCAAGTTTTAATTTAACTAAAAAAATTAATAATAGTGAAATGATTAGTATTGAAAAAGTTAATGAATTACTTAAATATCATAATGCTGTTTTATGCTTTATGAGTTGTGCTAATATATCACCAATGATTAATAAATATAAAGAATTATTAAAAAAATAAGTTATTGCTAACTTATTTTTTGTTTATCATAACACTTTCATAAAATAATGGAAGTAATATATAATTTCTATCTCTTAGATATTTAATAAATTCTGGTAATAATTTAGTGGTTTTTTGATCATAATCATGAAATAAGATAACTTCAATAGGATTATCAATGCTTTTTTTAAAGATATTTCTTGCTTCATCAAGACTTGATACACCTTTACCATCACCATCTTGGGCTGACCAATCAACCCAACCATATCCAGCTTTATAAAGAGCTTGTTTCATAGCAGCACCTTTAGTTTTGCCTGGAGTTCCACTGCCACCTGGGAATCTTACAATATTAGTAATAAGTCCCGTTTCACTTTTAACTAGGTTTTCTTGTTTTTTAACGGCATCCATAAAACTTTCAGTACTTCTATATAAACCTCTACTCCAACCATGAGTATATGTATGATTAGCTATTGTATGATTGGCTTTGGCATATTCTTTATATAATTTATGACATTCATAATTTCTGTTATCAAAGCATTTGTCACCATTAACATTGGTGGTAAAGAAAGTTGCTTTAACATGATTTTCTTTTAAAATATTTAGTACTTTATATGTATTATAATATGGTCCATCATCAAATGTTAGATAAGCTATTTTCATTTTTGATTCATTTTTTTGTATTTTTTGTTCTACATTACTTGCTAGTTTAAATACTTCTTCTTTGATAGTTTTAACTGTTTCATCAACATGTTCTAATTCATCAATACTTTTATTGACTTCTTCGATTTCTTTTTCACTAATAGAGGTATCATTCATTAATACTTGATATTCTTTGGTTATTTTATCTTTTTCATTTAATTTTTCTTTAGTAAGATTATTCTCATTAAATATTAAATAAACAAATATACCAACAGCAATAACATTAATTATGATAAAGCATCTTCTAATTGTTTCTTTAGTTCTTTCCATAATTCTAACTCCTCAACATTATCCTTTAATTCATTTTTTAAATCTTCTAATTTTTTATTTTTTTCTTCTTTGGTTTCAGCATCAGTTGTTAATTTGTCCTTTGCTTTAGTAATACTGGTATTTAGATTAGATAACTCCTTATCATAATTATTGTTTTTGTCTTTTAATATAATAAAATAAGTACAACTTGCGATTAATAAAAGAATACTTATAATTAAAAGAATGATTGTTACTTTATTGGTTTTTGTTTCTTTTTCTTGTTTTTCTTGCTTTTTCATTTTCCACCTCTTCTTACAATAAATAGTATAGTCGAATTGTGTCTTTTTTTCAATAACAAATTAAAAAAAATAATAGAAAAAATTTCTATTATTTATGGTTATATAGTTTAGTAATATTTCTTTCATTTAATGGATAATTTTTTGGTATGATATATTCACTTCCAGCTTTATCTTGTAAATGAATATTTATAATATTAAAATATTCTCCTTCATATATTATTACATGATATTTTCCAAAATTTTGATTTCGATTAAATTTAACTAAAGAATAGATATTAATATCATCGGGTATGATATCTTTTATTTCATATAAAGTATTATCTTTATATAAAGTAATATAATCGATATTAACTAAATATTTTTTCGTATAAGTATTAGTTTTTATTTCTTTAATAATGTTATCTTTTTGATATACATTAATATCATGTAATATTTCTTTTTTATATAGTTTTAATTTATCAAGATCACTTTCTTTAAAATAAAATGAATTAATATATTCTCTTATGCTATATTGATAGTGACCTGCAATAACATAACTATTTTGATAATCACAATTTGAATAATAATGATAATTTCCCTTAGAAGTAATTAGTTTTTCATTTGTTTTAATACAGGTAATATGACTAAAATCACGGTGATAAATATTATAAAATGATATACTTCCTCCTAATATTTTATATATTGATATTAAGATTATTATGATATATATAATTATAATCCATATTGTCTTGTTTTTTTCTTTAATATTAATTTTGATATTATATTTATTTTTCTTTAAAATAATGTAGGTTATTAAAGATCCAATTATATTTAAGATAATATCATCAATATCAAAGACCATATAATGAAATAAATATCCAAGACCTCTTATTAATACGGTTAAAAAGGTTATTGTAATAAAATAATTTTTAAAGTATTTATTTTCATCTTTTAAATTGTATATTATAATACCAAATGGTATAAAAATTACTAAATTATATATTAATGTTTTCAAAATAAATTGATTATTATTAATGGATAAAATAGTTCTAAATGGTATTAAATTATAGAATTGATAATTATATTTAAAATCTCTATTAAAAGATAAGTAAATATATAGAATAATATAAAATAATAAATAGTATTTATAGTTGTTTTTATTATCTTTATTTGTTAAATAAAAGATTATTGATATTCCTAATAAATAGGTAATATTAATTAAATTTTCATATTGAAAATTAGTTTTTTCGTTAAAGAAAAAGTCAATAATAAAAGTTATTATTAAAATAATTATTGATATTGTTCTGATAATATTTTTTTTCATAAAATCTCCTTTTTAAAATATATTATTTGATAATTTTTCCGTAATTCTTAATTTCGTTGCAATACTTTGATTATTAAACTTAATTATTAAATTTAAATTATCAATTTTTTTATAATTTTTTGATGTTTTAATATTTAATGTTGTTTTATTAATTAAATTTTTTATTAAATCTTTTTGATAATTAATATTGTAATTAATTAGTTCATCATCATTATTTTGTAAAATAATTTTTATATTATCAGTGTGTTCATTTATATCTCCATGATATTTAAGTGAATTTATTAATAAGATATGTTCCTTATGATTAAATATTAAATATCCATCGACATCGAGAATAGTATTATCACTATTTAAATGATATATTTCATATGTATGATAATTTTTAATAATGATAAATGATATCAGTATTATTATCAAAGTTATTGTAAGAATTAATATTTTTTTAAAATAGTTATTATTCTTTTCTTTATCTATTAAAGATCCATTTAATAATTCATCTATAGTAATATGAAAGATTTTTGATATATCAGAAAGTATAGTGATATCAGGTAGATTAATACCACGTTCCCATTTGGATATTGATTTACCACTAATTCCTAATTTATCACCAAGTTCTTGTTGAGTTAAATTATTTTGAATTCGTAGTTCTTTAATAAATTTACCAATTTTTTCTCCGTTCATAACATTCCTTTCGTCTAGACACTTATAGAATATGATAAAATGTGATGTTTTTCAAGGACTTATTAGGCGAATTAGTATATCTTTTAGGAGAAAACTAGAATGAAATGTTTAATTTATCTATTTTATTCTTAAAAAATTCATTATAGATTTAATTTTCTTCTCTTTTTAATAATAAAAAACTCTTGAGAATAATTTAAATAAAATGTATAATAATTATAGGAGAGTAAAAATGAGTAAGAAAAATATTTATGAAGAAGATTATAAAGTTATTAATAATATGAGATGTTTATCTCTTGATATGATTAATCATGCTAAATCAGGTCATCCTGGGATATGTTTAGGAGCTAGTACAATTCTTTATACTTTATATTCGAGATTTATGAATATTGATTTAAATAATTCTAATTGGTATAATAGAGATCGTTTTATATTATCAGCTGGTCATGGGGCTCCAATGTTTTACAGTATGCTTTATATGTTACATTTAATTAGTTTAGATGATGTTAAAAACTTTCGTAAATTAGGTGGTGTTTTAAAAGGACATCCAGAACTTAGTATTCCTTTTGTTGATGCAGCCACAGGACCTCTTGGTCAAGGTATTGGAATGAGTGTAGGTATGGCTATTGCAGAAAGATACTTGAATAAAACTATCCATAAAACTTTGATAAATCATTATACCTATGTTTTATGTGGTGATGGTGATTTAGAAGAGGGAATAAGTTATGAAGCACTTGCTTTAGCCAGTAAACTTAAACTTAATAAATTAATCATTTTATATGATAATAATAACGTTACACTAGATAGTGATTTAGGAAGAACCAGTAGTGAAGATATAATTACGAGATTTAAAGCATTGAATTTTAATATTTTGGTTGTTGATGGTGATAGTATTAAAGATATAGAACAAGCTATAAACAAATGTTTTTCAAGTGATATGCCAAATATTATTATATGTAAAACAACTATTGGAAAATATTCTAAAGTAGAAGGGAGTAATATATCTCACGGAAAACCACTTGATATGGAAGATATTTTAAATATAAAAAGTAAACTTGGTATACCAAATGAAGAATTCTATTTAGATAATGATTCAAGTAATTATTTTGTTGGAATAATTCAAAATAGAATGTATATGAAATTAAGAAGTTTTAATCGAAGTTATAATAATTTAAAACAAGTTGATAAAGATAGAGTAGATATGATTTTTAATAATGATATTACTTATAATTTTAGGAAAAGTAATTATCATGAAAATAATACTTCACTTCGTGATATTTCTGGTAAAATATTAAATGATATAGCAAAGGAATTTCCATTACTTATGGGAGGATCTGCTGATCTTTCATCATCTTGTAAAACTAATTTATTAGATTTAGGTATCTTTGATAGTAATAATTATGGTGGAAGAAATATCTATTTTGGTATTAGAGAACATGCTATGGGAGCGATAATGAATGGAATGTCTCTATCTAATTTAAGAGCTTTTGGTAGTACCTTTTTAGTTTTTTCTGATTATTTAAGAGGTGCTATTAGAATGAGTGCTATTATGAATCTTCCAGTAATTTATATTTTTACTCATGATTCTATTACTGTTGGTGAAGATGGAATAACTCATGAACCAATAGAACAATTGGCATCACTTGAACTTATTCCTAATCTTTATATTTATCGTCCATGTGATAGTAATGAACTTATTGCATGTTATAAGGATATTTTAAATAATAGACATCCATCTGTTTTAGTACTTCCTAGAGATAATAAAGAGTATACGGAATTATCAAAAAAGGTTGATATAAAAAGTGGCGCTTATATTATAAAAGAAGAAAAGAAAAGAAAATTTGTAACATTATTAGCTAATGGAGAAGAAGTTCATTTAGCTTTAAAAGTTAGTGAAGTATTAAATCAAAATAAAATAGATACAAGAGTTGTTAGTATGCCATGTAAGAAGAATTATTTAAATAATCGGAAACATCTTATTCCTAAAAACAATGTTTATGCTATAACATATGGTATTAAAGATTATTATTATGGTTATACAAGAAAAGTATTTGGTATGAATAAATTTGGTGATACAGGTAATAAAATGGATTTATTAAATCATTTTAAATTCACCGAAATAGAAATTTCTAATAAAATAATTAAGGAGATAGGTGATAAACATGAATAATAAAGGATATACTTTAGTTGAATTATTGGCAGTAATTGTTATTATTGCATTACTTGGAGGAATAGCTACGATATCTTATATTTCATATCAAAATACTTCTGCTGAAAGAGTATTTGAAACATACATGGATAATATGCATGAAGCAACAATAATGTATTTTTTAGAGCATGGAAATGAAAAACCAATGAATACAGGAGATGTTAAAACATTATATTTAAATAATTTACCTATAGATAAATTTAATAATCCATATGAAGCCGGTGATTACTGTGTAAACAGCGATAGTTATGTACGTGTGGAATATTTAAAAGCAGTAAATGATAAAGGAACTTCTGGTCTTAAATATCATGTTTGTTTAAAATGTAATCGTTTTAACAAATGTAAAGATTATACCAATTAATGTAAAAAAATGTCAATAATTTTTATCTCCATATAGGATAATAAAGAATTTGTGATACAATGGAGTAGGTGTTTATTATGTTTAAAAAAATTAAAAATATTAAAATAAATTATAAGCAATATGGAAAAGGTGATGATGTCATTCTTTTACATGGATGGGGACAAAATATTGCTATGATGGATCCATTAGGTAAAAAAATAGAAGATAATCATCGAATTACCATTATTGATTTACCAGGATTTGGTTTATCAAGTGAACCAGAAAGTGTTTTAGGTGTACCAGATTATGCAGATATAGTATATGAATTATTAAAAGAATTAAAAATATCAAATCCCATAATTATTGGTCATTCTTTTGGTGGTAGAGTTGCTATTTGCTATGCTTCTAAATATCCTACTAAGAAAATGGTTTTATTTGGGGCACCATGTGTTCGACATGAACATAAAAGTAAGAAACAAGCGGTATTTAAATTTATGAAAAAAATAATTATTTTTAGACCATTTGTTAATATATTAAAAAAACATTTAGGTAGCGTAGATTATAAAAATGCAACCCCTAAAATGCGTGATATTTTGGTTAAGACAGTTAATTTAGATTTATCAGAATATGCTAAAAAAATTAAATGTGATGCACTTCTTATATGGGGTGAAAATGATACTGCTGTATCAGTAAGTGAAGCTAAGGAACTTGATGGTTTACTTAAGAATAGTGCATTAATTATTTTACCTGGAACTCATTATTGTTATCTTGAAAATCTTGAAAGAGTAACTGATATTTTAAATAATTTTATATAGGAGGGCGTTATGATATTATTTTTATTAACTTATATTATATATATTGTATATCGTAGTATGGAAGCAATGCATATGTTACAACAAAATTTATATAATGAAAATAATCGTTATTTAAAGTGGACTATTAGAAATATATCGAAAATATTTTGTATATTTGATTTTATTCCATTACTTTTCTTTGCTTTTGTCTATGTATCAAAAGATTATACATTATTAGATCTTTTTTATGTATCTAGTATGTTTGTTTATATATATTGTATATATCACGAATATAGTAAGAATAAAGATAATCAAAATAAATTACCATTAAAAGTAACTGCAAGAATAAAAAGATTATTTATAACTTTTATTATTGTTGTTGGTTTTATTTTAATATTAACCATTAAAGAAAGTAATATGGATATTAAGTTAATTTATTTTATGATTTTATGTTTTATTGAAATAATTATCTATTATCTAATCTTTATTTGCAGTATTATCGATACACCATTAAATGGACTAGAATATTTATATTATTATAATAAAGCTAAAAGAAAATTAAAAGAAAGAAAAGACTTAACTGTTATTGGAATAACGGGTAGTTATGGAAAAACATCAAGTAAAAATATTTTAAATGATATTTTATCCAGTAAATATATAACTCGTGCTACACCGAAGAATTATAATACACCATATGGTCTTATGATAACTATTAATAATTATTTAGATAAATTTGATAATGTTTTAATAGCAGAAATGGGTGCCTATAAAATGGGTAGAATTAAGAATCTATGTGATTTTGTTCATCCTAAATATGGAATTTTAACTGTTATAGGAGAAGCTCATCTAGAAACATTTGGATCTCGTGAAAATATTTGTAAAACAAAATTTGAACTTATTGAATCATTACCTAGTGATGGTGTTGCTATATTAAATAAAGATGATCCATATCAGGTTAATTATAAATTAAAAAACAATGTTCCTGTTATATGGATTGGTGTTTTAAATCATGATGCTGATATTTATGCAACAAATATTAATTATGGTAGTTATGGAATGAGTTTTACTTGTAATTATAATGGCGAAAAAATTAATGTTAAAACAAGACTTTTAGGTAAACATAATATATATAATATTTTAGCGGGAATAGCATTAGGACTTCATTTAAAAGTAGATATTAATGATATTAAAAGTAGTATTTTAACTTTAAAACCAACAGAACACCGTTTGGAATTAAAAAAACTAAATGATATTTATATGTTAGATGATGCCTATAACTCTAATCCAATTGGTGCTAAAAGTGCTCTTGAAACACTTAGTATGATGCATGGAACGAAGGTTGTTGTAACTCCTGGAATGGTAGAGTTGGGAAAAGTTGAAAAAGAAAAAAATTATGAATTTGGAAAAGAAATAAGTAATGTAGCTGATTATTGTATTTTAATTGGTGAAAAGAAAACAAAAGCTATTTATGATGGCTTAATTGAAAATAATTTTGACAAAGACAATATATTTATTTTAAATAATGTAAAAGATTCATATGGTGTTGTTGAAGCACTAAAAGAAGATGGAAAAGATATTTTTGCTTTATATGAAAATGATTTACCAGATATTTATGAAGAGGTGAAAAAATGAAAATTAAATTAGCGGTTATTTTTGGAGGATGTTCTGTTGAACATGAGGTTAGTATCATTACTGCAATTCAAGCGATGAATAATATTGATACTAAAAAATATGATATTATTCCTATTTATATTGATAAAAAAGGGATATGGTATTCTGGAGCGATGCTTCGAGATATTAAAATCTTTAATGATTTAGATTTAATGAAAAGATATGCAAAAGAAGTTGTTCTATATAAAAGAGATAATGAATTTATTCTTCAATCTAAAAGAGGATTATTAAGAAAAGATATTACTACTGTTGATTTAGTTCTTCCTATTATGCATGGAACAAAAGGAGAAGATGGTAATTTACAAGGATATTTAGAAACAGTAGGAATTCCTTTTTGCGAAAGTGATACTTATGCTTCTGTTGTAGGACAAGATAAAGTGTTTATGAAACAAATTTGGAATTCTTGTGGTGTACCTACAGTAAAATATGATTGGTTCTTTGATACTGATTATAATAAAAATCCTGATAAAATAATTGAAAGATTAGAGAAAATGGGATATCCATTAATTGTTAAACCAGCAAGACTTGGAAGTAGTGTAGGAATTGCTATTGCTCATAATAGTGTTGAACTTACAGAAGCTATTTCTGATGCTATTAACTATGATACAAAAATTTTAGTTGAAGAAGTAGTTGAAAATTTAAAAGAATTAAATATTAGTGTTTTAGGAAACTATCAAAAACAACAATTAAGTGTTATTGAAGAAGTTGGTGGTAAAAATAACTTTTTGTCTTATGATGATAAATATAAAGGTGGAGGAAAAGAAGGCAAAGGTATGGCATCTGCTAAAAGAATTATACCAGCTAATATTGATGAAAAACTTGAAAAAGAAGTTGGCGATATTGCTATAAAAGCATTTAAAGCTTTAAATTCATCTGGAGTTGTTAGAATTGACTTCTTAGTTGATACCAAAAATAATAAAGTTTATGCAAATGAAATTAATAGCATTCCTGGATCATTATCATTTTATTTATGGAATAAAACTGATAAAGAATATCAAGAATTATTAGAAGATATTTTAAATATAGGTATTAAAGATTATAAAAATAAACAAAGTAAAACTTATTCTTTCGATACAAATATCTTAAGTGATTTTAATAATAAAGGTATTAAGGGAGTTAAAGGTATTAAAAAATAAACCTTTAACTTTTTTTATTTGGAATTATTGATAAATATTTTTTTTTCAGTTATAATATATTGTATATAGAGTAGGTGGATGTATGATGAATAATGTTGTTACAGTTGAATTATTAAAAAATAAAGTTAATACTTATATGAAAAAGGATTGGCCTATTATTTTAAAAGCTTATAATTTTGCTAAAAAATATCATAGTGGTCAAAAAAGAGAAAGTGGGGAAGATTATATTGTTCATCCTCTTACTGTAGCCTATATTTTATCTGAAATGAAAGCAGAATCATCAGTTATTTGTGCGGCATTATTACATGATATTATTGAAGATACGAAAGTAACATATCAAGATATTGAAAAAAATTTCAATCATGAAATTGCCTATCTTGTTGATGGAGTTACCAAACTTACTCATTTAAATTTTAATAATCAAGATGAATTTCAAGCCAGTAATATTCGAAGAATCATTGTTAGTATTAGAGAAGATGCAAGAATAGTAATTATAAAATTAGTTGATAGACTTCATAATATGCGAACCATTGAATATAAAAAAGAAGAAAGAAGAAGAGAAATTGCTCTTCAAACATTAGAAATATATGTTCCTCTTGCTTATTATATTGGTGCTTACAAAATTAAAAGTGAGTTAGAAAACATTAGTTTTATGTATCTAAAACCACAAGAATATCAAGATTTATCAAATAAATTATCTAATATTTATAATGGTAACAAAAAAATGCTAAACAAAATGATAAATGATACAAAGAAAAAATTAAATTCTGAAGGAATTAAATGTCAATTAAGAATAAGATATAAAGATATTTATAGTGTCTATAAAAAAATGATAACTAATGGAATGGAACTTAATAATATTCATGATTTATTAGGTATTGAAATTATTGTTAAAAATATTCGTGACTGTTATTTAACTTTAATGATTATTCATAATATGTATATTCCACTTAACTATAAATTTAAAGATTATATTGTAAAACCAAAAACTAACATGTATAAAGCTCTTCATACAACTGTTTTTGGACAAAATGATCGATTAGTTCAATTTCAAATTAGAACAAAAGAAATGGATAAAGTTGCTGAATATGGTTTAACATCATATTGGTTTAAAAATAAATCTCTTGCTAAAGAAGTTATGCAAAATGATTTAGAGAATAATTTTCAATTTTTTAAATCTATTGAAGAATTAGATTCAACAATAGTAGATAATATCGAATTTGTAAGAAGAGTTAAAGAGGAATTATTTTCAAGAAATGTTTATGTAAGAACAACAAGTGGAGAAGTACTTGAACTTCCATATAATGCTACACCAATTGATTTTGCTTATAAAATACATTCAGATATTGGTAATACTATGATTGCTGCAGTAGTAAATGAAAAGATGGTACCATTTGATTATAAATTACAAAATAATGATCGAGTAAGAATTATATGTGATAAAACAGTTTTTGTTGATAGAACATCATGGATATCAATGGCTGAAACCACTCATGCTAAAAAGAAAATTTCTGAGTATTTAAAAGATAATAAATAATATGATATATTATGTCATATTATTTTTTTCATATTACTTGAATTATTATAATAATATTTAATGGTGAAATAATGGATAAACTAAAAAAGAAATATTTATTTTTATTAATAATTATAATAATTGGTATTATTATGGGTTTTCTTTTTGCAAATATATTATCAAGTTCTGATCAAAAAATTGTATTTGAAAAAATATCATCTTATTTTAATAATCTGAAAAATGATATTATGATAGATTATGGTAGGAATTTATTTGTTAGTATAAAAAATAATATTATTTATTTAATATTAATTGTTGTTTTTGGTTTATCAATTATCGGTTTATTGTTTAATAACTTTATTTTATTTTTAAAAAGTTTTATTCTTGGCTTTTCTTTTGGTTCAATTATTAATATTTATTTATATCGTGGAATAATACTAGGATTTATCTATGTTTTTCCAATAATGATATTTAATATTTTAATTTATGCAGTGATGATATCAAGAGCTAATGATTTTTCTATTAAATTATATAATGTTTTATTTAAGAAAAAAGAATATCAATTTGCTAATATTATAAAAAATTATTTTAAATTAGCAGGAATTTCTCTTATACTATTATTATTAAGTAGTGTTTATGAAACATTTATTACACCATTTACCATTAAATTATTTAGTTTTTTAATTAAATAATGATTTTACGATTTATTGTTATTAAAAAAATAATAAATATTTATTATTTTTTGTTTTTTTTTATTCATTTTATGGTACAATATGCATTGGTTGGTGAGATATGAAAAAAGTTGTTATTGGAATGAGTGGTGGAGTAGATTCCTCTGTTGCTGCCATATTATTAAAAGAAGCGGGATATGAAGTTATTGGGTTATTTATGAGAAATTGGGATAGTACAATAAATAATGATTTTTTAGGTAATCCTAATTTAAATAATGATATATGTCCTCAAGAAGAAGATTATAATGATGCAAAAGCTGTATGCGACAAAATTGGAATTCCATTACATCGAATTGATTTTGTTAAAGAATACTGGGATTATGTATTTACATATTTTTTGGATGAATTAAAAAATGGAAGAACTCCTAATCCTGATATTATGTGTAATAAATATATTAAATTTGATTATTTTATAAAAGAAGCTAAAAGATTAGGGGCAGATTATATAGCAACAGGTCATTATGCCAGAATAAAAGATGGCTATTTATTAAGAGGTATTGATGATAATAAAGATCAAACTTATTTTTTAAGTCAATTAACTAAAGAACAACTTGCAAATGTATTATTTCCTGTAGGGGATATGGTTAAAAGTGAAGTTCGTGATATAGCCTTAAAATATGGTTTAGTAACTGCAAAGAAGAAAGATTCAACGGGAATATGTTTTATTGGAGAACGTAATTTTAAAAAGTTCTTGGAAAATTATCTTCCAAATAAACCTGGTGATGTTATTGATATTGATACCAATGAAAAAGTAGGGGAGCATTTGGGATTAATGTACTATACTATTGGTCAAAGAAAAGGATTAAACATTGGTGGATATAAAGATAAAATGTTTGTTGTGGGAAAAAATTTAGATAAAAATATTTTATATGTTTGTTTTAAAGATGATAATCATTATTTAATATCAAACAGTTGTTTAGTAGATAATATTAATTTTAATTGTGAATTAAGACCTAATAAATGTACTGCTAAATTTAGATATCGTCAAAAAGATATAGATGTTAAATTAGAGTATTTAGATAATGGAGAAATAATTGTTAGGTATGATGGCGCTAAAGCTGTTACTCCTGGACAGGCATGTGTGTTCTATGTAGATGATAAATGTATAGGTGGCGGTATTATAAAAGAAGTAAGATTTAATGATGAAAAATTATGGTATTTGTTATAAAATGCTTTACAAAAATTGTCATAGATATTGACAAAAAAATAATTAATGCTAAAATAAATTATAGGAGGGCTATTAATGAGCAAAATAAATGATATATTACAAGAATTAGGAGTATCAAAAGTTAGACTTGCAAAATATTTGGGAGTATCTAGACAAATGCTATACAACTATTTAGCATGTGAAAATTTAGATGAATGGCCAAGTGAAAAAGCTACAAGATTAATGCAATTATTAGATATTAAAAATTCAGAAGAACTTAATAATATAGTTGTTGATGGTGATTTCATAATTAAAATTGATAATAAGTTAAATGAAGGAGTTAAAGTTGCCTTATCAACTGGTAATTTTGGTGATTTAAAAGGATTTAATAGAAAAGAAATTGAGGTTTTAAGTGATATTACAACATTATTAAAAGATAGATTAAAAGATGATAAAACTAAAGAAACATATAATACTTTTGTATATCTTTATCATTTCTTACAAAGTATGGAAACAAGTAAAGAATTAAAGTATTTATTAGGTTTTGTTTCCAAAATGTATGGCTTTACAAATCCTCATGAATTTATATATAATGAAGATCAACAAATATTATTTGAAAGTATAATGTATAGTGGTTTTACATTGTATAACAATGGGGGAGCTTCCACAAGAAAAGTTAAAGATCAACATGAAAAATTTGTAAGAGATATAGAACAAAGACATGAAGAAAAATTATCAAGAACACAAGAGTTAAACAGTGTTAAAATGCAAGCGTTAAAAGAACTTGGATATACAACTATAACGGAAACAAATGCCAAAGAAGTGTTTGAGAAAATAGCTGAAATTCAAACAAGAAAGGTATAAAAAAGAGAGTAGAGTGGGTGGAATATGATACTAGAAGCTTTTACAGATACATGGAATTTTACATTTCTTATTGCGGCAACTATTTCAGTAATAATAGGATCTTTTATAACGATAAAAAAAATGAAAAAAGAAGAATTTCAAAAAAGACATGAAAAAAGATCACAAAATGATGAATCTAAAGATACTGAAACTGTTGATGAGTTGATTAAAAAAAAGAAAAAGAAAAAATATTATTACTACAATAATAATTATAAAAACAATAATTATAAAAATAATGATAGAGGATAATCTATCATTATTTATTTTTATAGAACTTAACATAATATATATTATAAGAAACGATATATTTTAAAGAATAATTAGATATTTTTATATTATATTAATATAATATTATTATTTAATGATATTTTATTAATAATAACTATATGAATATCTTTTTATATATTTTGAGTTCTATAATTGTTCATGTTTTAAGTTATCAAATCGTTTTACATTAATTTATTATTTTTAATATCATATCTTGATGCTATTTAATATTCTTCATTTAGATGGATAAATATTCATCTATTTATATCTCGAATCGTCACAGAGCGTTTTATTAATCTTCTTTGAGATGGATAATCATCCGTTTATTGATATCTCGAATCGTTTTAAAAACGGTTTATAAATTTCTAATGATATTTAAGATGGATGATTATTCAATTATTTAAAACTCGAATCGTTTTAGATATATTATTTTCTATTAATTATAAATATTATAGTTATATGATAATAATAAATTTATGAAATATTGGATTAAATATTATATAGCCGTATTCATATTAATTTATTATTCCCTCCCCTTTTTTATGATAATTAAAAAGTAGGGGAAGTAAATCCGCTACAATTATTTTAATTTATTTAGGAAACTATTACCAATCCATGGCTTTTCAACATCAAAATTATCAGCTATAGTAGCTCCAATATCAGCAAGAGTGTTTAATATATCTATTTGACCACTTTCGATAAAACTTCTTGAATATATCAATACAGGTACATTTTCTCTTGTATGATTAAAATTTTCTAATGTTACATCATTTCCATGATCACTGGTTATTATTAATAAATCATCAACATTTAATTCATTTAAAATTAGAGGTATTTGAACATCAAATTCTTCTAGTGCTTTTTTATATCCATCAATATTTCTTGATGCACCATATAAATAATCAAAATCAGTTAAATTAACATAGCATAATCCTTCAAAATTTTTATTCATTATATCCAATAGTTTATTTATACCTTCAGTATTTGAAGACGATTTAATAATTTTGTTTATCCCTACTCCATTAAATAAATCATTGATTTTACCAATTGATATTGTTTGATAATTATTATTTTTTAGAGATTCTAAAACCGATTTATTATTAGGGGAAATAGTAAATAATTTTGCATCTTCGGTTAAGACAATTTGATTATCAATATTTTTAAATGGTCTTGCAACAATAGATGCTACTTGCCATTTATCATTTTTAGTAATATCTCTTATTTGTTCACAATACATGTATAGATCATTTAAAGAAATGATATCTTCATCAGCAGCTACTTCTAAATTAGAATCACCTGTTGTATATATAATTAATGAATTAGTTTCTCTTTGTCTTTTATATAATCTATTTATTGCTCCTAAAGCATCGCTTATAATATTACCAACTATTGGTTTTTTGGTAACACTAGCAATTTTTTCCAATAAATCTCTTGGAAAAGGACCATAGTTAAATGTTACAAATGGTTTATTTGGTGTTATGCCCATCATTTCATAGTGAGTACTAACACAATCTTTACCATCGTTTTTAGGTTCAGCAATGGTATAATATGCATCTGCTTCTTGATTATCCATAGTTATTGTATTGATAAAGCCCATTTTCCTTAAATTAGGAATAAAAATATCTGTTTGGGAAATTAAATGAGATAAGGTATTGGCATTATTATCATTATATTTTTCTGCATCAATACTAGCTCCTACACCAATAGAATCTAAAACGATTAGAAATATTCTTTTAAATTTCATTATTTTTCACCTCTATTTTCATATTTATTATAATTATCTTGAATTTGTTTTTTTGATACATGAGTATATATTCTAGTTGTTACAATATCAGTGTGCCCTAGCAATTCTTGAATAGTTCTTAAATCTGCACCATTATCAAGCATATGGGTGGCAAAAGAATGTCTAAGTGTATGGGGAGATACTTTCTTCTCTATCCCCTTCTCTTTTAAAATATTATTTAAAAGATAATTAAAACCATTCCTTGTTATTGCAAGACCATGATTATTTAAAAATAATTCATTGGGATTACCTTTTTTTCTTTTTAATAAAGCATTTCTACAGTTTAAATAGTTAATTAAGGATTCTTTAGCAACAGCACCAATTGGTACTATTCTTTCTTTTCTTCCTTTACCATTAACAATAATGGTATCATTATATAAATCAATATCATTTATTGTCAAACTAACTAATTCTGATACTCTTAATCCTGATGAATACATAAGTTCTAGCATAGCTTTGGTTCTTATATTAAATGGTGTATCAAGTTTTATATTCATAAGAGTATTTATTTCTTCTAAATCTAAGGTAGTTGGTAATTTTTTTTCTAACTTTAAATTATCAATATTACTAGTTATATCTTCATTAATAATATTCATTTTTTTTAAATACTTATAAAAGCCTCTTAAAGTTGTTAAGTGTCTTTCAATACTTCTTGAAGATAATTTCTTTTCATCTTTTAAATACTTGAGATAGTTTACTAAATCATTTTCTGTAATTTGATTAATTTTATAATTATTAAATTTATTACAAAAACATGCTAAATCAAAGGCATAACTTTCACGAGTATTATCAGTTAATCCTTTTTCTAAAGTTATATAGTCTAAATAATCACTTATTGTATCTTTCATTATCGCCTACCATATTTAATTTTATCAAATAAATTAAAGAAAATCTAGAGTATTATGTAAATTTATTGTTTTTGTAAGTTAATTATAAGAAAAAACTATTATCTATTAGACAATAGTTCCTTTTTCATTTATATATTTTTTATAACATTCTTTAAGATACTCTTTACCTTTTCCTAGAATATTAATATTATCAATATCACTCATTTTAATTAATACGACTTTATAGAAATTATCTGGATTATTTCTTTCTTTTTCTTCGCCAGATAATGTTGGTGTACCTTTTATATATTCACAATAAAACCAATGACAGATACCATTTGGATAATATTCTTTTCCTAAATATTCTTTTATTTTTACATCACATGTTGTCTCTTCTAATGTTTCACGAATGGCGGCATCTTCATATTTTTCGTTTATTTCTACACCTCCACCAGGTATTGTATAATAATGGAGCATCTGATTATTTTCTTTACGATATCTTTCAATTAATAAAACATTATCATTAATAAAAGTTATTCCTCGAGCTACTACTCTTCGCCCATCTTGATATAATGTCATTATTTTCCTCTTCTCTTTTCTCGTAAAAAAGTAAATATTTCTTCATTGGATAATTTACGATTATTAAAATCAATTATGACATATTCATAACCATCTGTAAATGTCGAATAATATACTCTTAGATCTCCTCTTTTTTCATCTTGTAATATTTTCTTTAATATATGTAAATATTCTTTTTGATTAGCTCTTTCATCGAGTTTGATAACATAAATATCATTAGAAGAATCATAGTAATATTCCATAAAATAAACCCTTCCTTTTAATTATTATTATATCAAAATAGTTCTCATTTGTAAATGTTTTTCATATATTTTAATGGTGATAATATGAATATAATTTGGAAAAAGATTCTTAAGTCATTTTTAATCATTATAACTTTAATGGTTATTTTCTCATTAATTGGCTGTATCTTTTACTATTTTGATATTTTTAGTAATACTACTATGAAATATTTTGAAATGGTAATGGTTATGCTATCTTCATTTATTGGAGGATTTATCTTAGGAAAAAATGTTCCTAATAAAGGATATTTATATGGAATAAAATTATCTATAATAATGGTTTTAATTTTTATAATATTGGGTATAATTTTTAATAGTATTAATTTATTAAATATTTTATATTATCTGATTATAAGTATTTGTATAACATTTGGTTCTATGCTTGGAATAATGCGAAAATCCAGTTGATTTCACAAATATTTCATATTTTGATATTATAATGATACTGGTCATGGCATTAAACAAGAAGATATTAATAATATATGGGATAAATATTATAAAGTAAATAAAAATCATAAAAGAAATACTATTGGAACAGGTCTTGGATTATCAATAGTTAAAAATATTTTAGAATTACACAGTTATAAATATGGGGTAATATCTAAAAAAAATAAAGGAACTACTTTTTATTTTGAAATTAAAAAATAAACAATTAAACTTGTTTATTTTTTTGATAAAAATCTATTATTTCATTGTATAAACTATCTTCATCTAGATGATATTTCTTTTCTAAATCAGAAATGTTACCATGTGATATAAAGGTATCTGGATAACCAAATGATTTAACTTTATCTTGGTTTATATATTTAGTAATTATTTCTGCAAATCCATATTCATAATCATTATCTTCTATTGTTACTAATAAATGTGTTTTATTGAATGATTGTATTACTGTATCATAATCAAATGGTTTAATAAACCTTATATTTATTACTTCAGCATCAATATTATCATTAGATAATTTATGTGATATATTAAGACTTCTTTGAACCATTTTGCCAACTGCTAAAATAGTAATATCCCTTCCCTCTTTTAATATTTCACTTTTACCTAATAATATTTTTTTATTTTCATTAATATTAATAATATTACCTTTGGGATATCTAATAGCAATAGGATGATGGTAATTAATGGAAAATTTTATCATTAAATATAATTCAAAAGCATCTTTAGGGGCCATAATAACTAAATTAGGAATTGTTTTTAAAAAAGATAAATCATATATACCATGGTGAGTTTCTCCATCATTTCCTGTATTACCTGCTCTATCTACTAATAATACAACATGACAATCATTTAAACATATATCATGGATTATTTCATCATATCCTCTTTGAATAAAAGTTGAATATATCGCTACAAAAGGAATCATTCCTTCTTTAGCCATACCAGAAGACATTGTTAAAGCATGTTCTTCACATATTTCAACATCATAGAATCTTTTAGGATAATGCTTCTTGAAATTACTTAATCCGGTACCTTCTGCCATTGCGGCAGTTACAGCAACAATTCTTTTATCATTTTTAGCAAGTTTAACTAAAGTATTGCCAACAATATCAGAATAAGTTTCATTATGTTTATTTATTAAACCTTTATTGATATCAAAGGGTGATACTGCATGATATTTATTTGGTTCTAGTTCACTTTTCAAGTATCCCTTCCCTTTTTTTGTTATTACATGAAGTAATATTGGACCATCGATATTATTAGTACTTTTTAAGATATTAATCATATCCGAGATATTATGACCATTAACGGGACCTAGGTATGTATATCCAATATTTTCAAAATACATATTTTTGATAAAAAGACCTTTAATTCTTTTTTTAATATATGCAACTATTTTATATAGATATTTGCCAATAAAAGGAATATTAGTAACTATTTTTCTTATTATGGAATTTAATTTAACATATGTTTTTCTAGTTCGAAGATGTGATAAAAATTGACTTAATCCACCAGTATTTTTAGAAATACTCATTTTATTATCATTTAATATGACTATTAAATTAGTTTTACTAATTCCTGCATCATTTAAAGCTTCCATAGCAAGACCTGATGTTAGAGCTCCATCTCCTATGATAGCCACTACTTTTTTCTTTTCCTTTTTAATTGATATGGCACGTGCCATACCTAAAGCAACGGATATTGAAGTACTAGAATGTCCCACATCAAAGAAATCATAATTAGATTCATTACTTCTGGGAAAACCTGATATTCCACCAGTTTTTCTTAAAGTATTAAACTTATCTTTTCTTCCTGTTAATAATTTATATGTATAACATTGGTGCCCTACATCCCAAATTATTTTATCTTTATCTAAATCGAGATATGATAATAAAGCAATAGTAAGTTCAACAACACCAAGATTAGAAGCTAAGTGACCACCATTTTCAGATACTGTTTTAAGAATTATGTCTCTTATTTCTTCAGATAATATCTTTTTTTCATTAAGAGATAATTTTTTTATATCACTGGGATTTTTTATTTTGTCTAAAATCATTTATATCACCTTCACATGCAATTAATAATCATTATACCACACTTTTATATTTATGTGTTAGAAAAGAAGAGTTTCCTCTTCTAATTCAACTTTTTATAGATATTATCAATTATTGAATATAAGTATATATTAACGGGTTTATTTTTTAATGATTTTATATAATCTTGATATCCTGTTAATTGTTTTATATAGGCAGGATCATCAATGTGTTTTAATTTATAATCTATAATATCAATGTGATCGGAGTATTCTAACATCAAATCTATAATACCATGACTGATATTATCTTCTTCTTGATGAATAAACTCATATTCTTGATATATTTTAGCTTTTTTGATATCTTTTACTAAATCATTATTTAAAAATTTCTTAATATAATTTACATATTTATCATCAATACCAGTATAGTCAGGGTTAACTAAATCCATTGTTTCTAATAAATAGTGCATCATCGTACCAAAATCCATGACATCTCTTTCTTCTTTAGTAATTAATTTAATATTACTTTTAGAATAATGAGATTCAGTTATTTCAGATGTTTCTTTTAATTCATAATTATAAATATTTATTTTATCTTGGATATTGTTAATATTACCAAAGATATTATTGGAATTAATTAAATTATAATCTTTAGATAAATTTAGACTATTTAAATCTATTTCTTTAATATATGGATTGATATGTGATTTTATTGATTCTAGTAATCCATCAAATGTACGATATTTTCTTCTTATATTATCGGATACTATTCCTGATTTATCATATTCTTCATATTTATCTTTCATACTAGATATAAAAATCATTTTTTCTTTAGCTCTAGTTACTGCTACATAAAATAATCTTATTTTTTCACTAATTTCATCATTATAATAATCATTTTTATTTAAATAATCATAAAAAGTTTTACTTATGCCATCATTAAAGATAGGAGTTATTATACCTAATCTTTTACTATAGTTAAAGTTTTCTAAGATATCTTTAAAATTAAACTGTTTATATAATCCAGGGAAATAACATATGTGGTACTCTAACCCTTTAGAGTGATGAATAGTCATTAATTTAACACTATTGTTTTCTTCTTTTGATACACTAAATTTTATTTCTTTTTCACTATTAAAGATTTCTTCAATTAATCCTGTAAAATCTTTATAAGTATATCCCATTTTATTTAAAGTATTCGATAATGTATAAAGATATTCTATTTTAGTATAATTATCTCTAATATTTGGAATAGTTCTTAATTTATTATAAAAATCAAATTTAATTATTATTTCATCTAAAAGATTAGTTATGGTTTTATTATCAATATTTTGGGCAATATCATTAATCATTTGGTATATTAAAGTATCTTTAACCGTACCTAAAGTAATTACTTTAAATAAAGTATCATCATCAATATTAAATAAGAAACTTCTTCCAATTGATAAATATAAATAATTCATATCTTTTAAATTTGGTTTATCATTAATAATACATATAAATTTAATAATACTATTAATAACACTAAAGATATCACTGTTAGTTAAGGTTTCATCTTTATAAATACTTAATGGTATATTAAAGTATAAAAATATTTTTTTATATAATTCAAAATTTGTTGATCTATCAATTAAAATAGAAAAATCATTATAAGTAATATCTTTTAATATCTTTTCATCTTTATCAAATATTTGGTAATGATTCTCTACTTTTTCTTTAATATCGCGAGCTATAATAAAAGCTTCAATTTCTTCTTTTTTGAATTTTTTTAGTAAATCATTATCTTTATCATAGTGATATATTTCCATGTTATTATCTTGAATAGTTTTACCTTCTTGATTATATGAAGTATTACCAAAAATCATTTGGTGATCCTTGATGTAATTAGCCCCTCCAATATCATCACTCATAATAAATTTAAATAATAAATTAATGTTATCAAGGACTTCTTCACGGGAACGGAAGTTATTTAATAAATCTATTTTTAAACCATTGTTTCCTTTAGCGTAATTATCATATTTATTTTTAAAGATGGTGGGATTGGCATTTCTAAAACGATAGATTGATTGTTTAATATCCCCTACCATGTATAAATTATTATTACTAATTAAAGTAATTAATTCTTCTTGTAAATCAGATGTATCTTGATATTCATCAACCATTATTTCATTAAAATAGTATTTTATTTCATTTCTAATATTTTCGTTTTCTTTTACTATTTTAATAGCCATTTTGTTAATATCAACAAAGTCATATAAATCATTTTTCTTTTTATATTCGTTTATTTTATCATCTAGTTTTTTTATGATATCAATTATTGGTTTAGTATAATTAGAGGTATATTGAATATCATTTTTAAGAGAAATAATATCTTCATTTTCAGTAAGATTTTTTATTTCATCTGTTAGTTTTTTGATATCATTTTTAATATTAGTAGCTTCTTCCCCACTTTTATTTGGAAGTCTAGGAATCTCTAATTTCAAAATATTTTCTCTTATTTCCTTATAAGTATTACTATTTAATAGGTCATTTGATGATGCGATAACCTTTGAAAAATAATCGGCATCTGTTACATTAGATAATTTCGTTAATAGAATATTATAGTCTTCTATTTTTTCTTTTAAATAGTTTTCATATTCCCTTATTTTATTATCAATAAAAGTATCACTATAAAAGTAATCTAAATAGTTGTTTAAATATTCAACTTTATTATATTTCATATTTAATTTATTATAAATACTTAGAATAGCTTTTCTTATTTCATCATCATCTTTAATACAAAAATCATTAATTAATTTTGTAAAATATTCATCTTTCTTTAGATATTCTTCTTCTAAAATATCATTTAAATATTCTTTAATTTTAAGTTCTAGAATATTACTTTCAATAATATTGACATTCTTATTAATATTTAGGACATAATGATACTTTTTAACAAGAGATAAGAAGAAACTATCAAATGTAGTAATATAACTATTATCTAGTTTATTAAGTTGTTCTAAAAGATTATTCTTTTTAATGTTCTTTCTTATTCTTGCTTTCATTTCATTAGCAGCTGCTATGGTGAAAGTTAGAATTAACATATGATCAATATCTGTTCCATCTTTTATTTTTCTAATTACCCTTGTTGATAAAACCATCGTCTTGCCACTTCCAGCTCCGGCTGATACAATAATGTTTTTCCCTTCTTCATTAACGGCAAGAGTCTGTTCTTTAGTTAAATTACTCATCCTCATCACCTTCTTCCATGTCTCTATTTAAATAAACGTTATTTGAATCATTATGATAACATATATCAAAGTAATCACAGAATTTACATGAGATATTTTTTCCATCTAATAATTTCGGATTTATTGGAAAATCCGCTTTTAAGATATTATCTTTCGCTTCTATTATTTTTTCTTCTGTTAAATTAATTAAGTCATCTATTTCCTCATCAGAAAGTACTTTACTTCTTGAATCGATTCCCCCATCTTTTTTTAATTTAAATCCTTTAATCATTTCACTATTTTCATATGTTGAATCAAAGATACTTACTCTATCTAAATTATCTGTTGTGTAACCAATAAGTTTTAAATTATCCTTCTTTTGTTCTTCAAATGATTTCTTTCCTTTTTTTATTTTATTGTCCAAAACATGCATTAAATAGAAACCCGCAAACTTAGGATTATGAAATAAATTACTCTTCTCTACTAAATATAAATATACTGGTAATTGCATTGATAATCCAAATTGTAAATTTTTAATATCCGTAATAACACTTCCTGTTTTATAATCAATAACACTAATTAATGTTTCATTACCTTTTTCTTCATACATGATCTTATCAACATAACCATTAAATTTAACTAACGGATCTTTATTAATGACAATATTGACATTTTGTTCAGATAAGAAATTCTTAAAACCTGAGATAAAGTGATGATGTTTAACAGTTTCTATAACATATAATAAATCTTTTTTGATTTTTTCAATAAAATATTTCTCTTTATTACTAAAATTATTATCATTAATAAATTCTATTGTATAACTATCTAAAGCAAAACTATTATTATCAATATTTTCTAAGGCTTTATGAAAATATGTTCCAAGAAGGGCTGTAAAATTAGTTTCAAATTTATTTATTTTTAAGATATTTCCTAAATAGTATTTAAAAGCACATTCATAATAACTATTAATACTGGTATATGATAATGTTAAATTATCTTTAATATAATCTCTTAAATTAGTAATACCACTATATTCATTATGATATTTTAGATAATCATTATCATGATAATTATAATATAATTTATCTATTAAATTATTTTTAATTCCATATTTAATAAAATCATCTAAGTATTCGGTATAGTAAGATTTATTAGCGGAATCACTATAATTTAAACTTCTTTCTTCATTAATTATTTCATGATCTATTAAATCTAGTAAGATACTAGGATAACACTCATTAAATGATGTTTTATCTTTATAAGATATATATAAATTCTTAATACTTGATAAATAATTAATGATATTTTCTTTAATTAAACTATTTTCATATTCTGTTAAATCAAGATCAATTAATTCTTTAATATTATCAGTGATATAATCAGTATCAAGTTTTAAATTAGGGATTGCAGGATTATTAAAATTAAGAAGAAAGATGTATTCATCATCCTCGATATAATCAAATAAATCTTTAATCTTAACAGTATTATCCAAGTTAATACTCTTAATCTTAGTACTTTTTATTTCATCTTCTATTTGTAATCTATAATCAATATCATCCATATCATAATATTTATTTAAGATATTAATTAAAGTTATATAATTACTATTATCTTGATATTTATCTAAGTATTTAAAGATATCTTCTCGTTTTTTACCTTCTTTAATCATTCTTAAAAATTCTTTACCAATAGTAGTTCCTATTATAGAATTATTATCTATTATATTTACAGGTATTTTATAAAAGATACTATATTTCTTAATTATTGGTATATATTCATCATCTAAATTCATTAAACTTATTTTATTAATATCAATATTATTTCTTAATAAATCAACTATTTTTTGAAAGATGCATTCTACTTCCATATCAATATTGTTATAGTGATATATTTGATATTTCTTATTATTTTTAGGATATTCTATAACCAAAGGATTATTAAGTATTTTCTTGTAATAATTATTAATCTTTCCATATCCATAAACAATGATTTTATATCTATTTAATATCTTTTTAAATAAAGGATTATATCTTAATAAATTATTATCATCAAGTTCTTTCTTTATACTTACTAAATAATCTAATTTTTCATTAGAATATTCCTTATCTTCAATATAATATAAATTATTAATTAATTCTTTACTATTTCCAACAGTTAAACCTTTATTAACTAAATAATTAATCGTTTTAATATCATAATCAAAAAAATAATTCTTTAAGTATTCTTCCATACTCATAAATTTAATATTTAAGATAAGTTTATTATCTTCTAAATACTTTAAAATACTTTTCTTATAAGAAGAAGTTGTAATTATTAACAGATTATCTTCTTTTAAAAACTCTAAGTTCATATTATCACCTATTTAATTGTACAAAATTTTCATAAAAAAAGAAATATCTTTGACAATATTTCTTAATTTAATATTATTCTATTATATATGGATTTGTTGGTGTTCCATCTCCAGAAGTTATTGCTGTTCCAGGTACTAGCGAAACGACAGAACGCACGCCATTGACATTAGTGCTAGACACACCGCTGTAGTCAAGGTCGCCGGCAATATTCACAACGAACTCGAAAGCATAGCCATAACTAAAGTGATCAGGCGAGCCAGACCAATAACTTGAATTATTATTTAAATAGAATGTACTATTCGATGAACTATATTTTCCTCCGGCATATGCTATTTCATCTGCTGTTATAAATCCTAC
>CACZTI010000060.1 GCA_902783985.1 uncultured Erysipelotrichaceae bacterium | reverse complement strand
ATTCGTACTAATGATACTAGTTATAAAACTAGTTTAATAAAGTAAAGCATACTAACAGGGTTTTGGTTGTTAGTATGCTTTACAAAAACAATATCTTTTTGGAAGTGTACCTAACACTTGAACTTATTAGGTATATCCTTTTTTATTATATCAAGATTCCCTTGACATATTCATAATATCACAAAATTAATTAATTATCAATAAATTTAATTTTCATTTAATAAATAAGACATATAATGATACTGTAATTTGAAAGGAGAGATATTTATGAATTACAAGAAATTACAGGGAGAATTATATGTTTAATAGTATTATAGAAAGTACAGGATTAACTCTAACTAGTGCAAGTATTTGTATAGTATCAAGTATTATCTTAGGATTAATAATAAGTTTTATCCACACAAAAGGTGGAAAATATTCTAAAAATATTTGTATAACACTAGCTATATTACCATTACTTGTAGGAACTATTATGATTATGGTAAATGGTAATTTAGGAACAGGAGTTGCCATAGCAGGGGCCTTTAGTTTAGTAAGATTTAGAAGTATGCAAGGAACATCAAGAGATATTATCAATATCTTTTGGGCAATGGTAGTAGGTATTGCTATTGGAATGGGACAAGTTTTATTTGCAAGTATGATAACTATTGTCGTAAGTTTAGTTTTAATGATTTTTTATTCCACAAAATTTGGGGAAAATAAATTTAATAATAAAATATTAGAAATATTAGTACCAGAGAATTTAGAATATGATACAATGTTTAATGAAATATTTACAAAATATACTAATAACTTTGAATTAGTAAAAGTTAAAACAACTAATTTAGGTAGTCTTTATGAATTAAAATATGAAATAGAACTAAAAAAAGATTTAAGAGAAAGAGATCTAATTAATGAACTAAGAGTACTTAATGGTAATCTAAAAATAAGTATTCATAAAGATATGATGGAGGAGAGTCTATGAATAAGAAAATTATTATTTTGTTATTAAGTATAATTCTAATTGGTATGGGGTATTTAGTTTATCAAGAAATGCATCCAAATAATGAAACTATTACTTCAGTAGATAATATTGATACAACTGCAAGTACCATCGATTATGAAAAAGAAGAAGTAATATTTGATGAAGAAGGTAAGGTAACTATTAATTTAAGTGAAGTTAATGATGTTTATAACATCACAAGTACTGGAGTATATTATTTTACTGGTACTTTAAATAATGGTTATATTAAAGTAAATACTACCCAAAATGTGGAAATTATTTTAGATAATGTAACTATTACTAATAATAGTGGACCTTGTATCTATATTGAAAATGCTAATAATACCTATATCAAATTAATAGGAGAAAATACATTAACTGACGGAGAAAATTATACTGGTTTTACAGATGTTGATGCCTGTATTTTTAGTAAAGATGATTTAATTATTTATGGAGAAGGTACTCTTAATATTAAAGCTAATTATCAAGATGGTATTGTATCTAAAGATGATTTAACAATAGAAAATGGTGTCTTTAATATTTATTCTAAAGATGATGCTATAAGAGGAAAAGATTCTGTAGTTATTGAAAATGGAACCTTTAATATTGAAGCCTTATCAGATGGTATTAAATCTACAAATGATACCGATACTGATAAAGGAAATATCTTAATTATTAATGGAACATTTAATATAAAATGTAATCATGATGCTATTCAAAGTGAAAATAATTTAGAAATAGATAATGGAGTATTTAATATAACAACAAATAATGGTGCTAAAACTGTTAGTACATATCGTGGAATGGATGGAAATAGTACCAAAACAACTGAATCAAGTAAAGCCATTAAAGCCGTAGGTGATATTTTAATTAAAAATGGTACATTTGATATTAATAGTTATGATGATGCTATCCATTCAGATGATGCCATAAACATTAATGGTGGAGAATTTAAAATAAGTACAAGTGATGATGGAATACATGCAGATAACTCTATTACAATAAATAATGGAACAATTAATATTACCAATAGTTATGAAGGAATTGAAGCTAATTATATTATTATTAATGATGGTAATATCAAACTAGTAGCAAGAGATGATGGAATAAATGTATCAGGTGGAGCCGATTCATCTGGCTTTGGAGGAAGAGGAAGAACAACTAATACATCAAGTAATAATAAATTAGTTATTAATGGTGGTAATATCTATGTTAATTCAACTGGTGATGGGTTAGATGCTAATGGTTCTATCTATCTTACAGGAGGAATAGTTTACGTCGATGGACCAACTGATAATGGTAATGCCTCCCTTGATTATGATGGAAGTTTTGAAATAACAGGAGGAACTATTGTTGCAGCAGGATCAAGTGGTATGATGCAAAACGCTACCAATTCCAACCAAGGAACAGTTTTAATTTACTTTAGTAATACTATAACTGGTGGTACATCTATTAAGATAGGAGATATTTCATATACTCCAAGTAAAAACTTTAATTGTATTTTAATTTCTAGTAATACTTTAAAAGTTGGCAATACCTATGATATAATGGTAAATGAAAATAAATATGAAAGTATCACACTATCTAATACCATTACATCAATAGGAAACGGAAGTATGGTTAATGGTATGGGAAGAGGTGGAAGAGGAAGGTATTAATGAAAGAAGTAATTGTCATTCCAAGCTATGAACCAGATGAAAAACTAATTGATTTAGTCTACAACATTGATAAGAAAAAATTTGATATTGTTGTTATTGATGATGGAAGTGGTAAAGATTATCAAAATATTTATCAAATGATTAAAAATCATGTCCATTTAATAAGTTATGAAACTAATATGGGTAAAGGTCACGCCCTAAAAAAAGCATATTCCTATATTAAAGAACATTATCAAGATGATTATTTAGTAATCACAATGGATAGTGATGGACAACATCGAATAGAAGATGCTATAAAACTAGCAGAATATATTAAAAAACACCCCAAAGATTTAGTTTTAGGAATGAGAAAAAGAAGTGGTAAAACCCCTCTTCGTAGTCGTATTGGTAATGGAATTACTAAATTAGTCTTTCGCTTAGTATCTCATCAAAATATTTATGATACCCAAACAGGTTTAAGATGTTTTTCTAATAAATTAATGGATTTTATGTTAAATATAGAAGGTAATCGTTATGAATATGAAATGAATGTTCTTTTAAATGCCTCTAAAAATAATATCAAAGTTCATGAAATAGAAATAGAAACTATTTATATTGATAATAATAGTGGAAGTCACTTTAACGCTATCAAAGATTCTATAAGAATATATAAAGATATTTTAAAGTTTTCTCTATCATCAATTATTAGTTTTCTTATAGATTATTCTTTATTTAGTATTCTTTCAATTTGGATAAAAAATATTACTATTTGTAATGTATCTGCAAGAATAGTATCAGCAACTGTTAATTATTCTTTAAATAGAAAATATGTTTTTAAAAGTAATCGAAGTATTTATAAATCATTTGCATCATATGTTATCTTAGCAATATGTATATTATCTCTTAATACCATTTTGTTAAATGTTTTAGTAAATACTTTTGGTATTAATAAATTTATATCAAAAATAATTGTTGAAGTAATTTTGTTTATCTTTAATTATTTTATTCAAAAAAAATTAATATTCAAAAAAGGAGATGATAAATAATAAAAAAATTTAAAATAATATATAGTTTATTACTGTTTATATTTACAGTTTATATATGTTTAGATACCTTTGTTATCAGTAATGTTTATGAAGTTGTTTATAATGATCAAATGATTATTACTGAAGATATAACAGGTACTACCCAAAGTAATGAAAATTACTATAAAGATGATAATATTGAAATAACTCTTACAGAGTACCGTGAATATAATACTAATATTTATGTAGCAGATGTTATTGTTAATGATTCATCATATCTAAAAACAGCTTTTGCTAAAAGTAGTTATGGTAAAAATGTTACCGATGAAACAAGTGATATTGCAGAATCAGTAAACGCTATTTTAGCAGTTAATGGAGATTATTATGGTGTAAGAGAATATGGTTATGTCTTAAAAAATGGTAAAGTATATCGTGATACACCAAATAGTAATCAAGAAGATTTAGTAATATATCAAGATGGTACTTTTGAAATAATTAATGAGAGTGATATCTCAGTTTATGATTTATTAAATAATGGTGCTTATAACATTCTATCTTTTGGACCAGGTTTAATTAATGATAGTGAAATAATTGTTGATACAAACGATGAAGTAGGTAAAGCAATGGCCTCAAATCCTAGAACTGCCATTGGTAAAATAAGTGATAATCATTATGTTTTTGTGGTCAGTGATGGAAGAACAAGTGAAAGTAAAGGCCTATCCCTATATCAATTAGCAACATTCATGAAAAAATTAAATTGTATAACTGCTTATAATTTAGATGGAGGAGGATCATCCACATTATATTTTAATGGTAATATTATTAATAATCCTGTATCAATGGGAAAATCTAGTGAAAGGAAAGTGAGTGATATTGTCTATATTGGATAGTGACCTGCTCCCACCACTTAACATAGTTAGAAGTGGGGGCTTCCCTCTTAAGTAATATATAATATTACATACAAGTAACGACAGTT
>CACZTI010000059.1 GCA_902783985.1 uncultured Erysipelotrichaceae bacterium | reverse complement strand
TAAATCCTTTAAAGAAATCTTTATCTAATCTTTCTTTTTTCTTTGGTTCAAACATTTCATCCATATATACTCTCCATATTTTATATTTTTCTACTAAAATAATGTTATCACAAAAGAAATTAATGTTCAAGAAAGATTATCAAAAAAATAAAAGGTGTTACCCTTTTATTTAATTTCAATTTTTTTAATAGTATCATTATTTTTGATTTCTTCTTTTTTAGGAACTTCAATTTTTAAAATACCATTTTTAAATTCAGCATGAATATCTTCTTCTTTAATATTATCGCCTACATAAAAACTTCTTGTACATTTACCATAAAATCTTTCTCTTCTAAGCATTTTTTCATCATTGTTCTTTTCCATTTTTTTAGTTTCGGCATTAATATGCAAATATCCATCTTTAAGTGATAAATTAATGTTTTCTTTCTCAAATCCTGGTAAATCGATATCAAGTAAATACTTATCTTTCATCTCCTTAATATCAGTTTTCATTAAATTAAAATCTTTTTCTTTTCTTGGGAAGAAATCCTCATCAAAGAAATCATCAAATAAATCAAAACTACCTCTTCTTGGAACTAACATCATAAATATCATCTCCTTTAAAATGTGTTTATAACACTAATAACATTAGTTTCATGTAGCAATATCCTTGTTACAATTATGTTATACCACCATTTTTAGCACTTGTCAAGTTAGTTTGCTAATTTTTTTAAAATATATTTTTACCTCTAGTTTATGTATTTCTAATTCATCATAATTATTATTTAATTCTAATCTTTTTTTATTAATATTATCAAATGGTGGAATCAAGATATCTACATTTGAAATATTTATTTCTAATAAATAATAGTCATTACTTTTTGTTAAGTACACATTATCACCTATGTCAATGACATAACTATACTTTTCTGTAACAAAATTTTGATCAATATATATTCTTTTAGATATATTCTCTCTAACATCATTTTTTAATGTATTAATATCAAAATTCAGATTGATATTTAACATATAATTATTACTAGTTTTTATAGATAATAATCCTTTTTCAAATATAATACTTTTTATTTTCAAATATTCATCATTTATAATAAAAACTGATTTGTTCATTAGTATTACTCCTTTTTAACATTTTCTAATTGTTTGTTATCATCGACATATTCATAGTTTAAAGCATTATCCTTTGAAATTGCTGATTTATTTGTTTCTTTTTCATATAAACCTCTAGCTCCTTTAGCAACATTACCACCACGTTTAGCAACACTCATATTTTCTTTTAATCCTTTAGGATGTTCTTCTCTTGCTATATCACGTACTGTCAATTCTCCTAGATTAGTTAATGCAAGTTCAATATCTGTCATATTGTCCCTTAATGATTCTTTTCTTAAACCTTTATATTCTTTATATTCATTGGCTTTCATACCTGACCATGTTTTATATATTTCGTTTGTAAGAAGTGCAAATTCAAGCGGTTTATAAATACCTCCATCTTTCCAAACGTCAGTTAATTTAAATCTATCAACAATTCCGATCAATCTTTTTTTTATCCACTCATCAGTATAACCTTTATTACGATAATAATTAACTGCTCTATTGACTGCTATTTCCGGATCAAAAACTTCATCAATTCTTTCTTTACCTAAAGAAGCCAACCACAATTTGAAAGGTTCTGCTTTAGGACTAGGAACTGACTCTATAAGCCTAAATATTCCAGCAGTATCCAAAGTATCAGTATTTCTCATTTTGCCATCTTTTGCTTTAAATTTCAAACTCCGACATTTTGTCGGAAGTTGACTTTCTTCATCGTTAGTTAATCTTCTTTTAAGAGTTGTCCAATAATCACTTGCATCTTTACTATCTGTTAAAACACTAATAACATCAACAACACTAAAATAATAATCTTCTTTTTCACTATCCCAAATACTTCTAATCTCTTTTCCTTCAAATAAATTTATTAAAGTTTCTAATTTATTATTCATCTGTTTTCTCCTTTTCGACAATTTCTAATTCAAACCAAAATGATAATTATATTTTATTAAAATCACAAGTCGAAATCGATCCCAAAAACTTGAAATTATTTAATACTTTCACTTTGAATTTTTTCTATTTTTATTGTATATCCCAATGGACCTAATATCTTAATTATACTCTTTATATTAGGTGGATATATACCTGCTTCTATTTTAGCAATCTTATCCCTTAACACATTAGATTTTTTTGCCATTTCTTGTTGTGTTAAACCTAATTCATGTCTTAAAACTACAAAATCATAAATAAAATCCATATAAAGTTTTTCTTCAACTACATATTGTTCTATACTTTCCATTTTCTATCACCAGTAATTATTATAGCATAATTGTTCTATATACGCAACATTAAATATTGCAAAAAAAACTAGATTTCTCTAGTCTATTTTACATACTATTTATTTTTCTTTGCTTTAATTGCAGCTTGTGAACCGTAATCAATTGGAAAACTCATTGGAACGATATGTCGTTCTATTTTGACTAAAATGACTTTATTTCATATTTAAAATATTTTATTAACTATATTGTTAATACTTTCATCAGAAATTTTACATCTTTCCAATGTTATACAATAAATGCACATTCTTACTAATTCATATGCTATAACTTCTACATCTGTAAAAGCATCAACTTCATTTCCATGAGATATATTATTTCTTCTTTTTGAAAATTCATCTGCCAACGTACCCTCTTTTATCTTTGATAATTCGTAATTGTTTAGTAATATTTGTTTTTTATTAGATATAATATCTTTATATTTTCTTAAAGAATACGTAACTTTTTCAGACAAAGTCCCTTCTATATTACTTATTATCTTGTTGAAATAATTGCACTCTTTTATAATCTTTTTATTAGATTTAACATCTATATCTTTTTTTATTAATAAATTTGCCTTGCTTTTTTTATTGGTCAAACATTTTAACAATGATTTCTTTACTAAAGCATATTCCTCACTAGTACTTGACTTAAATTTTGGATATAATTTATCAAATTCTGATTCAAATGCTCTGGCAACATTAACAAACTTATCATTATCAACATAATTATTATCTGATATACTTAATGGATAATATTCCGTTAAAAAATCTTTATTTGTCACCAACTTATATAATTTAGAAAATTTATTATTTATATCTTCTAAATGTATTGAGGTAATGTTTTTATCTAAATCATATTTTTCATCAGGATCAACAAAATAAAATTCAAATTTAAATTCTTCATCTCTAATATCATCATGCTGTATTCCATGGTTAACAGGAATTATTGTATATGCTATTACTTTATTAAACTTTATGTATTTTCTATTATTTATAAAAGAAAAGAATTTTTTAACTTTTAGATAGTATTCAACTATTTCATCTATATTCTTCTTTGAGTTAAAATCAATCTCCAAATATGATTCGACATCAAGAACAACATTAATATTTGAACTATATGGCATTTTCCATGCAACACCAAATTTAAATATGTCTTTATTAACAATAAAATCATCTGTTTTAAGTTTAGTTTTATTTACCTCTAATGTTATATCATCTGAATGAACAAAATCGCTTGTTTCAATTATTCTCTTTGGATAGTAAAATCTATCTAAACATTCTCCAAAAAATTTAATTTTACTAATTTCTTCACATTTAGGTAACGGACTAACACCATTAGCCTTACAAATAGTATACCCAGGTACAAATGCTTGTAAGATTCCCCTACCCAAATGTGAAAATTTGACATGGATGAAACAAATATACCAGCCATTATTAGTAGTTCCTTCAACATTTACTCTTTCAAATTTATTATTCTTACCAATGTTTTTAAAATGCCATTTTGTATAATCCTCTAATTCATCAGGAATTATAACCAAAATATTATTTCTAAAATCAAATTTATATTTTGTATCATTAAATATTAAATCACCACAATATATTTGTTCCATATAATCATCTCCTCGTTAATATTATATCACTAAATATTAAATATCTTTATGTTCTATTAAAAATCCGTCTTTTTTGCTTGTGCCATTTATTTCTAGTTTAATAGTTTCATTCATAAAATTTAACTTCCATTCAAAATAGTCTTTATGAACTATTATCTTTTCTACAAATTCTTCTATTACTTTTTCATTAACACCATTATAGTTAATATC
>CACZTI010000058.1 GCA_902783985.1 uncultured Erysipelotrichaceae bacterium | reverse complement strand
GCAGGATTTATTACAGCTGATGAAATAGCATATGCCGGAGGAAAATATAATTCATCGAATAGTACATTCTATTTAAATAATAATGGTAATTATTGGTCTGGCTCGCCTGGTTTCTTTGCTTTTGGCAATGCTAACGAGTTCTATGTGTATAGTGGTGACCTTAGCAACTTCAATGTGTCTAACACTAGCTATGGTGTGCGTTCTGTCGTTTCGGTCGTTCCTGGAACAGCAATAACTTCCGGAGATGGAACACCAACAAATCCATATATTGTAGGATAAAATATGTCAATTAAGTAAAGATTACTAGTAAATAGTAATCTTTTTTGATAGAATAATATTAGTGATGTTATGAAAATAATGATTGATGATTGTGAATACAATGTTATTATTGATAAAAAGAGAACTACTAAAAATACTTATATTAGAGTTAAAGATAATCTTGATATTTATATTACGTCTAATATATTTACTAGTGATAGATTCTTAATTAATTTATTAAATAATAATATTGATTCAGTTAAGAAAATGATAAATAGAGTTAATAAAAAACTTGATAAGGAAAAATATTTCTATTATTTAGGTAAGAGATATGATATTGTTTATTTAAATAAAAAAGGTATTACTATTGGGGAAGGTAAAGTTTTTGTTGATGAAACATTTGATATTGATAAATTCTTAAAAAAAGAAGCTTCAAAAATATTTAAAGAAGAATTAGATATCGTCTATAATAGATATATTTATGATATACCATATCCTAGTTTAGTAATTAGAAAGATGAAAACTAGATGGGGTGTATGTAATGTTAAAACTCATAAAGTAACATTAAATTTAGAATTAATAAAAAAAGATAAAAAATATTTAGATTATGTTATTGTTCATGAATTAAGTCATATGTTACATGCAGATCATTCAAAAGAATTTTGGAAATGTGTTGAAGCTAATTGTCCTGATTATAAAAAACTTAGAAAGGAGTTAAATAATGAGTAAAATAATTGATGGAAAAAAAATAAGTTTGAAAATTAAAGATGAATTAAAAATGGAGGTAGAAAAGCTTAAAGTTAAACCAAAACTTGTAGTAATTAGTGTTGGTGATAATCCTGCTAGTAAAGTTTATGTTGGTCAAAAAGAGAAAGCTGCCAATTATATTGGAATAGATTATTTACATGAACACTATGATAGTATTAGTGATGATAATTTAGTTAAAGAAATAGAAAAATTTAATAAAGATAAATCAGTTGATGGAATAATTGTACAACTACCATTACCAGATGGAATGGATGAAAAAAGAATTGTTAATACGATTAGTTGTGATAAAGATGTTGATGGTTTAACTTATTTAAATGCAGGTTTATTAATTAATAATAGAGAAACACTAGCTAGTTGTACTCCTAAAGGAATTATGAAACTTTTGGAACATGAAAAGGTTAAGATAGAAGGGACTAATGCCGTAGTAGTTGGAAGAAGTATTTTGGTAGGTAAACCTATTGCTAATCTTTTATTAAATGCTAATGCTACTGTAACAGTGTGTCATTCTAAAACCAAGGATCTTGCTAAAATCACTAAAAAGGCTGATATTTTAATTGCTGCTATTGGTAAGAAACATTTTATAACAAGAGATATGGTAAGACATGGTAGTGTAGTAATAGATGTTGGAATAAATAGAGTTGATGGAAAACTATATGGGGATGTCGATTATGATAATGTATATGATAAAGTAGCAAAAATAACTCCTGTACCAGGTGGTGTAGGTCCAATGACTGTAGTTATGCTTATGGAAAATGTTTTACTTGCTTATAAAAATCATCATAAATAAAATAATATATAATTAAAATACCTTAGATTGTATTAATCTAAGGTATTTATTATTCTTCAACAAAATAAATCATATCAGGAATTTTTCTAGTTCCTCCAAAACGTTTAATCATTGAGGAATTTTGAGTTTTAAAATATAATTTACGACTTCCACCACCATCTAGGTTAAAGCATGTGGCATTACCGGTCATTCTGTTGACATCATAGGCAATTTTATTTGGAGTACCACTACCAGAAACAAGAATGAAATTATTTTTATTAATTTGACATATAATATTTCTATTTGTTCGATCATTTTCATTAACATTTTTAGGAATAATTCGATGACTATGACCAAAAGTATTTCTTACACCATCACTTTGTAATGCAGATATTGGTCTATCGATATATTCTTTTAATTCACCAGATGATGTTACACCAATCAATGTTCCACCACCATTATTTCTTATAACATGTCCTTTACTCATAATAATACCACCAAGAACACTACCATTACTCATGTTAAAGAAACTAGAATTAGCTGCTACCATACATTTATTTTGATATCCATAGGAATTTATTTCACCAGCAAGAATGGCATCAGCACTTTCACTTTGATTTCCAGTACCATAAGCAAGGGCACTATTAATTTGTTTATTTGGATGTTTAACCCAAACAAGTACCCAATCATCACCATAGAAATCAATAATACGGTATTTAAGACTACTACTATCACAGGATGCAATATCAGCAAAACCTGAAAAATTACTATTTGTTGTGATTGGTCTTTCATATGTTTCGATGATTAATGGTGGAATATAAGGTTTTATAACTGTTACAATACATGATGCTGTTTTACCATTTTTACTTGTTGCTGTAATAGTGGTTGTACCAGCATTTTTGCCAACTACAGTACCATTATTTACAGTAGCTACATTTGTATTACTACTACTCCAGTTAATAGTACGATCGATAGCATTATGTGGTTCTGCAATAGCAGTTAATGTTTCACTATTTCCAACATTAATAGTTAATGTAGATTTATTTAAAGTAACATTATTTACGAAAATATTTTTAGGATTAACTGTTACATTTATTTTTTTAGAAATATTATTATCAGCTAAAATGGTTATAACAGTTTGTCCTTCTGATAATCCAATAATTTCTTGATTTTGATTGATAGCAGCAATACTTGGATTGGCACTTTTAAATGATACGGTTTTATTTGTTGCATCTTGTGGTTCAATGGTATATTCAATTTTATATGTATCACCAACGAACATTTCGATATTAGAATCCTTAATATTAATATTTTCTACATCAACAGTTGTTTTTTCAACAGTAACAGATATTATTTGATATATCTTTTGTTTTTCTGTTGCTACATGAATCATACAAGTTCCTTTATTAATACCAGAAATAACACCATTATTAACCGTAGCGATATCAGAATTCATACTGGTCCATATAAGATTTTTATATGTTGCATTAGGTGGAATTACTGATGCATTAACGGTAATGCTTTCACCTACATATAAATGAACTTTATTTGTTGATAAAGAAATACCTTGTTCTAATATTTCATTATTTTCTACTATATCATTATTATTGTTGTTGGATAAAAGACTAACAATAAAAATAATACTTGTTAATATAATGGCAGAAACTAGTATTTTGATTAATAAATTTATATATGAACTTTTCTCCATACACAACACCTAAGTATATTATACATTATTTTTTTGATTTTTAAAAAAATATTTATAATAATTATTTAAAATATGATAGAATAGTAATATAGGGATGGTGTTATATGGAATGTGTAAAGAATATTTTTCGTGAATATGATATAAGAGGGGTATATAAAGAAGATTTAACAGATGAATTAGCGTATCATATTGGTAGAGCTTTTGGAACTAATTTAGTAAGAAAAAATATTAAGTCTACAGTTGTTGCTTATGATAATAGATTATCTAGTGTTAGTTTAGAAAAGAATCTTGTTAAAGGACTATTAGATTGTGGAATAAATGTCTTAAGAATAGGTCTTGCTACAACACCAATGTGTTATTTTGCTGCTAATTATTTAAATACTAATTCTAGTATGATGATTACGGCATCTCATAATCCAAAAGAGTATAATGGTTTTAAATTTTCTTATAACGGAATACATAATGCTTATGGAGAAAGTATTAAAGAAATATATGATTTGATAATTAAAGAAGATTATGAAAAGGGAATTGGTACTGTAGAAAATAAAGATATTAGAGAAGCTTATATAAATTTAGTATGTGATAAATTAAAATTTGGTAAAAAAATTAAAGTAGTTTATGATTGTGGTAATGGTACAGGAAGTGTTATTGCAGGAGATATCTTTAAAAGATTAAAGGATATTGAATCTATTGGTATTTGTGATATATCAGATGGAAATTTTCCTAATCATCATCCTGATCCATGTGTTGAAGAAAACCTTGAAATGTTAAAGAAAAAAGTGATAGAAGAGCATGCTGATTTAGGTGTAGGGTATGATGGTGATGCAGACCGTGTTGGTTTTGTTGATGAAAAAGGAAACTTTATTGAAATTGATAAATTTCTTGCTATTATGTGGAATTATTTATATGATAAGGTAGATAAAAAAGAATGTTTATTTGATGTAAAATGTTCTAAGTGTTTAGAAGATGAACTAATAAGACTTGGAGTAAAACCAGTAGAATACAGAACAGGTAACTCTTATACGAGAGCTGCTACTGCTAAAGGTAATTATCCACTAAGTGGTGAATTATCTGGTCATGTATATTTTAGAGACAAGTGGCCTGGATATGATGATGGAATATATGTTGGTATGAGATTAATTGAGATGCTTTCTAATTCTGATAAACCATTAAGTAGTTATTTAGATAATTTACCAAAATATTATTCAACACCTGAAATTAAAGTGAAGACTAATGATGATATTAAATTTAAAATAATTGATAAAATGAAAGATTATTGTGAAAGTAAAGGATATCATTTTATAACTTTAGATGGGGTTAAAGTAAAATATGATGATGGCTTTGCGCTTGTTCGAGCATCAAACACTGGTCCTAATATCACTATGCGATTTGAAGCTAAAACCAAAGAAAGATTAGAAGAAATTAAGAAGGAATATACAGAACAATTAAATAAATTATTATCATAATATTGACATATAATATAAACAAATAGTATAATTAGTTTGCATACAAATTATTAAGGAGGATATTGTGAGTATATATGATTTAAGTGTTAAAAATAGAGATGGTAGTGATTTTCCAATTAGTAAAAATAAAGGAAAAGTTATGTTAGTTGTTAATACAGCAACTGGTTGTGGATTTACTCCTCAATATGAAGGACTTGAAAAACTTTATGAAGAATATCATAATATAGGATTAGAAATTCTTGATTTTCCATGTGATCAATTTGGTCATCAAGCACCAGGAACTGATGATGAGATTCACGAATTTTGTACAGGAAGATATCAAACGAAGTTTGATCAGTTTAAAAAAATTGAAGTTAATGGTGAAAATGAAGATAAATTATTTACTTATTTAAAAGAAAACAGTCCAAAAGAAGAAATAAAGGGAATGAAAAACAAAATGGCTATGAAAGCTATTATGAAAATAAGTAAAACTTGTGTTAAAGAAAATGATATTAAATGGAATTTTACAAAATTTTTAATTGATCGAGAAGGTAATGTCGTAAAAAGATATGATCCAACATACTTACCAAAAGATATGGAAGAGGATATAAAAAAAATAATCTAGGTGTGTATAAATGGATAATTTAAAACTAGAGAATCAATTATGTTTTCCCATATATTTAACTGCTAAAGAATTAACAAGAGTTTATGATAAATATTTGAAAGAATTAAATCTTACTTATACACAATATATTGTAATGATGTATTTTTGGGATAAAAAGAAAAGTAATGTTAAGGAACTCTCTAAAACGTTAATTATTGATTCAAGTACTTTAACCCCTCTTTTAGTAAAACTTGAAAATAAAGGGTTTATTAAAAGAGAAAAAAGTAATCAAGATGAAAGAAATTTAAATATTACCTTAACAAAGAATGGAGAAAATTTAAAAGAACAAGCAAAATTAATACCAGAGAAAGCAGGGAAATGTGTAGGATTAAATATAGATGAAGCTAAAAAACTATACAAATTAATATATAAAGTATTAAATAATATTCTAAGGGAGGAAGAAAATGGAAGTTAAAAAAGTAGGAAATGACAATTTTAAAGAAGAGGTATTAAATGCTAAAACAAAAGTATTAATTGATTTTAATGCTGATTGGTGTGGACCATGCAGAATGCTTAGACCAACAATTGATAAAATAGCAAGTGAAAGAGATGATGTTAAAATAGTTTCTATTAATATTGATGATGAAGAAGAACTTGCAAGAAGTTATGGAGTAATGTCAATACCTTGTCTTGTATTAATAGAAAATGGTAAAGAATTAAGAAGAAATGTTGGACTAATACCAGAAGAAGATGTTATTAAATTTATCGAGGGATAAAATGTTTGATGTTATTATAATTGGTGCAGGACCAGCTGGTCTTACCGCTAGTATTTATCTTGCAAGAAGTGGTAAAAAAAGTTTAGTACTAGAAGCTAAAAGTTATGGTGGACAAATTATTAATACCTTAGATATTGAAAATTATCCTGGACTTAATCATGTAAGTGGTTTTGATTTAGCAACTAATATGTATAATCAAGCTAAAGAATTAGGAGCTACTATTAAATTTGAAAAAGTTGTTAATATTAAAAATACTACTAAAGAAAAGATAGTTATTACTCGTGAAGGTAATGAATATAAATCAAAGGCTATTATTTTAGCTACTGGTAATGAAAAAAGAAAATTAAATTTAGATAATGAAGAAAAATTAACTGGAAGAGGAATATCTTATTGTGCAACATGTGATGGTGCTTTCTATAAAAAGAAAATAGTTATGGTTAATGGTGGAGGAAACACTGCTATTGAAGATGCTTTATATTTATCTAATATTGCAAGTAAAGTTTATGTGGTTCATCGAAGAGATACTTTTAGAGCTGATATGAAAACCATTAATTTATTAAAAGAAAAAGATAATGTGGAATTTATCTATAATAGTGTAATTACTAAAATAAATGGTGATGAAAAACTAGAAAGTGTCGAAATAACTGATAAAGATAATAATAAGAAAGTTATTAATATAGATGGATTATTTATAGCAATAGGAGCAATACCAGAAAATGAAAATTTTAAAAATGTGGTTAATTTAGATAATTCGGGTTATATTATAACTAATGAAGATTGTCATACAAGTACAAGTGGTATTTTTGCAGCAGGTGATACAAGAGGAAAAGAATTAAGACAGTTAGTTACAGCAACAAATGATGGTGCAATTGCGGCTAATGAAGCAATAAAATATATAAATAATTTAGAATAAAGAGGTGTAGAATGTTTAATTTAAAGGGAAAAGTAACTGTTATAACAGGGGCTAGTAGTGGTTTAGGAAAACAAATGTCAAAAGCTTTTGCAGAAGCTGGAAGTAATTTAGTATTACTTGCAAGAAGAATCGAAAGATTAGAAGAATTAAAAGAGGAATTAGAACTATTGAATGTTAAAGTTCTTCCAATTAAATGTGATGTGACTAATACTAGAGAAATAAAATCTGCTGCAGAAGAAGCTTATAGAGAATTTCGAAGAATAGATATTTTAGTTAATTGTGCTGGAGCAAGTAAAGATAAAGGTGTCCTAGAAATGAATGATGAAGAATGGGATTTTACTATTGATACTGATTTAACAAGTGTCTTTAAAGTAACAAGAGCTTTTGCAAACATCATGAAATTAAAAGGCTATGGTAGAATAATTAACATTTCATCAATGTATGGAATGGTAGGAAATACTAAGATACCAACAATAGCATATCATTCTAGTAAAGGTGGGGTAATTAATTTTACAAGAGCAGCTGCTGCAGAACTTGCACATGATAATATTACCGTAAATTGTATTTGTCCAGGATACTTTTATACAGAATTAACAGAAAAAGTATTAGATACTGATGAATTTCAAGAATTCGCTAAAATTCATGTACCAATGGGAAGGTATGGAAATGAAGGAGAGTTAAACGCAGCAGCAATATTTTTAGCAAGTGATGAAGCAAGTTATGTAACAGGAGTAATTTTACCAGTAGATGGTGGATATACTTGTGTTTAAAAATATGAGTTATCAACGAAAAAAGAGGAAAAAAACCTCTTTTTTGTGTATTTACCGTTGATAACTTGACTTTTTGTTAAAATATTGAAAATTTTTTTAATCTACATTATAATTAACTATGAAGAGGAAGTATGTATCAAGAGATAATAAAAAAACTAATAGAATTAAAAGATGATAAAAATAAACTATTTGTCTTAAAACTTTGTCCTAATGAAAAAAAAGAAAGAGTTTTAGGAATAAAAATACCTATTTTAAGAAATTTAGCTAAAGAAATATTAAAAAAAGAAAATGTTTATGATTATCTAAAGGAAAAAAATAAATATAATACTAAATATATGGAAGAAGATATTTTAGAAGGATTAGTTATTGGATATAGTAAAATATCTATTGATGATAAATTAATTTTAATAAAAGAATTTATTCCTAAAATTAACAATTGGTTAATTAATGATACAGTAATATCAACATTTAAATTTAAAGAAAAAGAATTATCTTTATTATGGAAATTTATAATACCATATTTAAAATCTAAAAAAGAATATGAAGTAAGATTTGGTGTTATTATGATACTTCATAATTTTATTAATGATCAATATGTTGATAAAGTAATAAAGAAACTAGATAAAATAAAATGTCATGATTATTATGCTGAAATGGCTATTGCTTGGACACTTGCTGAAATAGGAATTAAATATTATGATAAGATAATTAATTATTTAAATAGTGATAATCAAATATCTAATTTTACTTATAATAAAACAATTAGTAAAATGATAGAATCATTTAGAATAACAAAAGAACAAAAAGATTATTTAAAAAAAATAAAAAGATAATCTATAGTTAAATAATAGTAATATCAAAAAATTACTATTTTTTTATTTTATCGACAAAATTCGACATTTTTTGACATAGTACCTATGTTACCATACACCATTTGAAAGGAGGGTTTATGGTAACTTACAAGAACAAT
>CACZTI010000057.1 GCA_902783985.1 uncultured Erysipelotrichaceae bacterium | reverse complement strand
TCATTGACTTTTACGAGTTCAAAAAAATTTTTGATTATTTGAACTCCTTTTGCGTGTATTAATTTAAGTTTTTATTTTCAACCTTACACCTCAAATAATTACATAAACAATTTTACCAATTATTATGATAAAAGTCAAAAAAAAAGAAGTATCTCTACTTCCTATAATTTATTTATTTAATTTTTTTATAAATTCATCTTCATTAACTTTTTCAATATTGTTTCCGTTATACATTACTGTTTCATTATAACTTAATTCATCTTCTACTTTATATACAATATATAATTGATTATTAAAGATAAAATACATTGAAGAATTTAGATTATCTTGAGTTTTCTTAGTATCAATAGATGGTGAACTTTTATAATTATTTTCAATATAAGCTTTTAATTTATTTTGTAAATCACTACTATCATATTTTAATGCTTTAACAATATCATTATTATCTAATAACTTATTGTTTTTCTTATCATAGGTATAATATTTAAGATCATTATAACCACTTGAACATGCAGGTGCAGTAAAATTATTAATACGAATTAATAAGTAATTATCATCTTCTTGTAATAAATAATTAGTATCATTTATTTCATCATTACAATAATATTCAGCATCTTTTAAATAACAAAATTTACAAAAGTTATCATTTGATATTTGATACTTGGTTTCATATAAAGATTTAGCTTGATCAAATTTATTTTTTATTTCATTATTTAAATTAGAGATACTATTATCACTAGAATTTATTTGGGGATAATCAAGATTTATCGTTGTAAATAATTCATATTTTCCATCAAAATAATTAAATATTTGATATTCATTTCCTTTAATAATATCATATGTTTTTTTATTAGTTTCACTTGTGCTATTTGGTTCTAATGTCTTTTTATCATTATTCTTTCTTATTATTAGATATATACATATTCCAATTGATATAATTAATATTACTATAATTATTGATAGTAGTAATTTAGCATTCTTTTTTTCTTTATCCATATTTTTTTAATTCCTTTCATTTTAATTATATTATATGATTATACACTTTTCAAGATATTTATACCATAAAAAAAAATAAATAATACAACAATATTATTTATTTTTTTCCATTAATATTCCATCTATTCCGTTATAATAACCTTCTCTTTTGGCTACTTTATTAAATCCTTTTTTTAAATATAAATTAATCGCTGGATCATTAGTTTCTTTTACTTCTAAAGTTATATTACTATAATCAATATTATTAATTAAATAATCAAGTAATTTACTTCCTATACCATTATTTCGATGTTCTTTAAGTACTAGAAAATTAGCGATTTCTACTCTATCATATATTAAGTAATAATTTATATAACCTAATATTTTATTATTATCTAAATAGATTAAATAATGACTAAAAGGATTATTTAATAAATCATTTTCAATATCAATATTAAATGTTTTTGATAATTCTTCTTGATAATTATCAGTTAATTCTTTAATCATTTGATTCTTCTTTCATTTTATTTTCTTCAGCTTCAGTTAATTTAAAATATGTTGGATTAACTAAATGAGGATTGATATTTTCTTTATCTTTATATTTATCAATAATCTTTTTAAAATCAGGAGAATAATCTTTTGTTTCAAAATCAAAATGATTATTGGTAATTATTTCATATTTTTTATTTAAACCATTAAGTATTAATAATAATTTTTCTATAGATAGATAACTATCTTCCATAATGATGTTATCATGATCTAAGATTTTTGCATAAACATATCCACGTCTTGCATCAATCATGGGTACTATTAAATCATCGGTATTTATAGAATTTGCCATAGCATCAAGACTTGTTATCGTAGTTATTTTTTTATTTAGAGTATAGGCAAATATTTTGGCAATAGTAACACCTATTCTAATACCTGTAAAGGAACCTGGTCCTGTTACTACTATTATTTTATCAATATCATTGGGTTTTATATTAACACTTTCCATCATTTTGTTTATTTCATCTACTGAATAAACTGATAGATTATGTCCTAAATTCTTTTTTATTTCACAAATTATATTACCATCTTGATAGATACAAGAATATAAATAATCACTAGTTGTATCTATGTAAAATATCATAGGATAGCCTCACATATATCTTCATATTTTTTACCATGTGGGGTAATTACTAGACATCTTGATTCTTCTCCAGTTACTTTAAAATAAATATCTAATCTTTCTTTAGGAAGATAATTTTCTATCATATCTGCCCATTCTATAATAGTTACACCACCTTTATCAAAGTATTCATCTATTCCTAATTCTTCGATATTATTTTCAATTCGATAAACATCCATATGATATAGGGGTAATTCACCATTTGGGTATTCTTTTATAATATTAAAAGTAGGACTTGTAATAGTCTCTTCGATTCCTAAGGCACTTGCAAAAGCTTTAGTAAACAATGTTTTTCCACTACCTAATTCTCCATTTAAACATATTACCATATTAGGGAAATGTTCTGATTCAAGATTTTCTGCTAATTCTTCGGTATCTGTTTCATTTTGTGATATATATTTATATTCCATCTTATCCTCTCTTTCATGTTTTATTATATATAAAAAAAAGAATGTTTACAATAACTTTTTACAAGTTAATTAGTAAACATTGTCAAGTTTTAATTATTTCTATCTACAAAATAACTAATTAATAAACATGAATACAAAATTAGAAGGTATTTATAATTATTACTTAAATATTCATTATTAATATTTTTTAAGATATTAATATTATTATCTAACATATATCTTAAAAATACAAACAATATTAATACAAATACTAAAATATTTAAAATTAATTGAATTATAGAAACATTCTTTTTTAAATCGATAATATTTAAACATATCAATATAGATATAATAAATAAGACTATAAAAAGGATAATATCATTAAATATAAACATATCAAAATTATCAAATAATGGTCTTAATAAAGAGTAAAGTATTATTATAATAAATATCGAAGATATTATAAGATATATTTTATAAAGATTTTTTTTATTTTTGTACAATAAAGTGGTAATTATAAAAATAATATTAGCGATAATTATATATAAATTCATGAAAAATTCAAAATTATAAGAATACACTATCATAAATAATGATAATATTAGTAATATTAAATTAATTATTCTTTTATTCATAAAGATCACCTACTTCACAAATATCTTTTAGAAGCATTTCTTCATTTTTATAAAAATTACTAATTACAATAGGAAAATAATTTAACATTTCATTATCTCCTTTAAAATGATAATTAAGTGATTCTTCTAATATATTTGAAATACTGGAAATAATACTTTGATAATAAATCTTTTGCATTTTGTAAGTATACATATTATCTTTTTTATTATTATCATACTGTAATAATATAGGATATATATCTTGATTAATTATATTATTATCTATAAAAAATACTAAGTCTTTTAATTTATAATGGTCTTTTAAATGCATATTATATATATTATCCATTTCTTTTAAATTATTAATATGTTTTACTATTTTAGAGTAATCTATATCATTATATTTACCTTTATTATTTAAAATAATGTTATAGTAATTATCTAGTTTTGTAATATCACTATTATTTGTATATTCCTTATTTAAAATATAGATATTTCTTATATTATAAAATATAATTAATAAAGATATAATTGATACTATTACAATAATGATAATATTAATAATAAAATTATATTTATTTTTTATAGAATTAATAGAATAATTAATAGAATTTGATATATCACTATTATTAATATTATCTATTCTTTCTCCTTTTAATAATTCAGGAATAGTTATATTTAAAATATTAGATAAATCTTCTAAATAACTAATATCAGGACATCCTACTCCTCGTTCCCAGCGGGACACTGCTTTATCTGTTACTCCTAATTTATCCGCTAATTCTTGTTGGGTCATATTACATAATTTTCTTCTTTCAGCAATAAATTTTCCTATTTTTTCAATATTCATCTTCATCTCCTATAATTAACTATAAAACAATTTATATTAAAATTCAATAAACGATTCATTTACACAAAAAAAGTGACTGTTGTCACTTATTTTATCTTTTTATTAAATTCATCATTTAAAAATCTTTTTAAGAAAAATGTCATAAAATATGGGAATGTATAAAATTTTCCATTAAATCCAATATTTTTATTACATAATTTTATTCCATATTTAATATTTTTATATTGTTTTTCTTCAATCAATTTGTTTAACGAATATGTTGGATTATCTGATGCTTTAACTTCAATAGGTATAATATTTTTTTCATCTCTTATAATAAAATCCATTTCAATTTTGTTTTGTTCATCTCGATAAAAATATAAATCAAATCCTACTTTAGTAAGCATTTCAGCTACGATATTTTCATACAATGCTCCTTTATAGGTTCCAAAGTTTTGATTATTTCTTAAATCCTTTTGGGATTCTTCATCTAATGAACCAATTAATAATCCTGTATCTCCAAAATATAATCGATAATTATCTGGATTATAATTTACTTTTAAAGGCAGTTCTAGGTGATCAAGAGAATAACTAATATTCACTATTCCAGCTCTATCTAACCAATCTATAACTCCTACATATTCTCTATTTCTTGCGCCATCTTTAAGTTTTGTTACTTGAAATTTTTTATTGTCATTACCAAGAAATATTTTAATTTTTTTGTATGCATCTAAAATTTTTGATTTATCAAGTCCACCAGCATATTTGGTAATATCCTCTTCGTAATCAGTTAATAAAGTTTTCTGTTTATTTAATACACCACTAAAGGTTTTATTATCAATAAACATACTTACTACTTCTGGCATACCTCCTGTTATTATATAATCATTAAAATGATTCATCATAACAGTATATTGTGTTTCTGTTAATGGTTTTACTTCTTTCATACATGTATATAAATCTTCTATTTGTTCATCTTTATATCCTTTAGCCCAAAGAAATTCTTCAAAGTCAAGTGATCTCATAACATAATCTTCTTTATAACCGACACTATTTGAATGTATTTCTTCATAATTAATTCCCATAAGTGATCCAGAACATATAACATCAAATCTTCCATCAATGCTAAAAAATTTTAGTGATGTTGCAGTATCTGAATATTCTTGCATTTCATCAAAGAAAATTAGAGTATCATTTGGAATAAATTCAAAATCACTATTATGTAAACTAATATTTTTTATTATGTTATCAACAGTATATCCATCTTTAAAAATAGTTTTATATTCAGGCATTGAAACAAAATTAATTTCAATAAATGACTTATAATTTTCTCTTCCAAATTTTTCAATAGATGTTGTTTTTCCAGTTTGTCTTGCTCCCTTAATAATCAAAGGTTTTCTTGTTTTTTCACTCTTCCAATTAATTAAAAATTTATCAATTTTTCTTTTTAGATTAGCCATTTTATCACTCTCCAAATTAATTATATCACATTTTTAGAAAGAAAATCAACACCAAAAATCACATTTTTAGAAAGTATTTTAGTTATAAAAATCACATTTTTAGAAAGAATATATATTTTTTTAATAAAAAAAGTAGTATATTTCAACTACTTCTTTGCTAGTTCTATGGTTTTATCTGTTAAAACTTTCATAGAATCTATAATATATTTATTATTAAATAAATCATTATCTTTTAAGATACAAGATAGTTCTGTACAACCTGTTATTACAATATCACAACCATTATTTAAATATTCATTTAATACATTTTCAAATTCTTCTTTGGATACCTTAATACCACATTTTACTTTATTATAGATTAAATCCATAACTTTATTTATTAGATTATTATCTCCAATAAATAGTTCTTTATTTAAATATTTTTCATATACTTTTGAATCAATGGTTCCTTTAGTTGCCATTAGCCCTACTTTATGAATACTTGGATTATTATTTATAATATCACATACTTCTTTTGGCATATTAATTAGTGGTATATTAATATTTTTAATTATTTCATCATAAGCAAAATGAGAGGTATTACAAGTTAGTACTAGAAAATCACATCCACATTTTTGTAATAATTTAGCATCTGCTATTAAATATGGAATAGGATTATCTTTAGTGTTATCCTCTAAATAAGCGGTTCTATCTGGTATTGTAGCATGATTGGTAATAATCATATTAATATTTTCTTGATCCGTTTTAGCTTTTGTATAATCAATTACTAAATCTTGAAAATAAACAGTTGCTTTTGGACCCATTCCCCCTAGTACTCCTACTGTTTTCATAGTCCTCCTAGTAATATTTTTTAAATTTTCTTATTTGATTAAAGTAAGCTACTTTAATATAGAACCATCTTTTAATATTCATATCTTCTTTATAATATAATGGATGGGTATATTTTTTTTCTTTCTTTAATTTTAAATATTCTTTAACAAGATTTTCGTCTTTAACATATTTCTTGATTACACAATTGGGAACAATGGTATAAACCCATGGATTATAAGCAATAACTTCTTTTTTTTCTTTTTTATTTTCGATATATTCATCGACTAAATATTTTGTATAATTAGCGCCACTTGCGGTCATATAGAAGTTACTTCTTCCTAGTCTTACATTTATTTCAAAGAATTTGTATTTCTCTTCTTCTGGATCATATTTAATATCAAAGTTGGCAAATCCCACATATTTTACTTCTTTTAAGAATTTCTTTGCAGAATCTAAGATACCTTTATCCATTTCTCTTGTAATTATTGATACATAATTACCTATGGCTCCTGGAGTTTTCTCTTCTAGGATAGGTTGTCCTAAACATGAGAAGATTACTTCATGTTCTTTATTAACATAACAAGTTAATACTCTCATATTAGAGTCATTACCTTTAACCATTTTTTGTAAGATAAAGTTTTCTTTATAAGATGATCCATATACTTTATTTAGGATATCTTGAAGTTCAGAGTAACTATTTATTTTAAAGACTTTCTTTTTTCCTTCAAAGGTTGCATAATGCCAAGTATTGGTATCACTTTTTTTAGCAATAATAGGATATTCCCAAGGGATTTCTACATCTTTATAATTATCTTTAGTTACTACAATAGTATCGGGATAATTTATTTTTAATTTTTCACATATTTCATAGAAATTATCTTTCTGAACAATATGATCTAAGGTTTTTTTATCAACAAAAGGAATAATATAACCAGATTTTTCTAATTCATCTTTATATTTTACAATAATATCAACATACCATTCAGAACAGGCTAACAATATTTTTTTAGTATCTTTGGTGGACTTAGCAAAATCTTTTAATTCTTTAACTAAATCTTTAGCATTCATATTAGGAATAGTTGTTTGATTAATAATTTTAGAGTTATTAGTTGCTCCTAATATTTCTTGAGAGAATATCTTACTTATAACATGATATTCTTCATAAAAACTTCTGGCAATACTATATGTTCCAATATCAGCTCCTATGATGACAGGGATAAATTTTTGATTTTCCATGTTACCTCCTATTATTCTTTAAATCTTCTACTAATTTAATGTAATCATCTAAACTAATTTCCGTAGTTTCTTTTTTACTATATTCACGGTAATTTACGGTTTTATCATTGGTTTCTTTATCACCAATAACTAGGGTATGAGGGATTTTATTCATTTGACTTTCTCTCATTTTATAACCTATTTTTTCATTTCTAGTATCGACCTTACATCTTATATTATGGTCTTTTAATAGTTTTTCTATACTCAAACAATAATCTAAGTGAAGATCATTATTAACAGGAATAATATTTACTTCCACTGGACTTAACCAGAATGGTAAGATACCTTTGGTTTCTTCAAGCAAGAAAGCAGTAAAACGATCAAATGTTCCAAAGATAGCGCGGTGGATGACAACAGGTATTTCTTTTTCACCATTTTGATTAATAAATGATAATTCAAATCTTCTTGGTAATAGGAAGTCAAGTTGACAAGTAGAAAGGGTTACTTCTGGTCCTACTGCTGGTTTTACTTCCACATCAAGTTTTGGTCCATAGAAGGCTGCTTCTCCTACTGCTTCATAATAATCTACTCCTAAACTATTTAATACTTCACGAAGTTTATTTTCAGCAGTATCCCACATTTCATCATCATCAAAGTATTTTTCTTTGTCATTTTTATCTCTTAATGATAATCTAAAACTATAATTTTTAATACCAAAATCTTTATAAACATCAAGGATTAATGAGACAACGGACTTAAATTCATCACCAATTTGATCTTTAGTTACAAATAAGTGTGCATCATTTTGACACATACATCTTACTCTTTCTAATCCTTTAACAGCTCCACTTGCTTCATATCTAAAGTCTGTTGCAAATTCACCAATTCTAATTGGTAAGTCTCGGTAAGAGTGTAGTTCATTAGCATAAATCAGCATATGATGAGGGCAATTCATTGGTCTTAGTACAAATTCTTCTTCATCAACTTTCATCATTGGGAACATATTTTCTTTATAATGATCCCAGTGACCTGATGTTTTATATAAATCAACGGTTCCTACACATGGCGTATAGACATGTTGATATCCTAATTTTTGTTCTTTTTCATAGATATAATTTTCAAGTTGCTTTCTTACAATAGCACCATTAGGAAGCCAAAGAGGCATACCTTTACCTACTAGATCATGTTGCATAAAGATACCTTGTTCTTTACCTATTTTTCTATGATCTCTTTGTTTAGCTTCTTCTATTTCTTTTAAATAATCATTTAAATCTTCTTCATTTCTAAAACAAACACCATAGATTCTTTGTAACATCTTGTTTTTAGCATCACCCTTATAATAAGCTCCACTAAACTTAATTAATTTAAAGTATTTAAGTTCTTTTACGGTATCAACATGAGGTCCACGACAAAGATCAGTGAAATCTCCTTGGGTATAACATGAAATAACAGTATCATCATCCATATCATTTATTAAATCTATTTTATATGGGTCATCTTTAAACATATCAAGAGCTTCTTCTCTTGTTAATTCATGTCTTACGATTCTTTTACCATCTTTACTAATCTTTTTCATTTCTTTTTCAATTTTAGGTAAATCTTCTTCAGTTATTTTAACATCTCCTAAATCAATGTCATAGTAAAATCCTTCACTAATAACTGGTCCTACCCAAAATTTAGCATTTGGATATAAGTGTCTCACTGCTTGAGCAAGTAAATGAGCACAACTATGGTTTAATCTTGATAAATCTTCATTTTCTTTAATATTAATCATAATATCTCTCCTTCATTAATAATTTTTCTTTCTTTTTATAATAAGCTTTTGGTTCTTCTGCTTTTACTTTTCTAATTTGTTTGGTGACTTTTAAGGCATCACTTTTATTACCATCTTTTCTTAATTTACTTCTTAGTTTTAATAATTCATCTTTTGATAGTTTATTTAAATCTATTTCAAGTTTATATTCTTTTTCATCATCCATTTCTTCATCACAAATAGTTCTTATTATTTCTGTAATGTGTGGATTATGATAATAGACAATCATTCCATGTTTATCATAGACACCAACAATATTACCATGTGATATATCTTCTAAATTAACATCACTAATACTGCATCTTTTAATAAATGGAAATAACACTTCTATATCTTGATGCTTTAATTTCTTAAACTTTAAAGATGGATTAGATATACCATAAAAATCTCTTAGAAAACTAATTAAATCAATAAACTTCATATAATTCCCCCTATAAAACATAATAAAAAGAGATAGCAAGGAGTCCAATAGACGTTACCATCCCTTTTTTTACTTAATTTAGATAACGGTTTCCCGGAATAACTTTTAATTATTCTATTCATAGGTAGTAGCTTGCTTATAATATAATTAGTTTTCACCAAACACTAACTCTCTTGATAAATTATAAGTAGTCTTGTCCTAATCAAAATATTTACATGATTATTATAACACCTTAATTTTAAATGTCAACTAGGTAATTGAATAAGTCACAATGTATATTTATAATATTTTTGTGAAATTATTTTTAATTGTATTTCAATGTTAATTTATAAACCCAACTTGAATTTTCATCATCATATATATATTTATTACCCCAAGATGATACAATAACTTTACCATCTTCAGTAAAACCTGATACATAAATATAATGTGATAATACATGATCAATGGATAATGTTACTTCACCATTTTCATCTACTTTATATAGGGAAAAATTATTACATGCAACAATATCACCTTCTTGATATTGTTATTGGAATTTAAAAGTTTCTTGAAAATCTTGTTTTCTACCTTCAAAATAGTTAAATATACTATTAGCTATTGCTACATAACCACAACCACATTCTGCAATAATATTAAAATATCTTTTATAGAAATATATTGCTTCATCATAACTATCAAAATTTTCTATAGGAAAATAATTTTGAATTTCATTCCATATTAATTCATCTATAATTAATTTATTAAAATGATAATCAAATACTTCTTGATTAGCTCCATATTGATTTGATAAATCATTTTGTTCATTAAAAATATTTGTATAATTATTTGTTTCTGCTAAAGCAAAATTATCATTTTGTAGTAAATTTAATAATGCTAAAGTAATTGATAATTTCTTGATTTTTTTATTCATATTGTATTCTCCTTTTTAGTGCGATAAAAGGCATTTTACAATAAAATAATATTTTAAATCAAGTATTTTTTGTAAATTTCACAAATGTTTCATATTTTGATCATTTAAAAACTACTTAATTTTTATTTAAGTAGTTCTTCTAATTTTTTCTTTTCTTCTATTAATTTTTGTCTATCTAGTTCTACTATTTTGACTGGTGCTTTATTAACATAGTTTTCATTAGCTAGAAGTTTTTCTCTTCTATTAATTGATTCTGTTAACATTTTAATTTGAGCATCTTTGGCTATTTTATCTGCTTCGGTTTCTATTTTTTCAAAGAAGATAGTAGCTTTTATTCTATTAGAAAAGACTTTATATGCTTTAATACCAAGAGGTTTTTTGACAATATTATCATTTAATTTTAACATTTTAACAATTAAATCATTATCATCTTCAGTATCAAACATTACTTTAGCATCTTTAGAAATATTATTTTCCGCTTTAATATTTCTAAAAGATTTTATAAATTCGATAGAGTCATCGGTTGCTTTTTCTTCTTGTTCAAAGATTAATTTTTTATCATATTTAGGATAAGTTGATATCATAATGTCATCACATTCTTTAACTGGAAGGTATGAATATAATTCATCGGTTACATATGGCATAAATGGTTGTAACATCTTTAATATTCCTGTTAGAATGTAACATAATGTACTTTTAGTACTTGTAGTATCAAGAGAATATTTACTCATTTCTATATAGTAATCACAGAAATAATTCCAAGTAAATTCATATATTGATGAAGCGGCATTATTAAATTCAAATTTATCCATGAATTTTTTAGTTTCTTTTAGAGTATGCATATATTTTGTTAAAATCCATTTATCTTCTGGTTTTAAAGCAGTTAAATCAATTTCTTTTAAATCAGAGATATTAGAGATAACAAAACGAGCAGCGTTCCATATTTTATTAATATAATTCCATGAGGATTTAATCTTATCTTCATCAAAACGCATATCTGTTCCTGGAGCGACATCAGAAGCTAAATAATATCTTAGGGCATCAGCACCATACTTATCTATCATATCAAATGGGTCAATTCCATTACCTAAACTTTTAGAGAATTTTCTTCCCATTTTATCTCTTATTAAACCATGAATTAAACAGTGTTCAAATGGTCTTTTACCTAATAATTTTTCTCCTTGGAAAGTCATTCTATTAACCCAAAATGGTATAATATCGTAACCAGTTACTAAGGTGTTATTTGGATAATATCGATTAACTAATTTATTATCATCTGGCCAACCTAGAGTGGCAAAAGGCCATAGAGCACTAGAAAACCAAGTATCAAGTACATCTTCATCTTGTATCCAACCTTCTTCTTTTGGAGCTTCCATACCTACATAGATTTTATCATCTTTATACCAAGCAGGGATTCTATGTCCCCACCATAGTTGTCTTGATATACACCAATCATAGGTTATTTCCATCCAATGATTCATGGTTTTTTCATATCTTGTTGGTACAAAATTTACTTTTTCATCTTTTTTCTTTTGAGTATCTAATACAGTATCAGCAAGAGGTCTCATTTTAACAAACCATTGTTTTTTAATCATTGGTTCTACTAAAACATTTGTTCTTTCAGAGTGACCTACTTCATGAACAAGAGGTTCTACTTTTAATAATAATCCTTCTTTTTCAAGATCTTCTAGTACTACTTCACGACATTTTTCTCTTGTTAATCCTTGATATTTTTTAGGAACATTTTCATTCATGGTAGCATCATCATTCATGATGATAATTCTTTCTAAATTATGACGAAGTCCTACTTCATAATCATTAGGGTCATGGGCAGGGGTTATTTTAACACAACCAGTTCCTTTTTCCATATCAGCGTGTTCATCTGTTATAATTGGTATTTTTTTATTAACAAGGGGTAATATAACATTTTTACCAACAAATTTTTTATATCTTTTATCTTTTTCATTAACCGCAACTGCAGTATCACCAAATAAGGTTTCTGGTCTTGTAGTGGCAACATCTAGATATTCCTTAGACCCTTCTATTTGATATTTTAAGTGATAGAAAGCAGACTTTTCTTCTTTATAAATTACTTCTTCATTAGATAGTGCTGTTTTAGCTACAGGATCCCAGTTAATTATCTTTTCTCCACGATAGATTAATCCTTCATTATAATAGTCAACAAATACTTTTCTAACGGCTTTACTCATTCCTTCATCAAGAGTAAATCTTTCTTTAGAATAATCTAGTGATACTCCAAGTTTTGCCCATTGTTTTCTTATAATATCACCATGTTCTTTTGTCCAATCCCAACATGCTTCAACAAATTTTTCTCTTCCATACTCATATTTATTAATGCCATTATCTTTAAGTCTTTTAACAACTTTAGCTTCTGTGGCAATCGCTGCATGATCCATTCCAGGAAGCCAGAAGGTATCATATCCTTCCATCTTTTTATAACGAATAATAATATCTTGTAAAGCAACGTCCCAAGCGTGACCTAGATGTAATACTCCGGTTACATTAGGTGGTGGTAATACTATACAATATGGTTTTTTATTACTATCTGGATTACACTTAAAATAATCTTTCTTTAACCATTTTTCATATTTATCTTTTTCAACATTTTCATGATTATATTTTTTGTCTAATTCTTCCATAAGTTCCCTCTTTTCTTAATACTTTTTTATTATTTAAACTATTTTCATATCTTGTATCCATCTCTTCAACTAAATGATCAAAAATATCCTTAATCAGTGGATCACTATTAACATCTACACTATTAATAAATTCATCTAAATATCCTTTTTCTTTTAATAATTTAACTGATTCTTTAAAATGTAATTGATCAGGAAAAGCTAGATACAATAATGTGGTATCGCTTTTATTTTTGATATCACGAATATCAATTAATTCTCGATTATAGAAATTAGTTAATACCTTTTCTGTTGGCACAAAGTAAAATGTTTTTATCTCTTCTGTTGCCATTACATGAAAGATATCTATTTTATCTACATCTCTTATCATATGACAAAAGAATTGTTCTTTATCAGTTAAATCTTCTGGTAATTCTTTTTTGTTATGATAGAATACTGCTTTCTTTACTAAATCATAATCATCCTCATCAATAGGGAAATTTTTTATTAATCCTTCATCAAATAAGACTCGTACAGAATCAGCAGCATGATCATAACGATTATTAAATTTATTATTTATTTTAGCTTCATAGAATCTTCCTAAATCATGGAATAGTGCTATAAATAAAGCTAGTCTTGCATCATGATTATCAAGATGTAATTTCTCTACTAGTTTAACCATTAGTTCATAAACTCTTATGGTATGCTTTAATTTCATACTTATTAAATCATTAGAAACATCATAATTTTTTAAAACATAATCACATATTAATTCGGCATATTGAAACATATTATCCTCCTTTAAATAAAAAAATTTCTATAAAATAGGAACGAATAGTCGCGGTACCATCCTACTTCATAGAAATTCTATGCACTTATTATCTTAATGCGATAAACATTATATTCTACTTTTTTCAAATATACTTCTTGAAAGCTACCTTCAGTTATCTCTTTTGCTAGTTTACACCAAACACTAACTCTCTTTAAAAAGACTATAACTTACTCCTCTTTTTCATCGAATTTACTTTATAATAACATATTTATTTAGAAAATTAAAGTGTTTTTTAAATTATTTCATATTTTGTACCTTCTCTAGTATCAAGAAGTTTAATTCCTCTATTTAATAAATCATCTCTTATAGAATCTGCTAATTTAAAATCTTTATTCTTTTTAGCAATATTTCTTTTTTCTATTAAATCTAAGATTTCTTTATCATCTATTTTCTTTTCTTCTTCTTTTGTTAAATCAAGAGATAATACTTTATCAAATTCATTAATTAATTTTAATTTAGTATAATCATTCATATCACTTTTTAAAACATTATAAACGGAAGTTAAGGCAAGAGATGTATTTAAGTTATTTGATAATGCTTCCTTAAATTCATTATTATATTTATCATAATCTTTATCTAAAGTATCTTCTTGTTTATTTAATTTACTAATTCTATTTTTTAATTTTAGATATGAGTTTTCAGCAGTATCAAGGTTTTCATAACTAAATAGTAATCCTTTTTGATAATGACTTGATAAAACCATATAACGATATGATAATGGATTATATCCATGTTCAATAAGGGTATCTACAGTTAGGAAATCACCATTACTTTTACTCATTTTACCTCTTTTATCAAGAAGATACTCTACATGGAACCAATAATTACACCATTTATGTCCTAAGAAACTTTCTGATTGTGCTATTTCATTCGTGTGATGTGGGAAAATATTATCAATACCACCACAATGGATATCAAGATATTCTCCTAAATATTTAATGGAGATACCAGAACATTCTATATGCCAACCAGGATATCCCATTCCCCATGGTGAATCCCATTTTAATTCTTGAGAATCAAACTTAGATTTAGTAAACCATAAAACAAAGTCAGCTTTATTTTTTTTATTAACATCTTCTGTTACATCATCACGTACACCAATCATTAGTTCTTCTTCTTTATGATTAGTTAAAACATAATAATCATTTAACTTTGATGTATCAAAATAGACATTGCCACCACTAATATAGGCATATCCATCATTTAATAATTTAGTGATTATTTCTATATAAAAATCAATTAAACTAGTTGCTGGAATAACAGTATCTGGTTTTTTTATATTTAATTTATCAGCATCTTGAAAAAATTTATCAGTATAGAATTTAGCAATATCAAGAACGGATTTGTGTTCTTTTTTAGCACTATTTACCATTTTATCGGTACCATCATCAGAATCTCCTGTTAGATGACCTACATCAGTAATATTCATAACTCTTTCTACATCATAACCTAAATAATTTAGAGATTTCTCTAAGATATCTTCACAAATATAAGTACGAAGATTACCAAGATGAGCATAATGATATACTGTAGGTCCACAAGTATATAATTTAACTTTCTTTCCATCATTAGGGATAAATTCTTCTATTTTTCTTGTTAAAGTATTATAAAATTCCATAACTCCTCCACTTAAATATATGATTATTATACAAAAATACTAAATAATTGTCTAGAGAAATTATAAAGACTTATTGATAAATATAATAATTTTTAATTTTAACTATTTTCACAAAAAGGCATAGGACTTTTTTTAACAACTTTGATAAAGTGTATATTTATATCACTTATCCTTTAATATAGATAGTATTTTTACCATTTAAAATACCATCGATAATTAAATCATCTAATTTATCTTCAAGTAATTTAAGAGCGTGTCTTGAACCATATATTTCATAATTACTTTCATTAATTATTTTATCTAAAAAACAGTTATTAAGATGGAACTTGATATTAGAATATTTTTTTCTTAAATTATTTACTTTATTTTTTAAAATTACTTTTAGATTATCTTTAGTTAAATCTTTAAAATAACAAATAGTATTAATTCTATTCACAATGGCTGTGGATAAAATATTTCTTAGTTCTTGATCATAATGTTTAACCTTTTCAAAACCAATTTGTTCTTTAGTATAACCAATATTACTGGTCATAATGATTATAGTATTAGAAAGATTTACTTTAATACCATGGGAATCAGTGATAAAACCTTCATCAAGAGCTTGTAAAAATAAATTAATGACATTATTTGATCCTTTTTCAACTTCATCTAATAAAATAATACTAAAAGGATTATTTTTAATTTGTTCTAGAATAGTTTCGGTATTTTCATAACCAATATATCCTGGTGGAGAACCAATAATTTTACTTACAGTATGATTTTCTTTATATTCACTCATATCTAATCTAATTAATGGAATATTTAAATACTTACTATATTCTTTAACTAAATAGGTTTTCCCTACTCCACTTTTTCCTAGAAACAAAAAGGAATATGGTAAATTATTTTTATAACCTAATAATATTTTTTTAGTTATCTTAACTATTTTCTCGATTACTTCTTCTTGACCAATAATCAAATTGTTTAAATATTTTGATAAATTAAGTAGTTTATGATAATCATGATTTATTTCATATATGGGAATATTTGCTTTATTTTCAATAGTTTTGGCTATATCACTTATAGTTACTTCAATATTTTGATTATTATTAATATTTAAATTTAGATTATTAATCATTGATTCTAATTTCATTTCTTTTATATGATATTTATAGGCATCTTGATAATTATTATTAATAATTAAATTATTCTTTTGATTTTTAATATCTTCTAGTTCTTTTTGAAGTTTTTTTAATTTTAGAGATTCTTTATTTTCTTTTAATGATACTCTAGTTAGAGTATTATCTAGGATATCAAGTGATTTATCGGGATTATTTTCATTTGTAATATATTTATTAGTTAAATTAACAAGATTAACTATTAAATCATCACTTATTTTTACATGGTGATACTTTTCATAAAATGGTTTTAATTTTTTTAATATATCAATAGTTTCTGGAATGGTATTTTCTTTGATTAATATCTTTTGAAATCTACGGGATAAGGCTTTATCTTTGGATATTGTTTCTTTATATTCTTTAATAGTTGTTGCCCCTATTACTTTTATTTTACCTCTTGCAAGAGCGGGTTTTAGGATATTAGAAGCATCAATAGCTCCTTCGGCTCCTCCTGCTCCTACTATTGTATGTATTTCATCTATAAAGACAATTAAATCACTATTATTTTCAAGTTCTTTTAATATTTTAGTTATCTTATCTTCAAATTCACCACGATACTTTGTTCCTGCTACGGCTTTGGCCATGGATAGCGATAATATTTTTTTGTTTTTGAGGTTTTCTGGAACATTTCCTTTAGTTATTCTTCTTGCTAGTTCTTCAACAATAGCGGTTTTACCAACACCAGCTTCTCCTATTAACAAGGGATTATTTTTATTTCTTCTTAGTAAAATGTTAATTAATTCATTTACTTCCTCTTCTCTTCCAATTAAAGGATCTATTTCTTCTTCAAGACACTTTTTGGTTAAATCAATGGAACATGAGTTAATAGATAATTTTTGATTGTTTTTATGATACTTTATTTCTTTATTAAATTTAGAATACATCTCATCTAAATTAACTCCTAGTTTATTTAATATTCTATTGGCAACACCTTCACCTTCATCAATAAGAGATAAAAACAAATCATTTATATCAATTTCTTTATTACCTAGGTCTTTAGCTTCGCATATAGCGTTTTCGATGATTCTTTTTAATAAAGGTGTATAAATAAAATAGTTATTATTACTATTACCAATACCAACGGTGTTTATTAATTCTTGTTTAAAGATATCATAAGTTATATGATATTCCTTTAATAGTTTAGATACACTATTATCACTTTTTAAAATACTTAATAGGACATGTTCACTACCAATAAAAGCATGTTTTAAATTTTTCATTTCTATTTTAGATCTTTTTAATATTTTTCTGGTTGCTTCATTAAACTTTATAAACATATTATCCTCCACTTATATTATATGGAGTTTTATTAATATTATTTTGTTATTATATCGACAAAAAAAGAACTCACTTGGAGTTCTATACTAGAAATTGTAATACTATAATAAATGATATAAATATTATTAATACAAGTTCTAAAATTAATTTCCATACTTTCTTAAACCATTCAGTAAATTTAATATTTAAAAGACTCAATGTAAATAGTAATACTGTACTTGTTGGTGCTACCATAAGTGCTAGTCCATACATACTTTGAGTAATTAATTCACATAATGGATAAACATTGGTACTTGTATAGAATGTTGTAACATAACTTAAAGATAAAGCTCCATATTTGTAGTATGTAAAATCAGTATTTAATAATGCACTAATAAATGTACATATTGGATACCACAAAATACTTAGTCCATCACTTAAATTTAAGATTGGTTTTAAAATAGTTAAAATTACTGGATGAGATGATGTCATTATAAGTACCGTATATGCAAGCATACAAGTAAATACTGCATATAAAACAGTTTTAACACCAGTTCCACAATTTTCTATTACATCATTAAATTTAACACGATAAACAAATTTAATAACTAACATAATGAATAACATAAATACAAAGTAATCATTATATGTCCAAGAACCAAATGCTAGTACATTACCAAATAATTGATTCCATGTAAAGTTATCAGTTATTTCATTTAATTTAATAGCTTCAATAGCTTTAGTCATAAAGTTTGTTGCTTTAAAGACATCTTCTAACATAATCTTTAATAGTGCAAGGAATGCCAATACACCAAAGATAATAGTTACTATTAATCTTTTCTTTGACATTAATTTATCTTTTTTAGCTTTTTTCTTTTTAATCAAAGAAATAACAACATTATAGATAACCACTAATAAAGATATTGTTAAAACAACATATCTTGATAATACTCTACCATCTTTAATATTTTGTAATAAGTTATCAAAGAAAGTAATTTTAAAAGCACCTTGCCAATCAACTGTTGATACTATCATAATTACTAAAAAGCAAATAAGAATAGTAGCAAGTGGCCAAACCTTAATAGATTTTTCTTTAACTTTACTAGGTACTAAGAAACTTTCAGGAACATCTTTGGTTTTTTCTATTTTTCTTGCATGTAATATAACATTTAATATTACAATACCAGAACCTAATAGTAATAAAGCAACTTTAACCCATATTAAATCAGTATAAGTAGTATTTAATATTTCATTAAAGGTACCTGCAACCATTTTAGAGAAAGTTGTACCAATAACACCTACAGTAATAGAACCTACTGTTACCATAGCAGCAGTAATTTTATCATATCCTAGTAATAAAACTACACCTGCAATAAATGGTAAAACAATTAAAGCTTCAAAAGTAAATCCTGTGAATGAAACAACAATACTAAATAGTAATACTGTAAGTATTAAACATAGTATTTCTCTTCCTTTTACATGATTACTAACTTTATCAAGCAATATTCGATAAGCTCCTGTTTTATTTAATAATCCATATAATGCACCAATTAGAACTAAATATAAGAATACATATATAAAGTTATAATAAGAAAATACCGGATAACTAAATAATTCCTGAATACCTACTCTTGTTCTTTCAGCCTCAACAAGTTCTCCACTTAAATAAGTTACTGGTAAAATCCATGTTAATAAGGCTATTACCAAAATTGTTAAAACAACTACAAATAATGTATTATATTTTTTCATATATCCTCCTTCATAATAATTATACAAAAAAAAAGATTTATATTCAAATCTTTTTTACACTTTTTTATTATATATTTGTATATTCACAAATAGTAGTACTATTTTATCCAATCATGGTAACCAATAATACCATCTTCTAGTTTAATTAATTTTTTAGGATGAAAATCACTATTTAGATAATTTCTTTCTTTAATTAATTCTTCTCTATTAAAAGGAATTATATTGCCATCTTTAAAATAATTTCCATATATTATTTCATTATTGTTATTAAAAGTTAATACTTTTAAATAATTATTTTTTATTTCTACTAGTGGATAATGATCATATTGAAATAAACCTTGTACATACATTGCTGAACCACCATCAATATTTAAAAAATTATCTTCTTCATCATAAACAAAACCAAAAGGATGATCATTGGGTGTATGGCCAACAACTGCAAAATAATGTTTATTACCTACAATATTAGGTACATATAAATCTTTCTTTCTTGACCATAAAAGATAATTTAAATATTCTTGATTATCTTTTATTTTAATATCACAGGTATTATGGGGATTTTTAGGACATGCAGCGTGGGCTAAAACAATGTTTTTATTATTTATTTTTTCTCTAAAAACATAATACAAATCTAAATTTCCAATGAAATCTACCACTTCAAGTATTTCTTGATCACTTAATAAATCTTCAAGGGCATAATCTGTTTGCCAACCACCATTTTCATACCAGAGATTAAAATAATCTATTTTACCATTTAATTTATCTTGGTAATATTTGTACATCATATCTTCATGATTACCACCTAGATATACTATTTTAAATCTCGGATTGTTTTCTTTAATTCTCCTTATTACATCTAATAATATTTCTCCCGATTCAATACCACGATCAATTAAATCTCCATTGATATATAGAATAATATTTTCTTCCAAACTAATATTATCTAAATAGGACATTATGGCATAATATAAATTCCCATTACCATGGATATCACTAATTATATATTTTCTCATGTTAAATCATATTCTCTACAGTAATATCTTTATCTGTAATGGTTATTAATTTATCTTTTCTCTTATAATCCTTGGTATTTGAAGCGTGTTCTAATACTGTTTTTTCATACATATTTCTAACCATTCTAGCATTACCAAAGTTTGGTTTATTTTTAAATTCATTTATATATCCTCTTGCTTTATCAAGAGCTTCAGGCGTTATTTTAAATCCTGCTTTAGTTATCATACCTTTAAATATTTCAATTAATTCATCTTCTGTATAATCTTTAAAATTCAAAGTATACCCAATTCTTGATGCAATACCAGAATTTGAATTAATAAAATCTTGCATTTCTTTAGTATATCCTGCAAATATAATAACTAATTTATCACGGTTATCTTCCATGGTTTTTATAAGTGTTGCTATGGCTTCATCATTATAAGAATTATTTTTACTTGATAAGGAATAAGCTTCATCAATAAATAAGACTCCATTAAAGGCTTTTTCTAGTACACTATAGGTTTTAATTGATGTTTGACCAACATATTCTGCTACTAAATCTTTGCTTGTTACTTCAACCAATTTATTTTCTTTAATATAACCTAGATTATATAAAATACCCGCAAGAATTCTTGCAACTGTCGTCTTTCCAGTACCAGGATTTCCTAAAAATAACATATTTAAATTAATATTTTTAATATCTAAATTACTTTTATCTTTAAAACTAATTAAATTAACTAAATCTTTTAAGATTTTTTTAATATCATTTAATCCCACTAAACTATTAAGTTCAGAGAAGATTTCTTCCATAGTTTTCTCTACTTTAATAGGTGGCAATGCTTTATTAAATGATATATAATTTATTAAATTATCACGGTAATCGGGATAATTATTAATGTCTTTATAAGTATTAGTTATATAATCTAATAAATCTATTTCTAATTTTTGATTATCTATTTTTCTTAATATATCATTATAAATATCTTGAATATTAGGGATTATTTCTAGTAAATGAAAATTAAAATATTTATTTTTTAGTTCACTATCATATAATAAAAAATTATTTATTGTTTCTCTATCTCCATTTAAAATAGTTATACTTCTATTATTTAAATTATTTTTTAAATCATAGAAAAACATTTTTCTTTTGTTATCTTCTTGCATTGAAATAGATGATAAATCATTTATGATGATAATACTATTATTATTATATATTTCATTTATATCAATCTTATTATTTAAATTATAAAGTGAAAGATTATATATTTTATTACTATCCAAATATTTATTCTTATCTATATTACTACTAATAATATTAGCAAGAGCATTTACTGTTTCTTTATTATTACCTTCAATAATCATGTTAAAATTAATATAATTATTTTCTTCATTATTATGGTATTTTTCCATATAACTTAGTATTTGTTTAAATAAGTTTTTTGATTCATTATCTAAATATAATTCATCAATGTTTTCTAAAATAACATTTTGATCTTTTTCTTCGTCAGTAATATTATTTTTTTCAACCTTAAAAAAATCATTATAAATATCATTAAAATATAAATTATTCATATGTACTCCTTTTTTTTATTATATCATAAATTATTATTTGAAATTCTATAATTATTGATAATTTTAATAACTTAATGAATGATAATGTATAATATTAAGTCAAATGTGATAAAAAATAATAAAAAAAAGATTGATAATCACTTAAAAAATTGATATAATTTTATTATATGATATAGTAGGTGATGAAATGTCTAGAGTAGCGGCTTTAAGAGCTAATATAGTTAGTTTAGAAAATAATCTTGAAATATATGATCAAGAGATTAGTAGTTTAACAGAGAAAATTAATGAAATAGTTAATACACTGAAAGATAATAGTATTCCGTTGGATAGTCCTATTTGGGATACAATGTTATCATATAGTTTATCTGATTTTTCTTCTTTAGAAAATGGACTATTGGATATTACTCTAATAGAAGGTGATGGCGAAATAATTGATTATTCTGTAACAACTGGTAATCTCAAAATAAAAGAAACTGTTAATATTAATGGTAAACAAGTAAATATATATACTTCTAATAAAACAGCAGCTTTGTATGTAATAACAAATGGATTAACAAAAGAAGAAAGAAAACAGTTAAATTCTGAACTTAAAAATCACTTAAAAGACAATCAAATGGCAATAGTAACATTTCATAATGACTATTATCATTATGATGCTAATAATAAAAATGGTTGTACAAGTGATTATGCCGTTGTAGGAAAAACTAGAAATGGTAAAATGTATTCTTTTGAAACAACAAAACACACTGAAATAGTTACTGATGATGGAAGAGTAAAAGGTTCAGATACACTGGTAACATCTGTCAATGGAATGATTGTTGGTGATAAAATGTTAATTACCTTAGAAACTGGTGCTGAATTAAATTTAAAAGTAAGACCTCAAGTAAAATTGGGTGGTGGTCAAACTATTACTGAATTTGAAAGATTAAGTTTTAGTGGTGGTAAACATGATTCAGTTGGTAGCGAGTATGCATCTGTTTATATGGAAGGCGAATGGCAAAGATATGCAAATACAAAACAAAATAAACAAAATGGTACATGGATAAATGAAAATAATAATAAAAATGTTGTTACCATAGGTAAAGGTCCTACAGGAACATATGCTAAAAATTATAGAGAGGTTGGGCATGTTGATAATATAGTAATACCACTTACTATTAGAGCTGGTAATCAACATGGAGAGCAACATATGCAAGGTACTGTTTGTTATCATCATGAAGGTGCAAGACCTGGATTTTCTAGTAAAGATATGTTAAGCTTTTCACAAAAAATTGTTTCAGATTGGAGTAAGTTATAGGAGGATTTATGAGGAGAATAAATATAAATTTTGAAGAATTTGCAAAAGTTGGCAATGATTATTGTAGTTATTCAACTGAATTACAAGAAATAATTAAAAATATAGAGGAATCAAGAAAAAGAATTAGTGATAATTGGAAATCAGATAATGCTATAACGTTTGATGCATTATTAGGAAATTTTATAAATAAGATTAAAATGGAATCAAATAAATATCAACGATATGGTAAAACTATTATAGGTGTAAGTACTAATTTTAAAGATAAGGATATAGAATATGCCAAAACTAACAATGTAAATTTGGAGGAGATTTATGATACAACAAAAAAATATGTTTAGTGATAAAAAAACAATTTTCGTTAATGGACCAGTTCTTAGAAATGAAATAAAATATTTAACACAGCAAAAAACTCTCTTAGAAGAATTAAAAAATAAAATGCAAACAACTCAAGACACTCTTGTAAGTAGTGATATGAGCGGATTATCATTTCAAAAAACTGTTGAAAAAAATGAAACAAGTATTAAAAATTCCACTGATGAAATTGCAGAATTCAATACAATAATAGAAAAATTAGAAAATGCTTGCAGTGAATATGATAATAGTTATTTTGAAATCGAAAAATCCGTAAACGGAGGTCAACAATGAGTTATGCTAAAAAAAAATTTGAGGGAGAATTTTTAAATTATTATAATGTCATTAAATCTCATGGAAAAACATCTGTGGCAGAAATATACAATTATAAACCTGTTGCTCAAACTATAAAAGGATTACCTTGGGAGGGAAATACTAAAGAAAGTATTTGTGAACAAATAGGAACTATTGATAATTATTGTAACAAAATATATTTATTTACCGATAATATTGTAAAGAAAGCTAAAATAATATATGGTGTACTCTTTTCAGAATTATGTTTACTAAAAAGTACCATCGAAAAATATAATAGTACAATTGATGAATATGAAAGTCTCCAATCACAATTAGCGTATGCTTTACAAATGGAACAAGAAAATGAGGGGTGAATAGTATGTTACAAAATGTAGTAATAGAACAAGGCGTTGCAGATAGTTTTAAAAGTAATATGCAAGGATCTTTTGATTTTCTTGTAGATTGCGCTAAGTCTATTGATGATTGTAAAATTGTAGAAGAATTAGGTTTTGATGGTGGCTACATGTCAAATTTTAATTCATCAATTAATCAATTGGAAGGAACTATTAACAACATTTTATCAACAGTAACAAATTGTGAAAATGATTTATTTCAAGAAGATCAAAGTGGAACTGAAAGAATTGAAACTGTTTTTGATAACGAAGATAGTGCACAAAAAGAAACACCAGTAGTTACAACTGAAAAAGAAAATAAACCTGACATAAAAGATAAAACATATAAGGCACAAGCAGATGAATCACAGGTAGCTTCTGATACTACGAGCGAAACTCATGAGGATAATACAAAAACTGATATGGTGACACAAGCATCAAATAATGAACAAAAAGATGAGCATGTAACTGGTAAAAATACAACTAGAGAAACCCATGAAACAACCGCAAATACAGCTACTACATCTAATAGAAATGGTACAACAGGTAATACTTATTCACGTAATAACAGCGGAAGTACCAGTTCTTACGCTTCAAATGATGAAAGTAGTTATACACCTACTCCAAGCAATACTGATACATCAACACCTTTCAAATTTAATATTGATAAGGAAATGGCTTTAAGTATTGGAGATATATTTATTAATGATAGATATAGTTTAACTGAATATACAAATTATTTATTATATAAATACAATATTAAAGATGAAAATGTTGCTAAAATGATTTATCAATCTATGATTAAATATGGTAATGATTATTATTCAAAATATCAAAAAAATCCAATAAAGGAAGTTGCGGAAAAAGAAATATTATCTGTTTTGTATAATGATATGAGAAATCTTATTTCAAATAGTAATGAAAATACTTTTTGGAATTTATTAAAAGATGTTAAATTATAAAGGAGAAAATAATGAAGGAATATAATAAAACAGCAAATGGTAGAAAATATTCTAGGCTTGCTATTTTAGGATTAATACTAGTAATTGGAAACAATATTGGAATCGGATTTCTAAGTATCACTGGATATGGTGGTGATATTCAAAAATTAATTCTTTACTATGTAACGCATTTTTTTAGCGCTGCAGGTGCTGTTTTAGTTGGGGTTTATACTGGCGGATTAGTCCAATTTAATACTAAAAAGAAAATTGAAATTGAAGAATAGAAGTTTATATATTTACTTCTATTTTTTTGTATAATAAAAATCCTAATTGAAAGATAATTAGGATTTTATTTATTAATTTTTACTTGGATTTTTGATATTTATTTTTAGTAGTTTATCTTTTAATTCTTGTTCCATCATTTCTAATTCTTTTTCAGATTCTTGACGTTTAATTCTACCATTTTCATGGATTTCAATAACTTTATCAATAGTTTCAATAATATCACTATTAGTTTTTCTTAATGTCTCAATATCAACAATAGCTTTTTCTGATTCTTCAGCAATCTTGATAGAACCTTGTTTTAAAGTTTCACTATTTTTCTTTAACATATCATTAGTAAGTTTTGATACTGCTTGTTGATGTTTTAAAGCTTTACTAGCATTATTTATACCTAAAGCAAGAACCATTTGGTTTTTCCATAATGGAATTGTATTCATAATAGAACTTTGAATTTTTTCAACAAGTAAGGCATCATTATTTTGTAATAATCTGATTTGTGGTGCCATTTGAATTGATATCATTCTCGTAGTTTTAAGATCATATATTTTCTTTTCTAATCTATCAATTATAGCTTCCATATCTTGAACTTTTTGAATATCAAGTTGTTCTCCTGATTTTTCAGCTATCTTTTGTAATTTTGGTAATTCTTTTTCTTTTAATTCTTTAATTTTTCTTTCACCAGCTATAATATATAATGATATTTCTTTAAAATATTCAAGATTTTTATCATACATACCATCATATAAATTAATATCTTTTAACATTTGTAATTTGTCTTTTTCAAGACCTTTTTCAATAGTTGAAATATTACCTTCTATCTTATTGTATTTAGCTACTAATTTATCAAATTCTTTTTTAGCAGATGAAAATAATCTTTCTAAAATATTTGTCTTGGCATTATCATTAATGGCATTATCAAATGATTTGATTTCAGCAACTAAATTAGCAAGTAAATCCCCTACTTCACCGGTATCTTTAGTTCTAACATTTTCTAGAATACTATCAGAAAACTTTGATATTTTCTCTTGAGCAGGAGCACCAAACTGTAATATTTGAGTTCCATCAAATACATCAATTTCACTATTAAATTTATCAATAGCTTCTTTTTCTTCTTTAGTTAATGAATCATAATTTAGTGTTTTTTCAACTTTTGCTTCATCAACCTTTTTTCCACTATTAACTAATTTTTCAACCTCTTCATCCTCTTTAAAACTTGTCTTTTCTAATTTTAATTCCATATTCTCCTCCTATTTAAGACCATCTATTAAAGCATTATATTCACTCATTTTAAGACCAGAAATGGTACTGGTAATTTCTTGTGGTACTGGAATACCTATTTTTGATACATCATATTTTCCACCGGTAACACCAGTTCTAAATCCATATTTTTCCCAAGCTATTTGTTGAATTCTTTCATTTTCTTCAAAAGCTTTATTTAATATTTCACCATTTTCGGTAAAATACATATAACAATGATTATTCCATGATGTAGGTTTTGGATAAAGAATTCTAATTCGATCTTTGATACTATCAAAACCTTTTTTATTGGAATTAGAGAAATCAATAATACTCTTTTCATAATCAACAATTATTTTTTGAGTTCCCATACCAGCTCTT
>CACZTI010000056.1 GCA_902783985.1 uncultured Erysipelotrichaceae bacterium | reverse complement strand
CCCTTTATTTGTTGCTATATATAAACAAAATGAGAGATATCATTAATAAATATCTCTCTTCAGGGGGTTTTGGTTGAATACACCTTCCTAATATTTGAAGGTGCCTGTATGATATCTTCTACCATACAAATAAATCATAATATAATTTTTTCTATAAGTCAATTATTTTTTTTAAATTTTACAATATTTTTTTAATCAGTGTCAACCATCTCTAAAATTTTATTTTTTATTATCATATTTTCTGGTTCTGTTCTTTTTAAGAATTCTTTAGCATCAACATTGGCATACTCTAGTATTTTAAAGTCTTCTCTTAAGTTTGCAATTTTAAAATACATATCACCACTTTGTCTTGTACCAAATAAATCTCCGCTACCTCTTAATTTAAAATCTTCTTCGGCTATTTTAAAACCATCATTTGTTTCTTCTAATATTTTAAGTCTTTCAGTTTCTGATTTACTAATTAAAATACAAGTTGATTTTATATTACCACGTCCTACTCTTCCTCTTAACTGATGAAGAGTTGATAATCCAAACATATTAGCGTCAAAGATTATCATCATACTTGCATTACTAACATCAACCCCTACTTCAACAACAGTGGTACTAATTAAAATATTAATTTCATTATTTTTAAATTTATCCATAATATTATCTTTTTCTTTATTTGACATTTTACCATGTAGCATATCTACTTTAACATTTACTTTACTAAAGGCTTTTTTAAATTCATCTTTTAAATTAATAACACTAGTTAAATCACTTTCCCCTTCATTTTCAATTAAAGGGGATACAACATATATTTGATGATGTTCCTTTAATTCTTCATACATTAAATTTAATACTTCACTTATTTGATCTTCTTTTCTAATTATTGTTTCTACAGGTATTCTTCCTTTTGGCATTTCTTTAATAATAGAAATATCCATATCACCATAAATAGTTAAAGCAAAAGTACGAGGTATTGGTGTTGCACTCATATATAGTACATCAGGTGTTATTCCTTTATTTTTTAATAAAGCTCTTTGATTTACTCCAAACCTGTGTTGTTCATCAGTAACAACTAAACCTAAATTATAATATTTTACATTTTCTTGAATAATAGCATGTGTACCTATTAAAATATCTATTTTATTATTAATTAAATCATCATATATTTCTTCTTTTTCTTTTTTAGTTAAAGATCCAATAAGTAATCGTACAGTACATTTACCATCTAATATTTTAGAAATATTATTAAAGTGTTGGGTTGCTAGGATTTCTGTTGGTGCCATTAAAGCACTTTGATAACCAGATAATTTATTAAAGTACATGGCAGCAATGGAAACTATTGTTTTTCCACTACCTACATCTCCTTGAAGTAATCGATTCATTATTTTATTAGAATTCATATCAGTTACTATTTCATTAATTACTTTTTCTTGATCAAGAGTTAGTTTAAATGGTAATAATTTATAAAATGATTTGATATCTTTATCATCAATATTTCTTTTAATACCTAATTCTTTTTTCTTAATACTTTTTAAATAATTAATCTTTACCATAAAACAAAATAATTCTTCATATTTCATTCTTTTAATCATATCAGATAGTTTACTTTCATTAGGTGGATTATGAACAATATTTAAAGCAATATATTTTTTTATATCAAATTTAGGATATTTTTCTTTTAAATAATTTGGTATATAATCTATAATATCTTTACCATAACTCATAAGAGCATTATTAATATATGTTTGTAAATTCTTGTTACTTAATCCACTTGTTAAATGATATATTGGTTCTATTTTAGTTTCATTATTTAATATTCCAAATTTAATATCACTAGCTGTTAAAATATTTTTTTCTTTTTCATATTTACCAATAACAATTATTCTTGTACCTACTTTTAAATTTGGTTTCATAAAAGCTCGATTAAAAATAGAGATACCAACAACTCCATCTTTATAAGATAATCTAAAATTCATTTTATTTAGTTTAGCATTAAATCTTAATACTAAAGGAATACTATCTACCACACCATCGATTATTACTCTATCATCCTCAGTTACTTCGTCTAAATTACTTCTTTTTAAAATATCATATCTGACTGGATAATATGTTAATAAATCTTCAATATTATATATTCCTAATTTATTCAATAATAGTTCCGACTTAGGACCTATTCCTTTAACATCTTTTAATTCACTCATATCTTTACTCCAAATATAAGCATATTATATCAAAAAAGAGGTTAAAAGTAAATTTACTTGACAATAAAATTTTCTTTATAACAAAAAAATCTCTATTGTTTTCACAATAAAGATTTTATTATTAATTTGTTTTAAGAGTTAAATAACCAGGTGTACTTGGTGTATCAATAACAGCCATTGTTTTATCATCATTTGATGAATTATATGTTGTACCATTACCACCAACTATTCCATCACTGAACATACTCTTGCTACCACAATATTGATAATCTACAAGTAAATTAGTATTATTCCATTTATTTGATACATAAATTGTTCTAATATTTGCATAGAACATTTCACATGCTTTGGGATTTGCTGAAGTTGAAAAACTACTTAAATCTAAGATACTAACCTTAGATTGTGCAAACATTCTCGACATATCTGTCACATTGGTTGTGTTAATTCCAGATAAATTAATACTTGTTGCTTGGCTACCAGCAAACATTCCCGACATATCTGTCACATTAGTTGTGTTAATTCCAGATAAATTAATACTTGTTGCTTTACTCCCTTGAAACATCCACGACATATTTGTTACATAACTTGTATCTAATGAACTTAAATCTATTTGTGTTGCTTGGCTACCGCCAAACATGGCATTCATATTTGCGACAGGCATATCATTTACTGATAAGCACACATTTGGTTTAATAATAGGTTCTGTCGAATTTCTATCAGAAATTTTAACAGCCCATGTTTCATTATTATATGTATAGGTAAATTTATCATTAACATATTCAACACCAAATAAAAGTTTATTTGGATAATCATATACTACATTTGTAATTACACCATCTTCTTCTAGTTCTTCAATACTGCTTTTGCTAGAAACTGACATAAGTTCTCTTTCGATATCTGATATTAAATATTGCTCATCATTACTTCTAACATAATTTACACAAAGCCGAGATATTTGATAATCTATTTCATCAGGATATTCACTATAAATTTGGGTTACATAATCACGACATTTTTGATTATTAGAATTGAATGATTGAACCACCTTTATCAAACTTGTATCCATAGTGCAATTATTAGTTATCTCTTCTACCCATATTCCTTCTCTTGCTTCTCCTTTTACTTTGAAGGTTATTCCTGTTGATTGTAAAGCATTCCAATCATCTGTTGAAATAACAGTTTTCCCTGCCGTATCTGTTCCATCTGTATAAGCAGTGCTTGGTCTTTGAGATTGATCATCTGGGGTATCTGTAATTAAAATATTATCTGCATCGATAAAGGCCTTGATAGTTATTGAACCATTTATTCCATATTCT
>CACZTI010000055.1 GCA_902783985.1 uncultured Erysipelotrichaceae bacterium | reverse complement strand
TTTTTTATAATTTAATAAAAATATGCTGAATTCATCCCCAACTTATTTAATAGAAGTTGGGAAATTCTTCCTGTTTTAGTTAAATATAAAGGAAACATGTTTTAGAAGTGTGGATGCTAAAAATGTATCTGTTCATGAAGCAATAGAGAAGAAATTAATAACATTTGATGAATTAAAACATTATGCATGGAGAATAATTAAGGATGGAGATTCTTTAGTTTTAAAATATTATAATTATGAAATAGTTTGTGCATATGATGATTGTGTTATAAAACCTAAAAGTTAGATTTTATTAATTATTTTAGAAAATGTTTGTCAATAGTAAAAAGATGTGTTATAATACAGGTAAATCAGTGATGAAGGAATATTATATGGTTAAGCATAAAAGTGAGCTTGGTATAGTGGAAACAAGTTATGATACTATTTAATTCCTACCTTCAGAGTGAAATGTAAACATTTTCGGTTATAAACCGTTATCAAAATTAAGTAAAATAAGAGGATGGCACCGTCTTTTTGACTCCTTATGTGCTATTCTTTTTTTTAGGAGGAATTTATGAGATTAAGTAGACTTAATATTAAAAAAATTAATTTAAAGGATATCGATAATAATTATTCTGGACAAGATATCTTAATGAAATTAGGAGAATTATATCAATTTGAAAGTGGTATTTATGGTTATGGCAATTTATGGACAAAATTAGAAAGAACTGTAGAAAATATTATTATTGATGAACTTGATAAAGCAGGATGTATTCAAGTTGAATTTCCTAAACTTCAACCAAGAAAAATATGGGATCAATCTAATAGATGGGATACTTATACACGAGACGGTGATATCATGTTTACACTAGATAATAATTTAGGTGAATATGGACTAGCTCCAACGGCTGAAGAATGTGCTACAATCTTTGGGGCTAATAGACTTTCTTCTTATAAGAATTTACCAGCTATCTTTTATCAAATTGGGGAAAAATTTAGAAAAGAGATAAGAACAAGAGGATATTTATTTAGACCTCGTACTTTTGTTATGATGGATGCATATTCTTTTGATAAAACAGAAGAAGATATGAAAAAAACATATGAAATGATGCATCAAGTTTATTTAAATATATTTAAAAGACTTGGTATTAAAATAATTCCAACTGTTAGTGATAGTGGGGTTATTGGTGGTAAGGTTGCTGAAGAATTTCAAGCAATTACTGATTTAGGAGAAGATAAGACTCTTTATGATGAAAAGAATAATATTGGTATTAATAAAGAAGTATTAGAGTTTGATAATAGAGATGAATATCTTAAACAATTAGGAGTTGATGATATTAATAATTTATCAGAATATAGTACAGTAGAATTAGGTAATAACTTTCAACTTGGTACAAAGTATTCCGTTAGTATGAATTTATATTATATGGATGAAAATAATGAAAAGAAACCATATTATATGGGTTGTTATGGTATTGGTTTAGGAAGAATTATTGCTTGTTTAATAGAGAATAATGTTATTAGAGATAATGATAAAGTAAAAGGATTTGCCCTACCTTACCATATGGCTCCATATAAAGTTCAAATAATTTATAATGAGAATAATAAAGAAGAGGGAGAAAAACTATATAATTATTTAATGGAAAATAATATTAACGCTATTATTGATGATAGAGAAAATTTAAATATTGGTAATAGAATTAATGATGTATATGTTTTAGGAACACCTAAAATGATTATATTAGGGAATAAATTTGATGGTGTTAATTATGAAATAGAAGATATTAAAACTAATGAAAAAGATGTTGTTAATATTGATAATATATTAAGTGTATTGAAAGAGAATTAATTTCTCTTTTTCTTTTGGTATGATATAATTAAGAAGGAGATGCAAAATGATAGTAGAATATTCATCTAAATATTTAGAAGATGTTAAAGATTTATTAGTGGAACTTGAGGAATACTTGGTATCTATTGATCAAGATCATTTAGATCAAATACATAGTGATTACCGAGAGAAAATGGCAATTGTTGATTTAAATGATATTAAAAATAATAATGGTAAATGTTATTTAATGATTGAAAATGATAAAGCAATAGGTTTAATTATGGGATGTATATTTCCTTATGGTGAATATGATTATTTAGATTATAAATGTCCAAAAAGAGGAGAAATAACAGAACTAATTGTATCTAAAAAATCAAGAAGTAAAGGTGTTGGGCAAAAATTAATTAATAAAATGGAAGAATATTTTAAAAGTGTTGGATGTGAATATGTTTTAGTAGATGTTTTTGCTTATAATGAAATAGGTAAGAACTTCTATAATAAAAATAATTATCATAATCGTATGGAAATTAAAATAAAAAAATTATAATGATTAGAAAAATTGATATAATATGTTTTTAGAATTTACTTTTCATTATTAATTTGATACAATATAGATATATTTTAAGGAGGATGTTTATGCAGGTAATATTCTTAAAAGATCTAAAGGGGCAAGGAAAAAAAGGGGAAATTAAAGAAGTAAGTGATGGTTATGCTAAAAACTTTTTAATAACAAAAGGTTATGCTGTTAAAAAAACAGAAACTAGTTTAAATAAATTAGAAAAAGAAAATGCAGAAAACAAAAAAATAGATGAAGAAATGCGTGAAAATGCCAAAGAATTAGCCAATAAATTATCAAAAATAACGATTAAATTTAAAGCTAAAAATGGAAAAAATGGTAAGATGTTTGGTAGTATTTCATCAAAACAAATCAAAGAAAAATTAAGTGAAGAAGGAATTTCAGTTGATAAAAAACAAATATTAATGGAACAAATAAATACTTTAGGTTATCATAATGTAGAAATAAATTTATATAAGGATATTAAAGGGACTTTAAAAGTATTTGTTGAGGAGGAATAGTATGGCAAGAACATTACCCAATAACCAAGAAGCAGAACAGTCATTGCTTTCGACAATGTTTCTTTCTAAATATGCCTTAAATAAAGCCATTGATACTATTGATGAAGAAGATTTTTATTATGATAATAATCGAGTTATATATCATACTATAAAAACTTTATATGAAAAAAATATTCCTATTGATATGACCAGTGTTTTAACAGAACTTAAAAATACAAATAAGTTAAATGAAGCTGGTGGAATGGGTTATATTACGGAAGTTTTGGATAGCGAAGCAGTAGCTACGAATTCCGAATATTATATGAAAAAAATATCTGATGCCGCACTTCTTCGAAGACTAATTAAAGTATCTGAAGAAATTGGTGGTATGGGATATGATTCATCTGAAGAAGTGGATGATGTATTAGATGAAGCTGAAAAAAAGATTTTATCTGTTGTTAAAAATAGACAATCATCAGAATTTCGTCCATTTAATGATATTTTAAATGCAGCCTCTGATAATTTAAAAAGATTATCGCAAACAAGAGGAGAAATTACAGGTATTCCATCAGGATTTACCGATATTGATAAGTTAACATCTGGTTTTCATGAAAATCAATTAATAGTAGTAGCTGCTCGTCCTGCTATGGGAAAAACGGTTTTTGCTTTAAATGTTGCCGTAAATGCAGCTTTAAAAGGAAAAAGTGTCGCTATCTTTAATCTTGAAATGGATGCGGTTCAACTTGCTAATCGTATGCTATCTAGTGTTGGTCAAATAGAAGGAAAGAAGTTCATGTCAGGTAACTTTAATAATGATGATTGGACAAGACTTAATGAAGCCATTACAAGACTTACGGATGCTAAAATCTTTATTAATGATATGCAAGAAAGTACAATTGGTGCTATAAGAAGTAAATGTCGAAGACTTGCTAGTAGTGAAAATGGACTTGATTTAGTAATAATCGATTATCTTCAGTTAATATCAGGTGGAAAAAATTATGGAGCTAATCGTCAACAAGAAGTATCAGATATCTCACGTGCACTAAAACTTTTGGCGATAGAACTACATATTCCAATTATTGCACTAGCGCAACTTTCTCGTGGTGTAGAACAAAGAGAAGATAAAAGACCATTAATGAGTGACTTAAGAGAATCTGGTGCTATCGAACAAGATGCTGATATTGTAGCATTCCTATATCGTGATTCCTATTATAAAAAAGGAGCATCGGGAGAAGGTAATGCCTCAGTTAGTGAATTTATTGTTGGAAAACACCGTAATGGAAGAACAGATACTATTAATCTATTATTTAAGGGAGATACCTGTTCATTCCTAAATTATGAAGGAGAAAAGGGAGAAGAAAATGAAAAATAAAAATATCTTATGGTTATTTATTGCTTTCATTTTAAGTGGAGTATTAACTTATAGTATTAAAAGTACTTCTAAAAACACTGTTCCAATTGAAGGATATCGTGTTTATCTTGAAGGAAAATCAATTGGTTTTATCAAATCAAAAGATGAATTAAACAAGTATATTAATACTCAACAAGAAAGATTAAAAAATCAATATAAAGTAGATACAATCTATATTCCTAATAATATTGATATTGTTAAAGAAATAACCTATGATAATAAGATAGATTCGATAACCAATATTTATAATAAAATAAATGAAATATCTCCATTTACTATTAAAGGTTATCAAGTAGTTATAACTAAAAAAAATGATAATGAAAAAAGTGATGAACAACAAGAAGAAGATACTCTTGATGAAGAAGATAAAGTTTTAAATGAAACAATAAAAATTAATATATTAAATAAAGAATTATTCACTAAGTCAGTGGAAAATGTTATTTTATCATTTGTTGATGAAAAACAATATCGTGCTTTTGCTAATGAAGAGACTATTGAACTTCAAACAACTGGTGAATTAATAGAGAATATTTATATTGAAGATGATATTACTATTAAAGAAACTAATATTCCTGTTAATGAAACAATTTTTACTGATGAAGAGACTTTAACTAAATATTTAGTATTTGGTGATAATCCTAAAGAAGAAAAATATACTGTTAAAGATGATGATACTATTGATAAAATAGCTGATAAAAGTAGTATGAGTGTTAATGAATTATTAATTGCAAACTCAGATCTTCGTAGTGCTAATTCTCTTATTTATATTGGACAAAAATTATCAGTTGGTCGAGTTAGTCCTGTGTTTACTACAGTTATAGAAAAACATGTTGTTGAAGATCAAAGAGTTAAATATAAGACCATTACACAATATGATAATACGATGTATCAAGGTCAATCTAAAACTAAACAAGAAGGAAGAGAAGGAAAAACAAGAGTTACCCAAAAAATAAAAATGATTAATGGTGAAATAACTCAAGCTTATATTGTATCAAGTGAAGAATTAGTTCCTGTTGTTAATAAAATTGTTGTTAAAGGTGGTAAACAAGCAAGAAGGGGCGATGGTGCATGGTCTTGGCCTACTAATTTCCCTTATATTATATCAAGTAGAGTTGGATGGCGTTGGGGAAAACCTCACCGTGGTATTGATATTTGTGGAACCGGAAGAGGTTCACCAATTTATGCCGCAAGGGAAGGAGAAGTGGTACAGGTAACTTATCAGTCATCAGGTCTTGGTTATATGGTAACTATAAAACATGATAATGGATATTATACTCAATATGGTCATATGCAAAATGTAAAAGGAAATGATCGAAAAGGTTATGAAGGTTCAGCTACTAAATATATCAAAGTAGGAGATCGTGTAAGAGCACATCAAGTAATAGGAGAAATGGGAAGTTCCGGAAGTAGTACAGGAGTACACTTACACTTTGAAATATGGGATGGTCCACCATATCAAGCAACTTATTTTAACCCATTATTATTCTACTAATGAGAATTATAATTTTAGGTAGTGGTTCTAAAGGAAATTCAACTCTTTTAATAGGAAAAGATAAGAAAATATTAATTGATGTTGGATTTTCTTATCCCCAAATGACCAAAAAATTAGAAGAATATGATGTGTTACCTAAAGATATTGATGCTATCTTACTTACTCATGCTCATAAAGACCATATTGGTGGACTAAAAAGTTTTGTAAAAAAGAATTATACAAAAGTTTATACTAATAAATTGATGTATTCGGAAATCACTGATTTAATAGATGAAGATATGACTATTTTTAATGAAGAAGAAATCGATATTGATGAATTTCATATTGAAATATTTCATACATCACATGATGCTAAAGGAAGTGTAGGATATATTATTAGTGATAAAGATACATCTTTAGTATATGTAACAGATACAGGTTATCTTAATAAAGCTATCTTAAAGAAAATGAAAAATAAAAATATTTATATCTTTGAAAGTAATCATGATATCAATATGCTGATGACAGGACCATATCCTTTTATTTTAAAACAAAGAGTTTTAAGTGATAAAGGACATATGTCTAATGAACTTGCTGGAGAATATTTAAAAGAAATAATTGGTAAAGATACAAAAGAAATAGTTCTTGCCCATCTATCAGAAATAAATAATACCCCTGAAATAGCACTTGATACAGTATCTAAAATAATTAATAAAGATATTAAAATAATAACCGCAAAACAACATGAAACAATGGATTTAGGAGAAATATTATGTTTAAAATAATATGTATTGGTAAAATAAAAGAAAAATATTTACAAGAAGCTATAGAAGAATATCAAAAAAGAATAAGTAAATATACTAAATTAGAAATAATAGAATTACCAGATTATAATTATGATATAAAAAAGACTATTAAAGAAGAAAGTGATAATATTATGAAAGTTTTAAATAAAAATGATTATAATATATTGTTAGATATAAATGGTTCTTTATTATCAAGTGTCGAATTATCCGATAAAATAAATAATATCTTAATAAATAATAGTAATATTACCTTTATTATTGGAGGAAGTTTTGGCGTAAGTGATGAAATAAAAAATATGGTAAATTATAAATTATCTTTTTCCAAAATGACTTTTCCTCATCAATTATTTAGAGTTATATTATTAGAACAAATATATCGTTCATTTAAAATAATAAATCATGAAGAATATCATAAATAGGAGGCTCTATGTCTTATATAAATACTTTTATGTGGTCTATTGCAACACTTTTCCTTATAAGTAGTGGTTTATATTATACATATAAATTACATTTTGTTCAGTTTAATTTTAAAAAGATTTTACATAGTTTAAAAAAAGATAAAGAAAATGATGAAGGAATATCACCATTTAAAACATTAACTCTATCTCTTGCTGCAAGAATAGGTGTAGGTTCTCTTGCTGGTATTGCTTTAGGTATTTATAAAGGTGGTATTGGAGTAATCTTTTGGTTATTACTTTCAAGTTTAATAACACTCCCTAATTCCTTTGTAGAAAGTACTTTATCAGTAATATTCCAACATAAAAGAAAAAAAGAAGTCATAGGAGGTCCTTCTTTTTATATTGAAAAAGGTCTAAATAATAAAAAACTAGCAGTAATATATTCCATAATTATCTGTTTATGTTATTTAGGAGGTTTTCTTGCAATTCAATCTAATACGATAACAACAAGTTTATATACTTATATTAATATTCCTAAAATTGTAACAGGTATTATTATTTCAATAATTTCTTATATTATTATCTCGAAAGGTATTAAAAGAATCGCTAATGCCACTAGTATTTTAGTACCTATAATGGGAATAATTTATTTAATAGTATGTTTATATATTGTTATTATAAATATTGATATGATTCCAAGTATTATCATAAATATCTTTAAGGAAGCCTTTAATTTTAATACCATGAAATGGGGTATTATATCAAGTATTATTATAGGTATTCAAAGAGGAATATTTTCCACTGAAGCAGGTACAGGAACCGGAGCTATTGCAAGTGGATCATCATCAAGTATATCACCAACTAAACAAGGTTATATTGCGATGTTAGGTGTCTATTTTACTAGTTTTATAGTATGTTTTGGTACGGCTTTAATAATTATATCAAGTAATATTAATTTAAATAAATTTACTGATCCTAATGGTATTGAAATAACTTTAGAAGCCTTAAATAATCATTTAGGTAATTTTGGAACTATTATTTTAATATTTTGTATCTTTTCTTTTGCTTTTTCAACGATTATTTCAGGTTATTATTACGGAGAAAGTAGTATTAAATATATAAAAGATGATATTAATAATTTTAATATTAAATTATTAAATATAATAATTATGGTAATTTTAATTTATGGAGCTATTATGACACCATCTAAATTATGGAATATCGTTGATATTGGTGTTGCCATACTTGCAATAATTAATTGTTATGCCATGATTAAATTAAGAAATAAAGTAATAAAGGAGTATCAAAATGATAGGAAATGATTGGGATAATATCCTAAAAGATGAATTTAATAAAGATTATTTTAAAAAATTAATGTTAACCGTAAGAGATGAATATAATAAAAAAATAATATTTCCAAGAAAAGATGAAGTATTTAAAGCATTTCGTTATACACCATATCAAAATGTTAAAGTAGTAATACTAGGTCAAGACCCATATCATGGTGATGGAGAAGCTGAAGGATTATCTTTTTCAGTTCCTAAAAATATTAAAATACCACCAAGTTTAATTAATATTTATAAAGAATTACATAATGATTTAGGAATAACTCCTCCTAATCATGGTAATCTATCTAGTTGGGCAAAAGAAGGAGTATTACTTCTTAATTCTGTATTAACAGTTATTAAAGATCATGCTGCTTCTCATGAAGGTTTAGGTTGGGAAACATTTACGGATAATGTTATAAAATTAATAAATAAAAAAGATACTCCAGTAGTCTTTATTCTATGGGGAAGATTTGCAAGAAGTAAAAAGAAGTTAATAGATAATCCTATTCATTTAGTAATAGAATCAGCTCATCCAAGTCCCTTATCAGCTTATAATGGTTTCTTTAATTCTCATCCCTTTTCTAAAACCAATGATTTTTTAATAAGTAAAGGGATAAGACCAATTAATTGGGAGATAAAGTAGGGGTAGAAAGTATTGAAAATGTTTTTTAATGCTTTTTTATTTTGATAAAACTAATGATAAATGGTAAATCATCATTAGATTTGTAAATGATAAGTTTATTTTTTAAAAATCATTATTCTTTTATATATACAATACATTTATAAAAATGAATTATTACTATATCGAATTCACCACCGTAAATAACTAGATTTGAACATTTTTTGTTAAATGATTCATCCAATTTCATGTATTAATAATTTAAAATCAAAAATTAGTTATGATTATTGGGATAATTTGGCAATTTTTGTTACAAATTAGTTGTAAAAATATCAAATTTTGTCGAATTGTATGTTATAATTTTGTATGAGAGATAACAATGTTCTTGGAGGTTGAATTATGAATAAAGAATTATTTTTAACACTTGTTGGTATGAAAGAAGAACAAGCTTTGTCAGAGGCAGAAAAAATTAATTTAAATACTAAAGAATTTGAATCTTTTCATAAAGGAAAGGACTTTATAGATAAATACGATGAATTGGAAACTGAAGAATCTAGAAAGAAAGTAGTTTTAAAATTAATTGCATATGGATTAATAAAAAGAAATGGTGGTAAGTAATATGAATAA
>CACZTI010000054.1 GCA_902783985.1 uncultured Erysipelotrichaceae bacterium | reverse complement strand
TTTTTTATAATTTAATAAAAATATGCTGAATTCATCCCCAACTTATTTAATAGAAGTTGGGAAATTCTTCCTGTTTTAGTTAAATATCCATTAAGTATTACAAAAATAAATGATGATTTAATTGGAAAAATTAAATACAACTATTTGAAAAGAATTTAGTATTTTATAAAATGACAAAAATATAATTGGTATATAAAAATTAAATATTAATTAAACAAAATAAGTTAATTAGTTAAATAGATTTTTTTTGAAGAATAAATAATATGTATAAAAATAGAAAATAATTGTTTTAGTGTTCGTGTAGATTTTTTTTGAAAATAATGATAGAATATTATTAAATTTATATGGGATTTGGTAATTCAATTTGATATAAATGAATGTTAGGAAAGTGATAAAATGATTAAACAAGAAAATATAAGAAATTTTTCCATAATTGCACATATTGATCATGGTAAAAGTACGATAGCTGATAGAATACTTGAAATAACTAATGCTGTAAGTCTTCATGAAAGTAAGAATCAAATGTTGGATAGCATGGATATTGAAAGAGAAAGAGGTATTACTATAAAGCTTAATGCTGTAGAATTAAATTATCATTATAAAGATGAAGATTATATTTTAAACTTAATAGATACTCCAGGTCATGTCGATTTTTCTTATGAGGTATCAAGGAGTCTTGCTGCTAGTGATGGGGCAATACTAGTTGTTGATGCAGCTCAGGGAATTGAAGCTCAAACACTTGCTAATTTATTTCTAGCTCTTGATAATGATTTAACAATTATTCCTGTAATTAATAAAATTGATTTACCAAATGCTGATGTCGATAAAGTAACTAAGGAACTTATGGATACATTTGGATTTAGTAAAGATGAAATAATTCTTACCAGTGCTAAAACTGGTGTAGGAATTAAGGAACTTGTAGAAGCAATAATCGAAAGAATTCCGGCACCTAAAGGTGATATAAAAAGTCCCTTACAAGGATTAATTTTTGATAGTATTTATGATTCATATAAAGGGGTTATTATTTTAACAAGAATTAAAAATGGTGAATTAAAAAAAGGTGATAAGATAAAATTAATGTCAACAGGGGCAGTGTATGATGTTACAGAAGTAGGTGTTTATACTCCAAGTGTTAAAGAAAAAGAAAAACTTGTTTGTGGAGAGACAGGTTATCTTTGGGGAAGTATTAAAAGTATTAATGATGTACAAATAGGTGATACTATAACTTTAGAAAGTAATCCTGCAAAGGATATGTTACCAGGATATAAAAAAATATCGCAAGTAGTTTTTGCTGGTCTTTATCCAACAGAAACAAGTCGATATAATGATCTTCGTGATGCTTTAGAAAAATTAAAGTTAAATGATGCATCACTTTCCTTTGAACCAGAAACATCTCATGCTTTAGGTTTTGGTTTCCGTTGTGGATTTTTAGGACTTTTACATATGGAGATAGTGGAAGAGAGAATTGAAAGAGAGTTTAATATTCCATTAATCGCTACTAGTCCAAGTGTTGTTTATGAAGTTAAATTAACCAATGGGGAAATAATAAGAATTGATTCACCACAAAAGATGCCTGATAAAACTAATATATCAAGTGTTAGTGAACCATATATCAAGACAAATATTTTTACACCAGCAGAGTATATTGGACCAATTATGGAATTATGTCAAAATAAAAGAGGTAATTATTTAAATTTAGAATATATTGATGCTAAAAGAGTTATTATTCATTATGAACTACCTTTATCAGAAGTAGTATATGATTTCTTTGATAAATTAAAAAGTAGTACAAAGGGATATGCTTCTTTTGATTATGAACTTATTGGTTATAAGGAAAGTAATTTGGTTAAAATGGATATCTTAATTAATGGAGAAATAGTAGATGCTTTAACAACAATTGTTCATAAAGATTTTGCATATCAAAGAGGGAAAGTAGTTGTAGAAAATTTGAAAAAATTAATACCTAGACAAATGTTTGTTGTACCTATTCAAGCAGCTCTTGGTAGTAAGATTATTGCAAGAAGCGATATTAAGGCTTTAAGAAAAGATGTTCTAGCTAAATGTTATGGTGGTGATGTATCAAGAAAAAAGAAACTTCTTGAAAAACAAAAAGAAGGTAAAAAGAGAATGAAACAACTTGGTACTGTTATGATACCACAAGATGCTTTCTTAGCAGTATTATCTAATGAGGAAATAAATGACGAATAGTGTATATATTCATATTCCTTTTTGTAATAATATTTGTTCTTACTGTGATTTTTCTAAAGTTTATTATAATAATGATTTAGTAAACAAATACTTAGATTCATTATTATTAGAAATAAAGAATAATTATCAAGGTGAAATAATTAATACTTTGTATATTGGTGGTGGAAGTCCTAGTAGTTTAAGTATTGATAATCTAAATAAATTAAGAAATATTATAAAAATATTTAAATTATCTAGTGATATTGAATTTACAATCGAAGTTAATCCTGATGATATAACAAAAGATAAATTATTATTTTATAAAGAAATAGGTGTTAATAGAATAAGTATTGGGGTAGAAAGTACAATTGATAAATATTTAAAATATTTAAATCGTAGGCATGATTTTAAATTAGTTCAGGATAAAATTAAATTAATTAAAGATATTGGTTTTTCTAATATCTCCGTAGATTTAATTTATGGAATGAAAGATGAAACTCTTCATGATTTAGAAAAAGACCTTAATAATCTTTTATCTTTAGATATTAATCATATATCAACTTATTCTTTAGAAATACATGATAACACTATGTTAGGAATAAATAATGATAAAAGAATAGATGATGATCTTGATAGAAAGATGTATGACTATATTGTTAATTATCTAGAAAAGAATGGTTTTGAACACTATGAAATAAGTAATTTTGCTAAAAATAAAACTTATTCAAAACATAACTTGGTTTACTGGAATAATTTAAATTACTATGGATTTGGTGTAGGAGCTTCTGGTTATATAGATAATATTAGATATCAAAATACGAAATCATTCAATAATTATTTTTTAGAAAAAAGAATCATTAATAAAGAAATATTAAGTAATGAAGATACTATTTCTTATGCCTTAATCTTAGGTTTTAGAAAGATTAAAGGTATTAATAAAAATGATTTTTATAATAGATATCATGTTGATATATTAAGTTTATATAATATTAAAGATTTAATTAAAGAAGGATTATTAATAGATGATGGAGAATATCTTAAAATTAATAAAGAATATTTATATGTAGAAAATAGTATTCTAGAAAATTTTGTATAATAAAATGATGTAATTGATACATCATTTATTTTTTTCTACTATTGTACTTGCAAGACCAATATAATTAGATGGTTCTAATTTAAGTAATGTTTCTTTATCATCTTGTTTTATTGGTAAACCTTTAATAAATTTAGTTATTATTTCTTTATTAACAGTATGACCTCTCGATAATTCTTTTAATAGTTCATAAGCGTTATCTTTCTTTTCTTTTCTTAAAACTGTTTGTATGGCTTCACTTAAAACAATATAATTATTATTAAGTTCTTCATTAAGTAATTCTTTATTTACAGTTATTTTATTACTTCCTATAATTGTTTGATTAATACTAATTAGGGAGTGAGAAAAGATTACACCAAGATTTCTTAATTTTGATGAATCTGACAAATCTCTTTGCATTCTAGAAATTGATAAATTATTAACTAAGGCATCGATTAGGGAATTAGCGATTTCAATATTAGCCATCGAGTTTTCATGATTAATAGGATTTACTTTATGGGGCATAACACTTGATCCTACTTCTTTATTATTAACTTTTTCTTTGTAATATCCCATACTAATATATAACCAAGAATCACTATTATAATCTTTAATAATATTATTAATTATTTTGATGTTACTAAGAAGTAAACATAAGATATCATGTGATTCTATTTGGGTAGTTAAAGGATTATATTCTAATTCTAGAGATTCCACAAATTCTTTAGTGACATCAATCCAATTAATATTTGGAAAAGCTACTACATGACAATTATAATTTCCTACAGCACCTGAAAATTTACTTTTTAATTTAATATTTTTTAGAAATTCTAAAATACTTTTAATACGATAGGAAAATACTTTTATTTCTTTACCAACAGTTGTTGGGGTAGCTACTTGTCCATGAGTATGGGAAAGCATTGGAGTTTCTTTATATTCATTTGATAAATTATCTAAAATATTTAAAAATTCTTCTAATTTAGGATAATAAATATTGTTTAGGCTGTCTTTAATCATAAGGTTATAACTCACGTTATTAACGTCTTCTGAAGTTAACATTATATGAATAAAGGGATTAAGTCTTGCTAATTTTAATTCTTTAAATTTATCTCTTAAATAGTATTCAATGGCTTTAACATCGTGTTTTATTGTACTTTCAATATCTTTAACTTTATGAGCTTCTGATAAATTAAAATTATTATAAATATTTAATAATTTTTCTTTTTCAGTATTTGTTATTATATCATCTAATATTTTTTTATCTAATAAATATATTAACCATTTAATTTCTACGAATATTCGATATTTAATTAAAGCATATTCACTAAAATAATTAGAAAGTTCTTTAGTAGTTTCATGATATCTTCCATCAACTGGGGAAATGTTTAGTAAATTATCCATAATTACCTCACGATGATATCTTCACGACCGGCACCAGTACCAATAAATTTAATAGGAGTATTTGTTAACTCTTCAATTCTTTCAATATATTTTTTAGCATTATCTGGTAATTCATCATAAGTTTTACAATTTGAGATATCACCAAAGTTACCAGGAAATTCTTCATATACTGGAGTACTATTTTTTAGAAAATCCATATTAGTTCGAAAATCTTTAACTATTTTACCTTTATATTTATAAGCTACACAAAGTTTTATTTTATCAAGTTTACCAATTGTATCTAAGTGATTCATGGCAATTGATGTTAATCCATTTACCATAACAGCATAATTAAGAGCTAGAATATCAAGCCATCCACATCTTCTTGGTCTTTTCGTTGTTGTTCCATATTCATGACCTAATTCTCTTATCATATCACCAATTTCGTTATTTTCTTCAGTAACATATGGTCCTTCACCAACACGAGATGAGTAGGCTTTGATAACACCTATTACTTCATTTATGTATTTAGCGCCAATTCCGGTGCCAGTTAAGACACCACCGATAGTTGGATTAGAACTAGTAACAAATGGATAACTTCCAAAATCAATATCAAGAAGTGTTGCTTGAGCTCCTTCACATAAAATATTTTCATTATTTTTAATTGCTTGATGTAACATGGTGGTCGTATCGATTACATATTTTTTTAATTTCTTGGCATAACCAGAGTATTCTTTATAAACACTATCAAAATCAAGTTCAGGATATCCATAAGCTTTAAAAATAACATTTTTGTTTTTAATATTAATTTTTAATAAATCTTTAAAGTTATCACTAATAAAGTCTTCCATCCTAATACCACAACGTTCATATTTATCACAGTAAGCTGGTCCTATACCTCTTTTAGTAGTACCAATTTTATTATCTCCTCTAGCGTCTTCCAAAAGGGAATCCATCATAATATGATAAGGCATAATAACATGAGCTTTTTCACTGATGTATAAATTATCGACCTTATAACCATTCTTTTTTAAATTATCAATTTCTTCAAGTAATACTTTGGGATCAATTACTACACCATTTGATAGTATGGCCTTAATATTTTTATTTAATATACCACTTGGAAGTAGATGAAAAGCAAATTTTTTGCCTTCTACTTCAATACTATGACCTGCATTATTACCCCCAGAAAATCTTACCGCGTATTTAGCGTTACTTGATAAATAATCAATTATTTTTCCCTTTCCTTCATCTCCATAAAATGCTCCTAAAACAACATTAACATTTTGCATAAAATACCTCCATAAATTATTATACAAAAAAATTGTCAATAAAAGTAGCATATTATTTTATTATTTGTTATAATATTCTTGTGTTTTATAAACTAAAATTGGAGGGATAAAAAATGGAATTAAAAGGTAGTAAAACAGAGAAGAATTTAATGAGTGCTTTTGCAGGAGAAAGTCAGGCTAGAAATAAATATACTTATTATGCTAGTAAAGCTAAAAAAGATGGATATGAACAAATAGCTGCGATTTTTGAAGAGACAGCAAATCAAGAAAAAGAACATGCTAAATTATGGTTTAAAGAACTTCATAATGGGGAAGTTCCTAGTACTATAGAAAATCTTCAAGATGCCATTGATGGTGAAAATTATGAATGGACTGATATGTATGAAGAATTTGCTAAAGTTGCTGATGAAGAAGGATTTAAACTTATTGCTAATAAATTTAGAATGGTAGCTAAAATTGAAAAAATGCATGAAGAGAGATATCGTAAATTACTTGATAATATTAATGATGGTGTAGTATTCTCAAGAGATGGTGATATGATATGGCAATGTCGTAATTGTGGTCATATTGTTATTGGTAAGAAAGCACCAATGGTATGTCCTGTTTGTAATCATCCTCAAAGCTATTTTGAAATTAAAAAAGAAAATTATTAAAATAAAGACTCTATTATGTAATGTAATAGAGTCTTTTTAATGTAATAATAATATAAATAAAAAGGATTTTATAAAAAATTCTGTAAAAATATACCTAAATATGTTGAACTGTATTTCCTCTTATGCTAATATTAAATGCAGGAATATTTAACTAGTTGGGTGATTGCCTCTTTTTTTGCGAAGGGAGGATTGATAATATGTCTAAGAGAGATTTTCTAATTTTCTTTTTGATAATAATTATCCTTTTACTTATAGGATTATTATATAAATAGTTTTATATAAAAGAATCACCTAACAAAAAGCATTAAACTATACCCATAAAAATGGACACGATAGGAAAAGACACCTATCGTTTTTATATGATAAAATTATATAAAGGAGAATTTTTATGAGAAAAAAATTAAC
>CACZTI010000053.1 GCA_902783985.1 uncultured Erysipelotrichaceae bacterium | reverse complement strand
TTTTTAGTCTTCATATTATCTACCCCCTTTCTTTTTGAGAATAGGAGGCTGACACTCACATCAAATGTTCCTTATGAAAATTATATATCATTAATTATAATATTGTCTATTGTTTTTACACATATTTCAAAAAAGTTGTAATTATTATTCATGTATATTATAATTTACTCATAGGAGAACTTTGGTTCGCAACCTGTTATACATACGCTCCATATAAAAAAACAACTTACAAACAATTAACAGTTTGTAAGTTTTTATTATTTTTCTAACATATTGATATTTTTTAAGATATTTAAAGTACATAAATGAGAAAAATAGTTATAGTGAAGAATTTTTTATATTTTTCCTAAATTCTTCTATATCTGTTTTTAAGTTATCCCATCTAATATTTACATAGTATTTATCTTTTATATTTCTAAAATCATTATCCTTTATGACTCTATATTTTGGTCCCATAGTAATGCAAGATACATGTGGACTAGTAAAATATACATCTCTTTTGTATAAAGCTAAATCATAAATATCATATTTTAATAGCCAAACATAATCATCAACAGAACCGCATACTAAAGCATCAATATCTTCAGTGGAATTTGTTCCTCTAATGATAAATCTATCAACCATATCAACAATAATTTTAGTTTTATTTAATGCAATGTTAAAACAATCAATTTCATCTTGATATAACTCTTTATACTCAGTGGTATTTAATTTTTGAGATAAGATGACACACCCATTTTCGTCTCTCATATAACCATAGTGAAAACTAGCATAAATACTTATAATATTGTATGGAATATCAAGTGATTTCAAATAACTTTTAAAATTATCAATTGATTCGCAGTGAATGGTATTTTTATTTCCATACTTTAAACTTACTTTTTTAACTATTTTTTTAAATTTGATAAAAATATCTGTTTTTTGATTTAAACTATTTTTCCAACACCTTATTTTTTGGTCATTATTAATGTAATTCTCAAAAATATCCTTTAAAAATAATTGTGAATTATCATCTAGTTCATCTAAATACTTATTATTAAATAGAGCAACAAAATCCAATTCATTTTTGAATCCATTATTATTCATTTTTCCTCCAAAAAATATAATTTAAAATGTACCCCTAATTTTAAATTAATTATTAATTTTGTACCCCAAATATGATTTAATAAAACGATTATTAACTCATATCTCAAAAATTGTATCAATAAATAATAAGAGATTCAATAAATTTGACATTAATTTGTCAAAAATATAAATATAATAAAATTGAAGAGTAATGATAGGACACTTTGTTTATCAATAAATGTATTTATATAAATGACGTTTTTTTAAATTATTTCTTAATTTTGACATTTAAATAATCTCCCTGAATATTTACTTCATTAACTATTTCAATATTAGAATCATGTTCTAATAATCGATACATTAAATAGATAAGTTCCTCAGTCTTTAAATAACTAATTTTATCTTCTTTCTGATATACATGAAGATACCAATTTTTTAAATATTCTAATCTATTTTTTAAATAAATATCATTGGGATTATCGTTATATTCTTTTATTATTTCTTCATAATATTTTTTTGATTCAATAGATAATAATTCATGATAATGATATGAAAGTACTTGTAAACTAGGGATAATAATATTATAAATATTATTTTTTCTTAATACATTTATAAACAATAATAAAGAACATACTTTGCTTGGATGAACATTAGGATTATCAATTCCTTTATTTAATTTATATAATTTTCTTTCTATATGTTTATTTTTTTCATTTTGACTACTTTGAACACCATATATATAACAAGTGTTATTATCATCTATATCATATAATATGTGTGGTAATTCATATAATTCATTATTATTTTTAATAGTGAAGACCATTTTTCTTGTTGTTTCATCCCAAAAATCATTTACTTTTGTTTTCATATAAATTTTATATTTGTCATCATTTTTTATTATTTTTTCTTCGTAACAATCTAAATGTCTATTTTTAATAAATTGTAATTGATTTTTTAGATAATTATTAATATCTGATAAATCGTTTATTCCCATTCGTAACCAAATTCTTCTTAATAAATATTCTACTGTTTCAATTGTATTAATAAAATTCCCATACTCTTTAAATAAATTAATAGTTTCATTTATAATATTAGTTAAATATTGAAAAAAAGATAATGTATTGTTAATTTCAATACTTAAACAATTGTCATTATAATGCTTTATAAAAAAATCGATATCTTTTTGTTTTATATTATTTTCTTTAAATAATTGATAGTTATTATCATTAAAATGAAAATTAATATTAGGTATTTCTATTTCTGATTTTATTTCATAAATAGTTTTATTAAAAAATATTTTGATAACTTCATTTATTTCTATTTCTTTTTTCATAATCTCTCCAATTTGAAATTATTTTTATTTTATTATAAAAAATAATAATTTGCAAATATATGTTTATTTATTAATAATTTTACTGTAAATAATCTCTATCATTAATAATTTGTGGTATAATTAATAATATAAGCATAAATTAAAAAGGATATGATGATATGAAAATAATTGAATATATAAAAAAAATATTTAAAAGAGAAAATAAAATAGATTCCCCATGGCTTTCTTACTATTCAAGAGAAGATCGAAGTATTAAATTTACCAAAAAATCTATATACGAGTATATGCTAGATTCTTCAAGAGAATATAAAAATAATGTTGCAATTAATTATTTTAATAATAAAATTACATATAATGATTTATATAATAATATTGATGTTGTTGCCAAAGGATTAATTGAATTTGGAGTAAAACAAGGTGATATTGTAACAATTTGTCTTCCCAACATTCCCGAAGCAGTATACATTTTTTATGCATGTAATAAAATAGGGGCTGTAGCTGATATTATTCATCCATTATCGAATTCTAATCAGGTAAAATATTATTTAAAAGAATCTAAATCAAGATTTTTATTTCTAGTTGACTTTAATTATATTAATTTTAAGGATATTATAAAAGAAACTTTAGTATATAAAACAATACTTATATCGCCAAAAAATAGTATGCCTTTATCACTTTTTATAGGATATTCACTAATAAGAGGTTTAAAAGTAAAATCACCAAAGAGATATCAACATGAATATATGAAATGGAATGAATTCTTATTTTATGGTGTTAATAATCGTAATGATTTTAAAGCAAATGTTAAGAAAGATGATTTAGCCCTTATTCTTCATAGTGGAGGTACCACAGGATCTCCTAAAGGGATAATGATATCCAACTATAGTTTTAATGCTATAGCTCAACAATCAGCAGTTAATGTAATTGATGTAAGACCAAAAGATAAAATAGTAACTTTACTTCCTATTTTTCATGGATTTGGATTAGGAATATGTGTTCATACACCTTTATGCTTAGGTGTTGAAGTAATATTGATGCCAGAGTATGATGCCAATCATTTTTATAAAATATGGAAAAATGATAAACCACATGTTATTCTTGGAGTTCCAACTTTATGGGAGGGAATGATGTCTAACAAGAAGTTTGATAAAGTAACATTAGAAAATTTAAAATATATTATAAGTGGTGGTGATTATTTAACTGTTAACAATGAAACACGAATTAATAATTTTTTACATAAACATGGCGCTAAAGTAAATATATCAAAAGGCTATGGAATGACAGAATCAGTAGCTGCAACATGCTATACTTTTCCTGGTACCAATGAACCTGGTAGTATTGGTATTCCTATGGTAGGTAATACTTATAAAATATGTGATGAAAATGGTAAAACTTTAAAAAATGGTGAAGAAGGGGAGATATGCGTATCTGGTCCAACTTTAATGATGGGATATTTAAATAACCAAGAGGAAACTGATAAGATAATAAAGGTTGAAAATGGCAAACGTTGGCTTCATACAGGAGATATTGGATATATCGCTTTAAATGGAATTGTATATTACACTGGAAGAAGTAAAAGAATGATTGTAGTATCAGGATTTAATGTTTATCCATCACAAATAGAAGAGGTTATCTCAAAACATCCTATGGTCGATAAAGTATGTGTTATTGGAATACCTCATCCATATAAAATGCATGTTCCAAAAGCAGTAATTGTTTTAAAGAAGGGTGTCAAAGAGAATAATCAAATTATTAATGAAATAAAGAAACTTTGTAAGGATGAATTATCAGTTTATTCCCAACCAAAAGAATTTGAAATCAGAGACAGTCTTCCTAAGACATTGTATGGTAAAGTTGACTATAAACAATTAGAAAAAGAAAGTAATTAAGATGGTGTAGTATATGAGTAAAATAAAGAAAATAATTATTTCAGGTTTGCTATTAGCAGCAAGTATTGTTATAAATCGATTTTTATCAGTAAATACAAGTATCTTATCAATAGGATTTACATTTGTTCCCTTGATGTTATCAGGTATAATACTAGGTCCAAAATATTCTATAGTGATAGCGGGATTATCTGATTTAATAGGTGCCTTGCTTTTTCCATTTGGATCATATTTTGTTGGTTATACTATTTCATCAATTTTAACAGGTCTTGTTTATGGATTACTTTTATATAATAAAGATGGTTTTAAATTTAATAAAAAGTTTTTAATTAGACTTTTAATTGCCATACTAATTGTTTGCATTATAATTAATGGAATATTAAATACAATTTGGATTATCATAACCGTAAAGAGTGCCTCATATGCTATTATTCCTACGAGAATTATAAAACAACTTATCATGATACCCGTAATGTTTATCACTATGTCATCACTTACCAAATTATTAGAAAAACAAATTAGAGGTCTAAATGATTAAATTAAAAGATGTTAATTATAAGTACAAAGAAGGAAATGATGGTTTAAAAAACATTAACTTAGAATTTTCTAAGGGAGAAATTAATGCTATTATAGGTGAAAACGGATGTGGAAAATCAACACTTCTATCATGTATTGCCGGTTTAAATAAATATCATGGTTTAATCACATTAGATGGATTAGATATTAAAAAAATCAAAAATATTGATTTACGAAAGAAGATAGGAATTGTGTTTCAAAATCCCAATAATCAAATTGTTTTTAATAAAGTTTATGATGAATTAAAATTTACTTTAACTAATTTAGGTGAAAATGATATTGATAATCGAATTAAGAAATCACTTGATATGGTATCTATGAGTTCTTTTATAGAGGCTAATCCTTATAATTTATCAATGGGTCAAAAGCAAAGAATTAATCTTGCAAATGTTTTAACTACTGATAAAGATTTTCTTTTATTAGATGAAGTTACTAGTATGATTGATAATAATGGTAAACAAGAAATATATAAAATAATTTTAGATTTAAAAAAGAACAATAAAGGGATTATCATGTGTACTAATCAAATAGAAGAACTAATTTTAGCTGATAAAATAATTATTTTAAATAAAGAACATCAAATCAAAGGTATCTATACCAAAGAAGAAATATTTACTAATTTTGACTACTTAAAAGATTTTGAAATTCCTCTAAAATTTCAATTGATTCATAAAATAGGATATCATAATTTAAAAGATTTATCTGATAAGGAGATTTTAAAACATGTTAGTAAATAGTTTGTTATTGCTTGTTTTAATTATTTCTTCTTTTTTGATTTTTTTAATTAATAATACTTTTATTTTATTAGGAATACTTCTAGTAGTAATTATTTTATGTTTATTATTTCATGTTAAATTACCAATTTATTTACCTTTAATTATTATGATTACTATTAACTTTTTATTAAACTATCTTTTTTCTAATATTGATAATGCAATTATCGTTAGTGTTAGATTGATTACAATGTTTATCTTAGTTAATTTAATTATTAAAATAATTGGTATTAATAATATTGGTGAAATTATTGGAAAGATATTTCATAGTAGGAATTTAGCAATTATTATTTCGATAAGTATGAGTTTTATTCCAATTATGATTAAGGAGATAAGTGATATCAAGAAAAGCTTATATACTAAAAATTTTCCATTGAATATAAAGAATGTTTTAACTAAAGGCCATTTATTTGTTATATGTTTTTTTACTAATTTATTTAAAAGGGTTGATGAAATGGAGAAAGTATTGATAGCAAAAGGTATGGAAGAATAGTTTTCATTTTATGAAAAAAATAGTATAATATAGAAGAAAAGTAGGTGAATAATGAAAAAGATATTGGGAATACTTATTTTATTATTTATAATAAATGTATCAGCAACATCAGGAAGTATTAATGAAAATAGTATTTTTGAATGTAATAATAAATATTATGGTTCTCACGGAAATCCTGTTCATTTTCATGAAGTTATCAAAAAGGAAAATAAATGGGTCATTAATGGTGGTGAAGTGGATGTACCAAGTTGTTATATTAAACCAATTAATAAAAAAGAGGAGGCCAAGTTTTCAAAGTGTGTTGATGGTGATACAGCAAAGTTAATAATTAATGATAAAGAAGAAACAGTAAGATTTTTAGCAATTGATACCCCTGAAATTAAGCATGGTGATAACGAAGGTGATCCATATGGAGATAAAGCAAGTAATTTTACTTGTAATAAATTAAAAAAAGCCCAAAAGATAACTTTAGAGTATGATTCTAATAGTGATACCAGAGATAAATATGGTAGAGTATTAGCATTTGTTTTCGTAGATGATGTCTTATTACAAAAGGAATTAATTAATAATGGTCTTGCTAAAGTATATTATGTTTATGGTGATTATAATTATGTTGATGAATTAAGAAGAGTCGAAGAAAACGCTAAAAATAATAAAATAGGAATATGGAGTAGTGATAATAACATAGAAAATATAGTTCCAGATATTAAAGAAGAAAAAAATAATGATGAAGAAACAGATGAAGATATTTTTATCAAAATATTAAATTATTTAAAAATCATGATTGACTATCTTCGAAAAATATTTGATTTATTAGCTAATTAATTATATAATGTTTATGGAGGTTACTGATGAAGAAGGAAAAGAAGAAAGAAAAGAGTAGTTTAAAAGATAAAATACTTGATATTGTACCAATTATTGCAATTTTATTAATTGTCTTCTTAGTGGCAATAATGATATCAAATGAAAAAAATATTTCTAAAACAATGAAAATTCATAATATAAGCTATAGTGAATTTCAAGATAAAATTAAAGAAGATAAATTTAATATTATTTTAATAGGAAGAGATAATTGTTCTCATTGTGCGGATTATAAACCATTAGTAAATCAAGTAGCTAATCAATATGATTTAAATGTATGGTATCTTAATATTAGTACATTACAAGAAGAAGAATATATCTTTGTACATAACAATGTAAACGTTTTAAAAGATCAATATGATCCCGAAGGTAATCTAAGTATTCCAACGCCAGCAACCGTTATTTACCGAAATGGATATGAAATAGATTCTATTTTAGGTGATGTTGGAGAAAATGGATTTAAAAATTTATTAGTTAAAAATGGAGTAGTGAAATAATGAGCGTTTATCCTAGTGTTTTAAGATTTAAAAGAAAATATTCCATGACAATCGCTTTTAGATTGAGAAAGCATTCATCAGTAGTTGATTCCATTCTTGATAAAGATGAAAAAGTTTTATACACTTTTTGTGGTCAACGAAATGATGATAATAGATTTCTTTTTGAAAGCTGTGTTGTTGCCTTAACTAATAAGAGAATTATTGTAGGTGAAAAAAGAATATTTGGTTATTATATAATAAATGTACGCACTGAACTATTTAATGATTTAAAAATTCGTGCAGGATTAATTTTTGGTCATGTTGAGATTGACACAGTAAAAGAAAATATTCATATATCAAATTTAGATAAAAAATCACTTGATGAAATTGAAACAATGGTTCATAAAATAATAAGTGAAAATAAAAAGAAAATTAAAGAAGAAAATAAAAATTCCTAGTCACTTGACTAAGAATTTTTTTTAGTTATTTTCATTATCTTGCGCTTCAGGTGTAGGAGTAGGAGTATCTGTAGGTTTTGGTGTTGTAGTTGGTTTTTCCTTAACCCTAATAATATTACTTGTAGAACCAGTATAATCATTATATTTAACATGATATGTTATGGTATATGTATTTGCACTTGAACTTGAAACACCATTAACAGTATTACCAGATGAATCTTTAATCGTCGTTGTAATACTTGCGCTTGATGAAACATCACTTCCACCACAGGTTACTATTACATGAGAACCATTATATAATGATGAATCAATTCCTTCACCAGTATTATAAGTAACATCTTTATTTCCACTAAATGATGTTGAACATGAATTTTCTTTTAATTCATATGTTGTAGCAGCACTCAAGTTAGAATCAGTATCTTTATATCCCGCACGAACGGAATATGTTCCATAATAATTACTTAAATTAGAAATAGTGTAGGATGTACTTGTTGTAAAATCAACTTTGTTACCATTAAAATATATGTGATAACCAAATACAGCATCTTCAATATAATCAGGATTTGGAATACCATTCCATGAAAGAGAAACATAACTACCGTTTAGAGTAACTTTTAATCCTGTTGGAGCGCTTACGGAGAGGTATTTAGTTGATACCTCACTTGGTTCAGTACCTCTTTTAAATAATTCCGTTAGTATTTGATCTGAAGGTGTGTTAGCACTAGGTAATTTAGGAGGGTTAGATCCTTTTTCAACTCTGCTGGAAACAACAGAACTTGGTCTAGTGAAATCTTTTCCATCATGTTTAAAGCATGCTTTAGCAACTTGATTTAATAAAGAATGTCTTCTCCAACCATCAGAGTTATAATTTAAATAATGTGTTTTATTAAGTTCCTCATAACCAATCCAAATACCAATAACAACATTATGAGTATAACCAACAATCCAGTAATCTCTAACAATGCTACTAGGTAATTTATTTTTTGTCTTGGTTGCTGAATCAACATTAGTTGTTCCTGTTTTAGCAGCAAAATGATCTTTTCCTAATCCAGATTTTGTTGTTCCATTAGGTACAGCTTTTAATACATCAGTTATCATATATGCTGTAGAATCACTAATAATTTTTATTTTAGGAGCAGAATACTCAATAGGTTCATTATCTCCATCTCTAAATATTATTTTGTTTACAGAATATGGTTCATAATAATATCCACCATTACTAAATATTTGATATGCTCCAGCCATGGCAAGTGGATTAGATCCAGTAAAGGCACCAATAGCATGAGCTTCATGAATCATTCCATCATTTATCTCTGGAGTAATTCCAATACTTGTTACAAAGTCAACAATCTTTTTATTATCAACTTGTTGGAAAGCTTTTAATGCTGGAATATTTCTTGAACCTGATAATGCTGCTCGAAGAGTAATTTGTCCTTTATAAGCACCATCAAAGTTATTTATTTTTTTACCATTAGAGTAAGTATATGGTTCGTCAACAAATTGAGTATATGTTGACCAATTGTTATATTCCATACCTGGACCATAATCGAATAATGGTTTAGCAGTAGATCCAATTTGTCTTTGAGATTTAGCATCAAATGTTGCAAAACTAAAACTCTTAGCGCCATTTCTATTTCTACCAGCACCGATAGCATTAATTTTTCCGGATGTTGAATCTATAACAGCAATTCCTGCTTGCATATCATCATCTTTCCATTTAAATGCTGTCTTACCATCCATTATTTTATTAATACCATCTTGATTAGCTCTTATCATATTTGTATAAATTAACATTGGTGTAGAATATGGGTCAACACCATATTTATCTTTAACCTCTTGACATACTAAATCAATATATCCTTGATATGGATTTTTACTACTTGTTGTCGTTGTTAATAAACTTTGAATTGGTATTTTACTTGCTATATCACGCTCTTCTTTAGTGATATAACCATGTCTCTCCATCAAATATAAAACAGTATTTCTTCTTTTTTCTGCAGCTTGTGGATGATCAAATGGGTTATATGTACTTGGAGCTTGATACATTCCAGCAAGTACAGCAGCTTCTGATAAATTTAAATCTTTGGCATCTTTTCCAAAAAAGTATTCAGCAGCTTCTTGAACTCCAAAAATATTTTTTCCGAATGAGTGAATATTTGTATAGAATTCAATAATTTGTTGTTTTGTATAATTTCTTTCAATTTGGAATATCGAGATATAAATATCTGTAAATTTTCTAACTATTCCAGCGAAACCTTTTGCTTCTTTTGTTGTAAAGACATTTTTAGAAAGTTGCATTGTAAGAGTTGAACCACCACCAGCATCACCTTGTCCAGCAGCTTGACCAATTGCAGCTTTAACGAAACGCATTAAATCAAAACCATTATGTTGAAAGAATCTTGAGTCTTCTGTAGCAACTAAAGCATCAATAAAGACTTCTGATATTTGATCATATTCAATGTTTTCACGAAGTTCCAACCCAACTTTGGCATATTCTTTTCCCTCACTATCATAGAAAATAGTAGCTTCTTTTGATTTTAACATTTCTTCTTTAAAATCTGGAGCTTGTTTTACAACATATACAAGGAATGCTGATACACCAACAAGACCAATAATAGTTAATGATAAAATAATCATTAAAATAATCTTTAAAGTCTTTTTCCTTTTTCCTTTAGATTTAGGTTTATCTAGTAAATACCCTAAGAATAAGATAATCATTAAACCTACCATAAAAGCAATTGTCATAGCAGTTCCTAAAAATTTCTTTCCAAGAATAAATAATATTGCCATAACAAGAACAAAAACAATAATCCCCACAATCTTAAATTTAGGTTTTAATTTTCTTTTTGGTTCTGGTTTATTATCAATTTTCTTTTTAGTAATTTCATCTTCAATTATTATTTTTTTCTTTACGCCTTTCTTTTTAGGTTCTTCTTTTTTCATTACACATCCTCCATTTTATCAATTATTTCTAAATAATCCACTTTTTTTATAAATTTATCTTTGATTTTAAAACCATTTGTTATAAAGTATTCTCTTGGTATAACACTTTTTTTTATGTTATCAATAAAATCAAGAAAATCCCTAGCCATTAATAAATATGTTTCATTGAAACTTGTAAATCTAACAATGATAAAGCATATTCCATTACTCTTATAAATATTTCTAATATGTTTTATTTGATGTTTATGAATATTTATAAGTGGGAAACCTTTTTTATTAGTGGTTTCTTTAGCTTCAAAATCAATATATTTACCTTTATATATCCCATTATAATCAGTTGTAGATGGCATTTCAAAATAAGCTTCATCTATTCTTCCTTTTTTATAATCAACTTTAACCAATTTAATAGGAGTAGGTTTTTTATATATAAAAGCAATATCATTATCAATATAATAGTTATTTGTTTCATTAATATCATTTTCTAAATTCATCCCACGATTTTTATAGTCAATCTTTTTATTTAAAATAACTGTTTTATTCTTTTTAATTCCGTTAGGATAATTCATAAATTTCACCTACTACAAATAATTATATTATATTTTTTTTATTTTTTCCACCCTTTTTGGATAATATTTTGTACATAATTGTAAACTACAATAGAAAAACAATTGACAATGGTTAAATAAAACTTTAAAATAAAAATAGATGTTATATTTGTGTACTAAATTTTATTACGAGTGTAATAGTCTAACCATGGTATTATGGGGTTTGCTATATAATTAGAAAAATACTAGAAGGAGAGAAAATGGATAAAACAGTACTTTCCATTTTGTTCGCCGTTATTGGAATAATTGTTGGTGGCGTTATTGTTTTTATATTTAATAACATTAAAAACAAAGCATCTAAAAAAGAAAGAGAAAAAATACTTGAATCCGCAAAAAAAGAAGCTGAAAAGTTAAAAAGAGATACTATTCTTGAAGCTAAAGAAGAAACTCATCGAATGAAATTGGATGCAGATAAGGAAATTAAAGAGAGAAAACAAGAATTAAAGGAGATGGAAACTCGTTTAAATCAAAGAGAAGAAAACATTGATAAAAGAGATTTATTATTTCAAAAACGCGAAGAGGCATTAGATGAAAGAGAAGCCAAAATCATTAATAAACAAGCAAGTGTTGATGCCGAAAGAACAAAAGTGGAAGAAATAAAACAAGAACAAATCGCGGTATTAAACAAAATATCAGGAATAAGCAAAGAAGAAGCCCAAAAGAAAGTTATGGAAAAAGTAAAAGAATCCATGGCAAAAGAAATTACAGCATATATTAAAGACCGTGAGCAAGAAGCAAAAATGGAATGCGATAAGAAAGCAAGAGAAATACTTGTAAGCTCAATGCAAAGATATGCAGCTGATGTTGCAAGTCAAGATACCGTAACGGTTGTAAACCTACCATCAGAAGAGATGAAGGGAAGAATTATTGGCCGTGAAGGAAGAAATATCAGAACACTTGAAGCAATCACAGGAGTAGATTTTATTATTGATGATACTCCAGAAGCAGTAGTATTATCAAGTTTTGATCCACTAAGAAGAGAAATTGCTAGAATTACTCTTGAAACTTTGATTAAAGATGGACGAATTCATCCAACTAGAATTGAAGAGTTATATGATAAAACAGCCAAAGATATGAATGTTAAAATTACAGAATTTGGTAACAATGCTTTATTTGAACTTGGTATTACTAAAATGGATCATAATTTAATTGAAACAATTGGTAAATTAAATTTCCGTACGAGTTACGGACAAAATGCTTTAACTCATTCTATAGAAGTAGGTCATTTATCAGGAGTTATTGCTGGAGAACTTGGTGAAAATGTTATGCTTGCTCGTCGTGCAGGACTTTTACATGATATTGGAAAAGCAATTGATCATGAAGCACTTGGAAGTCATGTTGAATTAGGAGTTGATCTTGCTAAGAAATATCATGAAAATGATGTTGTTATTAATGCCATAGCATCTCATCATGGTGATACTGCTCCTACAAGTACCATCAGTGTTATTGTTGCCATTGCAGATGCTTTATCAGCATCACGTCCTGGAGCAAGAAATGATTCTCTAGAAAATTATATTAAGAGACTTGAACAATTAGAAGGTATTGCTAATAATATATCAGGTGTTGATAAATCATTCGCTGTTCAAGCTGGTCGTGAACTTCGTGTAATTGTAAAACCAGAAGAAGTAGATGACTTAGAAAGCTTTAAAATAGCAAGAGATATCAAAGATAAAATTGAAAGTGAAATGCAATATCCTGGAACAATTAAAGTAACGGTAATAAGAGAAACGAGAGCTCAAGAAGAAGCTAAATAATAAAAAAGAACACTTTATTTTAAGTGTTTTTTTTCTACATTATTACTTATTTTATATAATTCTAACATATCTTCCAGTGGCATTATTTTTCTAGAAACTAAATCTTTAAGCGCATTACAATTAATAAAACCATTAGTATAATTATTAGGAAAGAAACTATGAATAGTCTTATCATATATTAAAATGTTTAATAATATTTTCTTATCATACATTGGATATCTAATTAAAAAATCATCGATAGATTTTTCAATAATCCCATTTTCATATGGAAATTTTTCATAAAACATACCACCTTTTAAAGCAGCACAAAAATCATCTGGTATCATATCAATAAATTTATTGATTTTTAATATATTACTTTTTTTTAGATAAAAACTTCCTACTGTATAGGGACTATTATTATCAATTTTTTTAACTCCTGGTAAACTATTAACCATGTTTGCATTAATAATTTTAGGAATAAAATAATTAATAAATAATTTATCATCATCATCATCTTCTATTTCTATAGTTGTTGCATGACCCTTATCCCTGATCATCATAATAACTTTATTAGTTTTTGATAATGAAAATATATCAATATCTCCTGTATCTAAATTAGTATCTAAAATATTAAATATTTGTTTTGATAAATCATTTTCTATTCCATGAAGTTTTATTAAATAGTTATTCTCCAATTTTTTATTTTTAGAGGGAAATTTACTAAGTAAATTATAATTATTAATTGTAAGGGAATGAGCTACATGTAATAATTCATTAATAGTATGACATTTTCTTATCACATTTAATGTGTCTTTATCATCAAAAAAAGAATAACCTACAAATGTATCATGTGACAAATTGATAATTTCATCATCTAAATTAGCAAAATTATTTAAATAAAAATATCTTAAATTATTATTAGTAATCGAAATACTATACAATCTTTTTTTCATATTTATAAAAAATATTTCTAATTCATGAACAATATCTTTATTATTAGGGAAATTAACTAAAAACATTTTTTCTATTTTGTATTCCATATCATCAATTAAATTAACTAATTTATTTTGATATTCTATTAAAGAATTATTATCATTAATATCACGTGATAAAATACTATCATATAGTTTTCTTTTTATATAAACATCATATAAAAAAACAAGTTCGAATTCTAAAATATCTTTTTCCATATTATCACCATAATTATTATATCATTAAGTATAAGAAATGTAAAAATAATTCATACTAATAATGGTGATATATGAAAAATTATAGTATATGGCAAGATTTTAAAAGAAATGATTTAAAAAAACTAAATAAAAATATTGAATGTGATATTTTAATTGTTGGTGGTGGAATAACTGGAAGTAGTATGTATTATCATTTACATAAAAAGTTTAAAACAATATTAGTAGAACAAAATAAAATTGGTGATGGAGTAACATCTAGAAGTACAGGAAAATTAACATTTATGCAAAATGATTTAATTGACAAAATAAGAAATCAAAGTAATGAAAAAGCATCATTATATATAAAATCACAAATAGAAGCAATTGATATTGTTAAAAAGATAGTTCAAGAAGAAAATATTAAATGTGATTTTGAAAAAACAGAAAGTATAATATATACTGATAAAGATGAAGAAATAGTTAAACTTAAAAATATGAAAGAATTTCTTTCTAAAAATAAAATTAAGATTGATAGTTGTAATCTTGATTTAATAAAAAGCAAATACGCTATTAAAGCATTTGATACATATATGTTTAACCCATCATTATTTGTATACAATTATTTAAAAAATAAAGAAAATGTCTATGAAGATACCAAAATAATTAATATTAAAAGAATAAAAGATTATTATTTTTGCTATACAAAAGATTATAATATTAAAACAAAATATGTCATATTAGCAAGTCATTATCCCTATTTTAATATTCCATATTTTTTTCCTATAAAAAGTTATATTGAAAAATCATATTTAATGGCAGGCAGTAAAAGAAATAATCCCATATCTTTAATAAGTTATAGTAGTCCATTTATATCAATTAGAACTTATAAAAATAAGATGGTATATCTATCTAATTCAAATAATTCTTATAATAATATAAATGATACTAAAAATTTTGATGACTTAATAAAGAAAGCTAGCGATATAGGATTGTTTCCATCATATCTTTGGACTAATACTGATATTATGACAAGTGATAATTTACCATATATTGGAATGATTAAAGAAAATATGTTTATTGCTACAGGATATAATACATGGGGTCTTACAAATGGTATTTTATCAGGTAAAATAATTAGTGATATTATTAATAACATAAAGAATCCTTATATTAACTTATTTAATCCTAAAAGAGTTAACTTGAAAAAAGAATTAAATATTGTAACTAATATTTCTAAAAATGCGGTAGCTTATATTAATGGGTTGATAAAACATAATAATAACCATATTTGTACACATATGTATTGCCCTTTAATTTATAATAAAGATGAAAATACATATGATTGTCCATGTCATGGATCAAGATTTGATATTAATGGTGAAGTTATCATATCACCAGCCAATAAAAATTTAAAGGTAAATGATAAATAATAGAAAGTATAACTTAAATGTTATATTTTTTTTAATAAAGAATATATTTTAATGAAATGGAGAATGTTATGGATAAAAAAGAGATAATTAAGAATATTGCACTTAGAACAAAGGGAGATATTTATTTAGGAGTTGTTGGTGCAGTAAGAACTGGTAAAAGTACTTTTATCAAAAAAATGGTAGAAAATTTAATTATTCCTAATACTTTTGATGAATATGAAAAGAAAAGATGTTTAGATGAAGTACCTCAAAGTGCAGCAGGCAAAATGGTTATGACTATCGAACCTAAGTTTGTTCCAAGTATTCCTTGTAAAGTTAAGATTGATGATTTTGATTGCAATATTAAACTTGTTGATTGTGTAGGTTATATTATCAATAATGTTAAAGGTATTGAAGATGAAAATGGTCCAAGAATGGTTAAAAGTCCGTGGTATGAAGAGGCCATTCCATTTAAAGATGCTGCAGAAATTGGAACAGAAAAAGTAATTCGAGAGCATTCAACAATTGGTGTCGTAGTAACAACAGATGGATCATTTGGTGATTTTACAAGAGAAGATTATGTAAATGCTGAAGAACATGTTATTAATGAATTAAAAGAAATTAATAAACCTTTTATTGTTATTTTAAATACGACTCATCCCGATGATGAAGATACTAAAAATTTACAACGTGAATTAAGTGAGAAATACGCGGTACCTATCCTTCCAATTAATGTTTTAAATATGAATGAAGTAGATACTACAAATATTTTAAGAGAGGCTTTATATGAATTTCCAATATTAGAAGTAAAAGTAAAAATACCTGATTGGATTGGTGTTTTAAATAATAACCATCCATTAAAGAAAACCTATATAGATAAGATTAGAATAAGTGTTACAGATGTTGATAAATTAAGAGATGTTGATCATATTATGATAGCATTTAAAGATATTCCTGAAATATCAAATGCTTATTTATCTAAAGTATCACCTGAAACAGGAGAGGTTATGGTAACCTTGGATGCACCAGATGAACTTTATAATAAAACTTTAAATGAATTAATTGATGTTGATATAACTAATAAAGCTGATGTTTTAAAACTATTTCAAGATTATAAAGATGCCAAAACTGAATATGATCAAATTAAATATGCTTTGAAGATGGTAAAACAAACAGGTTATGGTGTAGCATCACCTACAATTAACGATATGAAATTAGAAACACCAGAAATTACTAAACAAGGAAGTCGTTTTGGAGTTAAACTTAAAGCCTGTGCGCCATCAATTCATATGATTAGAGTAGATGTTAATTCCACCTTTGAACCGATAATAGGAACCGAAAGTCAAAGTAAAGAATTAATTGATTATATTATGAAAGATTATGAAACAGATCCAAGTAGTATTTGGAAAAGTGAAATATTTGGAAGAAGTTTAGATGTTATTGTAGGAGAAGGAATTCAGTCAAAAATTAGTATGATGCCTGAACAAGTTCGATATAAATTACAACAAACATTAACTAAAATTGTTAATCGTGGAAGCGGTAATTTAATTGCTATAGTTTTATAGCAATTTTTATTTGACAAAAATTGACATCAATTATCACTAAAAAATAGAATTTCTGTAAAATTATGTAAAAATAAAAATTTTATTTTATGTTATCAAAATGGAAATTGTAAAAAAAAAGACTTTCAAATCAGTAAAATAACTATAAGAAAATCTAATTTAATTAAAAAATAATCAAAAAAATAGAAGGTTTGTATGTTTGACCAAAAAAAACAAAATCAAATAGGATTATATTTGAAAGGAGGGATACTATGAATAACATTATGTTAGTTGGTAGACTTGCAAGAGATATTGATGTTAAAAAATTAGATTCTGGCAAAGAAGTAGCTAAGATAACTTTGGCTGTCAATAGAAGTTTTAAAAACACAGAAGGTATTTACGAAACTGACTTTATTGATTGTATTTTATGGGATGGACTTGCCATAAATATGAATGAATACTGTAAAAAAGGCGATTTAGTTGGTGTTCGTGGAAGACTTCAGATATCATCATATGAAAAAGATGATGTTCAGTACAAAGTATTAGAAGTAGTTGCCGAAAAAGTATCATTTTTATCTTCAGTAAAAAAAGAAGATCAAGAGGAGAGTTAATCTCTTCTTGATTTTCTTTCAAAATAAAAACCCTTTAAAAAGGGCGATATCATAGTGGCGGAGTTGGAGGGATTTGAACCCTCGCACCAGTTACCCGATCTACTCCCTTAGCAGGGGAGCCTCTTCAGCCTCTTGAGTACAACTCCAAACGACCTAATAATCATAACATTTTTAGATGTCAATTGTCAATTCTTTTAACACAAATTTTTAAAATATTTTTTAAGAATGACAATAATATTGTAATATTTTTTATTTCGAATTATAATTAAATTAATGGTAGGTGATTTATGACCAAATTTAGAGATGATTATAGTATCAAAGACATAATTAATAATTTTAAAAAATATAGTAATGAAAAAACAGATATAATAGAAAAAGCGTATAATTATGTACAAGATAAAATTGATGAGAAAACACTAAAGCATTTACTTAATGTATCTTATATATTAACCGAAATTAATTCATCAAAAGATACTATAATTCCTTGTATTTTAAGTTATTTATATGATGATAAAAATATTAAATTAAGTGATGTTGAAAAAGAATTTAATGATAATTTAGCTAGAGTATCACTAAATATATATAAATTAGAGAATATTAGTTTATCAACCGAAAATGATTATTTAGTAGAATACTATAAAAAAGTAATTGTTGGGATGACGGAAGATGTTCGAGTAATTATTGTTACCTTAGCAGATAGGGTATATTTAATGAGAAATTTATCTCAAAAAGATAATCAAGAACAGAAAAAAATTGCCAAAGAGACAAGCGAAATATTTGCACCTTTAGCGCATCACTTAGGTATTTATAAATTAAAAAGTGAATTAGAAGATTTATCCCTTCGATATTTAAAACCAGAAATATTTTATGATATAGTAGAAAAATTAAATAGTACCAAAAAAGAAAGAGATAATACTATTAATGAAATGATGATGGAAGTATCTAATTTACTTAAAGAACATAATATCTCATTTGAAATTAAAGGAAGAAGTAAAAGTATCTATAGTATTTATAATAAATTAGATAAAGGAAGAAAATTTAGTGATATATATGATTTATTAGCCCTTCGTATTTTAGTAAAAAAAGATGAAGATTGTTATCTCGTATTAGGACTTATTCATTCGAAATTTAAACCTATTGCGAAAAGATTTAAAGATTTTATCGCTATGCCTAAAAGTAATGGATATGAGTCTTTACATACCACCGTTTTTGGAGTAAATAATGAATTATTTGAAATTCAAATTAGAACTTTTGAAATGAATGATATCGCTGAAAATGGTGTTGCTGCTCATTGGTCATACAAAGAACATAAAGAAGCTTTTAATTTATCTAAAACAGACGCTAAATTAGAGTTTTTTAAAGCGATTATTGATACAAGTAAAGAAGAAAATAGTGATATAGGAAGTTTAATTAAAGAAGAAAATAATCCTGATAATATTTATGTTTTTACACCTAAAGGAGATGTTATAGAATTACCTCTTGGTAGTACTCCTGTTGATTTCGCATATCGAGTTCATACTAAAATAGGAGAAGAGATGGTAGGAGCACTTGTTAATAATCAAATTGTTCCATTGAACTATATTTTACAAGATGGTGATGTCATAAAAATAAATACCAGTAAATTAAGTAATGGTCCAAAAGAAGACTGGTTAAACTTTGTAAAATTAACCCAAACAAAGAATAAAATAAAAGCTTTTTTTGCAAGAAATAGAAAAGAAGAAATTATTACAAGAGGTAAAGATTTATTAGAAAAAGAGTTAAGAAGAAAGAAAATTAGTTTTAATGATTTTTTAACTGATAACAATATCAAAAAGATTATTAAAGAATTAAAGGTTAAAGAAGAAGATAATATTTATTATGAAATAGGAAATAATAATTACACTCCAAGGTATGTTATTAATATTATTTATGGAGATGATGAACCATCAAAAGAAATAATCCCTAAAATTACTAAAAATGAACTTGATGTTAATGTAGCTGGAGAAGATCATGTTAAAGTAAATATTGCTTCATGTTGTCTTCCACTTCCAGGAGATGATATAATTGGTTATATTACCAAAAATAATGGTATTTCTATTCATCGAAAGAGTTGTTCTAATCTAATTCATTTGGAAGATAGAATAATTGATGTTAAATTTAATGAGATAACTAAAAATAAATATTTAACGAATATTTTAGTTATTCTTAAAAATAATCAAAATAACTTAGGAGATATTTTAAACAAAATGTCTAGCAAAAATATAATTATTGATAGTATTCATACATTATATAAAGATAATATTATTAGTTATAAAATAAGTTTATATGTCAATAATTTAAATTCTTTAAATAATCTTTTAAATGATTTAAATAAAATCAGATATGTTAAAGAATCTAGGAGGTTATAGTGAAAGTTATTGTTCAAAGAGTGAATCATGCTCAATGCAAAGTTGATAATAAAATAACAGGTGAAATAGCAAATGGTTTTATGTTACTTGTTGGTTTTACTAATGGAGATAATTTAGATACCATTAATTATATGGTCAAAAAAATAATTAATTTAAGAATTATGGATGATGAAAATCATGTGATGAATAAAAGTATTTTAGATACAGGAGGTAGTATCTTATCTATTTCACAATTTACTTTATATGCAGATACTAAAAAAGGTAATCGTCCAAGTTATATTAATGCTTTAAATAATCAAGATGCTAAATTACTTTATGAAAAATTTAATGAGGAATTAAGAAAATATCTTCATGTAGAAGAAGGTGTTTTTGGCGCTGATATGGAAATAAGTCTTGTAAACACTGGACCTACAACAATTATATTAGAGAGGTAAAAGATGAAAATATTATGTATTGGGCAATCGGCCTATGATATAACACTACCTTGTAGTGAATATCCAACTGAAAATAAAAAATATAAAATTAAAGAAGTTATTAATTCTAGTGGTGGTAGTGCTAATAATGCTGCTTATCTTCTAGGTTTATGGAAAAGTGACGTAACTTTAATTAGTCCTATTGGTAATGATAATTATGGTAAAGAAATAATTGAAGAACAAAAAAAGATTGGTGTTAATACTGATTATATGGAAGTATTAAATATTCCCACAACCAAAAGTTATATTATCAATAATTTAGCTAATGGTTCAAGAACAATTATTACTAATAGAGATCCATTAATGAAATTATCATTAAATATTGATAATATTCCCAATGATTTTGATTATATTTTAACTGATGGTAATGATTATGAATTTACCAAAGAAATAATTAATAAAAATAAACATTCTAAAGTAATTATTGATGCTGGAAGATTAAGTGATACAACTGTTAATTTAAGTCATTTATCAGATTATATTGTTTGTTCTAATGATTTTGCAAGGGAATATACTAAAATAGATTTTTCTTATGATAATATAGATGATATTAAAAAATGTTATGATCTTTTAGAAAGAGATTTTAAAGGAAAAATAGTTATTACTTTAGAAAGCTATGGTTCATTTACTAAAATAGATAATGAATATTATTTAATACCAAGTATTAAAGCAGAGACTGTTGATACAACAGGGGCAGGGGATATATATCATGGAGCTTTTACCTATTTTATTGCCAATAATTATAGTTTATTAGATACCATGAAATTATCTAATATTGCAGGAGCTTTATCAGTAAGTAAAATAGGTAGTAAGAATTCTATTCCCAAATTAGATGAGGTTATGAATCATAATGGATTATAGTAAAATATATCCATCTATTGATTTACATGGTGAATATCAATTTAGCGCAAAATACTTGACAGAAGAATTTATCAATGATAATATACTTCTAAAAAATTATAAAATTTGTATTATTCATGGAATTGGTGAAGGCCTTGTTAAGAAAGCAGTTTACGAAGTATTAAAAAATCATAAAAAAGTAAAAGAATACAAACAAGATATTTTAAATCCAGGATGTACAATTGTAGAATTAAAGGAGGAATTATGAGTAAATTAGTTGTTATATCAGGACCAAGTGGAGTAGGTAAAGGAACAATTGTTTCCCATTTAAAAGAAATATATAAAGAAAAAAAAGAAAAATTATATCTATCTATTTCCTGTACTACAAGAAGCATAAGAGATGGTGAAATAGATAAAGTTCATTATTATTTTATCAGTGAAAAAGAATTTTTAGATAAAATAGAGCATAGTGATTTTTTAGAATATAATAAGTATGGTACAGGAAAATATTATGGTACACCAAAAAGCACAGTTGTTAATTATTTAAATGAAGGTTATGATGTTATTCTAGAAATTGATATTAATGGATATAAACAAATTAAAGAAAATTATCCTGATTGTATTGGAATATTCATTATGCCACCTAATGAGAAAGAACTATATAAAAGATTAAAAAATAGAAATACGGAAACAGAAGATGTAATTAAAACAAGACTTGAAACAGCAAAATATGAAATAGCTAATAAAGATATTTATGATTATGTAATTGTAAATCAAAATAATAAAAGTTTAGAATCTGCAAATGAAATATATAATATTATGCATAGATAAGGATTGTTATGAAACAAATTGAATTTTATAGAACTTATAGTTATAATGATGATAAAGATAAAAGAGTAGAAATTAGAGACTTTGAAACCATTGATTTAGCAAAAGAAGATGCCTTAAATGATGAAAATAATTATTACTTTACTTTAAGTAAAATAACTATGATATTTGATGGTATTATTAAAACTAAAGTTAAACCAATTGGAAGAATTCCCTGTAAAAAAGATTTATCTGTTAAAACTAAATAAAAATGTCATAAAGGTAGTTGAAAAAAACTACTTTTTTTGATATTATTAAAATGAAAGATAGAGAGTGAATATGAAACGAAAAAATTTATTATTATTAAGTTTAATATCTATAGGTATTATTATGTTGTTTGGAAGTAGTTATTCTTTAATCATGAATGAAATTAACCCTAATTATAAATTTATTGTTGATCATTTTGATAAAGAATATATTGATAATTATAAAGTAACTTTAAAAGAAAATGACATAGAAATCAATGTTTCTGTAATTAATAAAACAGTAAATAAAATAAATTATCGATTAGATTTAGTTAATAATGTTAATCAAGATGAAAATAAAAATATTACATATTATTATGAATTAAATAGTAATATCGTAAATTGTAATTTATATAACAATACCACTATTGTCCAAAACAAAAGTTTAGAAGTGAGTGAACAAGATGATTATAAAATTAAAATTCATTATAGTGGTTCTAAAAGAATATCTTTAAGTCTCAATATTCAAGTAAGCAATGATCAAAATAAATATCTTGTTAATACTATTAGTGAAAATAATAATAATCTTGTTAATGCCGATAGTATTAGATATGATGGTAATACTTATAATAATTATGTATCTTTTAATTGCCATAAAAAAGAATGTGAAAAATGGCGTATATTAGGTGTTTTTGATAAGAAAAATAGTAATTCTTATAACACTTTACCGTCTATTAAATTAATAAAAGATACTCCAATAGATAAAATTAATTATAATAATGAAGATTTAAATGGTAACTATGATAAATCATATATTAATACATATTTAAATGGTGTTTATTATGATAATTTAGATAATCAAAGTAAAAAAATAATGATTAATACTGATTGGAACATTGGAAGTATTAGAAATATTGGATTATATGAAGAAGATGAAGTTAGTAACAAAATGATTGCTAATATTGGTTTATTAAGTCCTAGTGATTATTTATATTTAAAAGATAATAGTTGGATAAAACTTGATAAAGCTGTATTTCTAAATAAAATTGGGAAAAATGTCTTAATATTTGATTCTCAAATGAAAGAGGGTAATAATTATCAGGAATATAATATATATCCTTGTGTTTATTTAAGAGGAGATGTATCTGTTATAAGTGGTGATGGTACAATAAATAATCCTTATTCTTTGGATATTGTATACCCATTAAATTATGGATTAGAAGAAGAATTATCATAGTTAAAAAAAACACTTTATTTTTAGTAAAAAGTATTATATAATTTTATAGTAGGAGGAGTTATGAATTTATCAAAGAAAATATCCAAATTAAGAAAAGAATTAAAATTATCAGCAGAGGATTTTGGTAAAAATCTTGGGGTTACTGGAAGAATGGTGGCAAGATGGGAAAATAATACATCAAAACCAACTACAGAAAATATTAACAAAATTAAAGAAGTTTATGGCGTTGATTTAATGGAACCAACAGTAAAAAAAGAAATAGTTAAAGAGGAAAAAACCACTAATAAGGTTGATGTAAAACTTGAAAAAAATGATGCCAAAGGCTTAAAAACATTAAGTAAAATCGTTTCTGTATTTGCAACGATTATAAAAGTTTTACTTATTATTAGTATTCCATTTATGATTATAGGAATGATTATTGTCCCAGTAATTATCAATAATACTGAGATTGGAGATAACTATCTAAAATATCAAACACCAAGTGGGGAAGTGATTACTATTGAAGGTGAAGACTTTTCATTATCTGGAAAATATACAATTAGATATAAAGATGAGATTACCACAGGTGAAATTAAATATGATATTTTGGGAGAAGTAGTGAAAAATATCAAAGATATGGATAAAACTAAAGTAATTGTATTTGCAGAAACGACCATTGTTTTAGGAATGGCAACAATCATTTTAGAAATCGTCTTCTTTACATATCTTGCTAAATTATTTAAAAATATTAGTAGGAAAACACCATTTACAGAAGATAATTGTCTACTCTTAAAAAAGATGACACAAATTTTAATTATTGATATTATTATTACAATATTAATGCAATTTATTGAAAATTTATTTGTTAATGTTGAAATATCAAATAAATTAGGATTTAGTTCTATAATTGTTATGATGGTAATAGCAAGTTTATCTTATATTTTTAAATATGGATATAACCTACAAAAAAATGTAAATTCTGATATTTATTAAAAAGTCTTTCAAGACTTTTTTTGTATATAAATTAAAAAAATGCTCATGATATATATGGGAGGAATGTATGACACAAAAAGAATTATTATATTTTGAAGATGCGATAGGTCATTTAGGAAATATTGTTAAATTACTTAATGATTTTGATAGTAATGTTCAAAATAATCAAATTAAAGATTTTTTTAACAACGAAAAATCAAAATTACAAAATTTAAAAACTACTTTAGTAAATGTACTTGGAGGTAAAACAAATGGATGATCGTTTAATGATGGAAAATTATTTATTAGTACTAAAGAGTAGTGTTGAAGTTTTTGTTCATGGAACACTTGAAAGTTCCAATAAAGAAAGTAGAACATCTTTAAAAAATGGCCTTGATACTATTATGAATTCTCAAGCAGAAACATATGATTTGATGGCAAGTTATGGATGGTATCCCGTAGATAATGTATCAAATAAAACTATATGTGAAACATTGACAAAGATAGAAAATCAAAATTAATTTTTTCTATCTTTTTTCTTTTACTTTAAATAATTATGTGCTACAATATAATATATAAGAATAAGGGTGATATTATGGATACTAAAGAAAAATGTAACTTGTTATTAGATGATAGTAAAGAATATGTAAATTTTAAAAAAATGATATTACAGGAATATCTTGATCGAAATCTTGTAATACCAGTTGGTAAAGATGATAAAGAAAACATTTATTTAGATTTTGAAACAGTACATGGATTATTTATATCAGGTACTACAGGAACTGGAAAAAGTGTTTTTTTGGATACAATAATTCTTTCCTTAATTTTAAAAAATAGTCCCAAAGATATTAAATTTTTATTTTTAGATCCTAAAAAAATAGAACTTGGTGAATATAATGGTATCCCATATATTCTAGGTAATAAAAAGAATATTTCTGATGGTAATAAAGGATTAGATGCCTTAATCAATATTTTGAAAGTGATAGAAGAAAGAATTCATATATTATTTAATAATAAATATTCTAATATTCAAGAATATAACCTTCATCATAAAAGAAAATGGGAACATATCTTTATTGTTATTGATGAATCTAGTGAAATATTTAAAATACCTGAAACAAAAGATGTAATTGAAAAGATACTTGATTATGGTAAAGTAATTGGTTTTCATGTTATTATGGCAACCAATGATTATTTAAAAGAATATTATGATACAAAATTTTTAAAACATTTTAAATATCAAATGAGTTTTGATCTATCAAGTAAAGAACAAGCGAAATATATTGAAATAAAAGGTGCCAATTTATTAAAAGGTACCGCTAATGGTTTTATAAAATGTCCTGATAATCAAAAATATTGTGTTATTACGCCATATTTAAATGATGATATGATTAAAAGAGTAATTGAATATGTATTAAAATTTGAAAAATAAGACATTTTATGATATAATATGTTCGAAAAAAAAGAGGTGGATTATGTATAATGAAAATATTGATTTAGATGATGAAATAGAATCAGGTAATGGATTTAATTTTAAAGATTTTTATTATAATAATAAAAAATTAATTTGGCTATTATTAGGTATTATTATATTTATTATTTTTGTTAGTATGATTACAAGTTGTGGAAGAAGAGAAGTTCAAGATGATAATAAGGAGAATAATGGACAACAAACATTAGAACCTGTTCTTGTTTTAAATAATAAAAATGAAAATATCACTGTTGGTAGTTCTAAACAAATATCGGCTACTGTTACTAATTATCCAAATGCTTTCATTATGTATTCATCAAGTAATGAAAGTGTAGCAACTGTTACAAGTTCTGGTTTAATTACCGGAAAAAGTTCAGGTACCGCTATTATTTACGCTGTATATGTACACAACAGTAACAAAGTGTTAAGAGAAGAATGTTATGTTACTGTATCAGGTGGAAGAAGTGATGTTAAGATTAATAGTATTAGCTTCCCAGAAGGTGACTTAATCATGGGAATTGGTAGTACTTATGATTTAGGTGATAAGTTAATTATTGATCCATATATTGCAGATCCTACAAATTCATATATTTATCAGAAACATTTTGCTAGCAATAATAGTGGTGTAGCAAGTGTAGGAAATGATGGTAAAGTAAAAGCCCTTGCTAGTGGTACAACATACGTTACAGTAAGTATTAATAATGTTTTTGAAAGTAAAATAAAAGTTATAGTTTTAAATCAAAATTTAACTGCTGATATTATTAAAGGACCAGAAGCGATAACTATTCCTACAGGATTAATAAAATTAAAATTATCTGAGACAAAACAAATTGATTATAATGTATCACCTGCAGGTGTAAGTATGAATTATTTTACTTGGACAAGTAGTAATACCAGTGTAGCAACAGTAAATAGTAAAGGTGAGGTAAGAGGTCTAAGCGAAGGATCATCTACGATAACTTTAACTGCACCTAATGGTGTATCTAGTAAAACTATTGTTGAAGTATCAAAATATGGTGATGATGTTATGGTAGAAAGTGTTTCATGTAATCCAAATACTATATCATTAAATGTTGGTGGAACATCGACAATTAATCCCGTAGTTACTCCTAACAATGCTATTAATAAAACATTAACATTTACATCAAGTAATCCATCAGTTGTAAGTGTAACATCAAGTAATGGTGTATCTGCAGCTATTATGGCAAATCGTGCAGGTACAGCAACTATTAGTTTTACAAGTAGTAATGGAAAAGTAGGTACTGTTACTGTAAATGTTATTGATAATAATTATAATAACTATAATAACAACAATAACAATAATAATTATTATTATGGTGGTGGTTCAAGTTCATCTGGATCAAGTAGTAATAGTGGTTCATCTGGATCAAGTTCATCTACTAGTACTGTTAAATATGCTAGAATAACTGCAAGTACTGATAAAATAACAATGTTATCAAGTAGTTATACAAAATTTAAAATTAAAGCTAATGTTGCTGGTACATTTAAATTGGGTACAAGTAGAAGTGAAATATATTATCCATCAAATCAAGCAAAAACGATTAATGTTGGAGCTGATGAAGAAATTGAAATAAGAGTTCAAGCAACAAAAAGAGTTAGTTCAAGTATTGATGGTTATGTAATGATTGATTTTATTCCATCAGATTCATCAATAAAAAGAATTACTAAACAAATTAGTGTTACAGTTAATTAATAAAAACTCATCAAATTGATGAGTTTTTTGCTCTTGCTATTTTTCAAAATACAAATTCATGATATAATTAAAAAAAGGGTCTATATGTATCAATGTTATAATAATTTAGATTTAGGAGGTATTTTGTGAAAAAACGAAGAATAATATACTTAATAGTGACGATAATTTTTATTTTCTTATCAATCAATATTATATTAAAAACAAATTTATCAGATAATGTTTTATTAAGTAAGTCTATTCAAATTATTTTAATTTTAGCTTTAATTAGAATAGCTATAGGATGTATATTATATATAAGAAAACAATATGAAGAACAAAAATATTCATATGGTATTATTATGAATTTGGGGTTACTAATATTTATCAATGTTAATATTTTAAGACAAATTAATTTATTAATTCAAAACTGGAATGTTTTAAATATTGTTGATATATATAATAATACTTTAAAATCATTAAGTTATTTTACTATGTTAACACTTCCTTGTATTATTATTTTATCATTATATTGTATTATAACTAATTTTGTTTTAATAAAAAGAGAAAGTTTTAGTCCAAGAAGATTATTAGGAATCTTTTTAGGTTTATTCGCAATATTAGGATTATTTGGTAGTCAAGGAATATATTTATTAATTACTAAATTATTAGTTGATACTGATAAACAATTTATAAAGTATGCTTTAGATATTTGTACAAATGCTACTTTATCATATTTTTATACATTAATTATTGCAACACTATATTGTAATATTAAAGCCTCTAAACATATACCTGAGTATAATAAAGATTTTGTCATTATTTTGGGTTCTAAAATAAATCAAGATGGTACTTTACCACCTCTTTTGAAGGGAAGATGTGATAAAGCCATTGAATTTGGCAAAAAACAATATGAAAATAATAAAAAGAAAATAGTTTATATTCCTAGTGGTGGTAAAGGAAAAGATGAAGTAATATCTGAAGCCGAAGCTATGAAAAGGTATTTATTAGATAATGGAATTAAAGAAAAACAGATTATTATTGAAAATAAATCTACAAGTACTATTGAAAATATGAGATTCTCTAAAAATATTATTGATAGTGTTAATAATGATGCTAAAATAAGTTTTTCAACTACTAATTATCATGTTTTTCGAAGTGGTGTTATCGCTTGTGAACAAGGAATAGATTGTGAAGGTATTGGTAGTAAAACAAAATGGTATTTTTATACCAATGCTTTAATTCGTGAATTTATCGCCAATCTTGTTCAAGAAAGAAAAAGTCATATTATTCTTTTACTATCTATTAATATATCATTATTAATTTTAATAGCAATTGGAAAATACTATAATTTTTTAATAATAAATTAAGAAGTAATTAATAAATTATTAAACACATAACTATATATGTGTTTTTATATTTATATTATTATATTGTTATCTTACCTTATAGGTAATAGCAATAAAAAAATACATCATCTCTGACGTACTTTGAATTCAAATGGAGCAGTAGTTGTAGTTATTTACAACTTTTATTTCATGTATGTAACATAAATATCAATCGTTATTATTAATATACCAGAGAAATTGTTTGCATGCAACTATTATTTGATAAATATTGTATTTTTTTATGAAAATGTTATAATATAGACAAAGTTT